>JAABUB010000009.1 GCA_011389575.1 Desulfotignum sp. | reverse complement strand
AAAAGGAGATGAATTACCGATTATGGCAAAAGAAGAACCCATCAAGGTAGACGGGAAAGTACTTGAAACACTGCCAAATGCCATGTTCAAAGTAGAATTGGAAAACAAGCATGTCCTTTTGGCCCACATTTCCGGGAAAATGCGCATGCATTTCATTAAAATTTTGCCAGGAGACAGGGTAACGGTGGAAATATCACCCTATGATCTGAGCCGTGGCAGAATCACATACCGATTTAAATAACCGGCGATATACACGCAGGTAAATGACAATATATGAGAATAGGTGAGGAGTAGATGGATGAAAGTCAGAGCATCTGTTAAAAAAATCTGCAGAGATTGCAAAGTAATAAAAAGACGCGGTGTTATAAGAGTTATTTGTGTTAACAAACGCCATAAACAGCGCCAGGGATAGGGGGAAAAAAATTTGGCACGTATTGCAGGAGTAGACTTACCAAGAGACAAGCATGCATGGATCGCACTGACCTATATTTACGGTATCGGACCCAGCAGATCCAGACAGATTCTTGACAAGACCGGGATTGATCCTATGACAAAGGCAACGGACTTGACCGAAGACCAGGTAAACAATATCAGAAAAATGATAGATGCTGAATACAAGGTTGAAGGTGAGCTTCGCTCTGAAGTTTCCATGAACATAAAACGCCTGATGGACCTTGGCTGCTATCGGGGCCTGCGTCACAGAAAAGGCCTGCCATGTCATGGACAGCGGACTTCTACAAACGCCAGGACCCGCAAGGGACCAAAAAGAGCGGCTGTGAAAAAGAAAAAATAGGATAATCTAAAAAAGGTTCAGAAATTATGGCAAAGAAGTCAAAAAAAACCGTAACGAAAAAACGGGTAAAAAAGAATATTTCCACCGGTATTGTTCATATTCAATCCACTTTTAATAACACCATTGTGACCATTGCTGATGAAAACGGGAATACCATATCCTGGTCCAGTGCCGGTATGCAGGGATTCAAGGGCTCTCGAAAAAGTACCCCCTTTGCCGCCAAGCTGGTGGCAGAAGACGCCGGTGCCAAGGCTATGGAACACGGGATGAAGAATGTGGGTGTGTTTGTTAAAGGCCCCGGCCCGGGCAGAGAATCTGCTTTGCGTGCGCTGCATGCCCTGGGATTTAATATTTCCATGATCAAAGATGTTACCCCGGTTCCCCACAATGGATGCCGCCCGCCCAAACGTAGAAGAGTGTAAGTTTATCTTGGATTGATATAAGGAGGAAAACGTTGTCACGTTATACAGGTTCAGTCTGCAGGCAGTGCAGACGGGAAAATATGAAGCTTTTTCTGAAAGGCGATCGGTGTTTTTCAGATAAATGCAGTTTTGACAGAAGAGGGTACCCCCCGGGAGAGCATGGCCAGAAAAGAAGCAAAGTTTCTGACTACGGCATGCAGCTGAGGGAAAAGCAAAAAGTGCGCAGAATTTACGGGATTTCTGAGAAACAGTTCCGGATCAGTTTTAAACGGGCGGACAGGCAAAAAGGCATCACCGGTACCAACCTGTTGAGCCTGCTGGAAACCCGTCTGGACAATGCCGTTTTCAGGATGGGATTTGTCAATTCCCGGAATCAGGGAAGGCATTTTGTCCGGCACCAGCATTTCACCGTCAACGGCAAAAAAGTCAATATTCCATCCTTTCAGGTAAAAAAAGGGGATGTGATTGCGCTTCGTGAAAAAAGCAAAAAGATTCAGGCCATATCTGATTCCCTTGAAGCCATAGTCAGAAGGGGAATTCCCCAGTGGCTTGAAATCGACAAGGAAAAGTTCACAGGTGCAGTGGTCAGTATCCCCTCCAGAGAGGACATCACCTTGCCCATTCAGGAGCAGTTGATCGTTGAGCTTTATTCAAAATAGGACACATTATACTTGTATGATATGTCCCAATAGATATTCAGGAGATTTAAATGTCATCTGAAAAAATTGCATATGTTAACTGGCGAGAGATGATCAAGCCGGAAAAGCTTGACGTTACCACAACCTCGACATATGGAAAGTTTGTGTGCGAACCCCTTGAGCGGGGATTTGGCATCACCATTGGTAACTCTTTGCGGCGGATTATTTTATCCTCCATCTTCGGTGCTGCCATTGTATCTGTGAAATTCGATGATGCCCTTCATGAATATAGTGTTATTTCTGATGTCCGGGAAGATGTGTCCGAAATCATCCTGAACCTGAAAGAGCTCAAACTGCGCGTCCATGATGTGGAAGACAGAATTTTGACCCTCAGGGCAAAAGGCGAGGCCAAGGTAACTGGTGCAGATCTTGTCAGCCCTGATGGCAAAGTGGAAATCCTGAACCCGGAGCAGCACATTGCAAGCCTTTCAAACAAAGGGGTATTGAACATGACCATGGTGGTGAAAACAGGGAAGGGGTATTCTCTGGCATCCGCCAACAAGGATGATGATGCGCCCATCGGCACCATCCCCATAGATTCGGTGTTTTCCCCCATTAAACGCGTTAAATATGTGGTGGGAACCTCCCGGATCGGTCAGAAAACCGATTATGACAAGCTCACCCTGGAAGTATGGACCGATGGCAGTGTTATGCCGGAAAATGCCGTTGCCTATGCTGCCAAGATCCTCAAAGAGCAGATGAATCCCTTTATAAATTTTGATGAGGAAAAAGAGCCGGATTACGATGAAGAAAAGGGTGAAGACACGGAAGGAAAATTTAATGAAAATATTTACCGGTCCGTGGATGAACTGGAATTGTCTGTGCGCAGCTCCAATTGTCTTAAGAACGCCAGAATTCATACCATTTACCAGCTGGTTCAGAAAACAGACAGTGAAATGCTCAAAACAAAGAATTTTGGCAGAAAATCCTTGAATGAAATAAAAGAAGTCCTGGCTTCCATGGACCTTTCCCTGGGGATGGATCTAGAGGGATTTGAACCGCCGGAAGAAGAGAATAATCAGGAAGGAGAATAAACCGCCATGAAACATAGAAAATCCGTATTAAAACTGAACAGAACCTCAAGCCATCGAAAGGCGATGTTTAGAAACATGGTGACTTCCCTGTTCAAGCACACCAGCATCAAAACCACCGAAGCCAAAGCCAAAGGCTTAAGAAAAATTGCCGATAACATGGTCACGCTGGCCAAAAGAGGTGATCTGCATGCCAGACGGCAGGCCCTGGCAGTGATACGGGAAAAAGATGTTGTTCATACACTTTTCGACGAAATGTCGGAAAAGTTTGCTTCACGCCAGGGTGGTTATACCAGAATCACCAAACTGGGACCAAGAAAAGGGGATGTGGCCCCCATGGTTCAGATCGAGCTGATTTTAGATTGATCCGGGATGTTGCCAGGCGGCAATAAAGCCCCGGCAGCCCGGTAGAAGAAATGCCTCAGCCCCCCTGAATTTGTTCAGGGGGGCTGTTGTGTTTGTGCTGCAAGCCATGCCTGAGCTGTTGCGGTCTATGTTTTGTGATCCAGAACTTTTCGTACCATGTTAACTATATCCTGATTCTGGATTGGTTTTAACATGTACCGGGCAACACCGATATCCAGGGCCTGCTTTTCTGAGAACTGTTCACTGTAACCGGTACACAGGATAACAGGGATGTCTTGTCTGATTTCAATCAAGCGGACAGCCAGTTCCTCTCCGGTCATATGGGGCATGGTCATATCCGTGATGACCAGGTCCACCTCTGACGGGGCTTTTTGAAAAACCGACAATGCCGTCAGCCCGTCTTCACAGGTCTTTACCGTATATCCCTGGTTTTCCAGCAGTTCCCGGGTCAGGTGCCGGATATCTTCCTCATCATCTACAACCATGATGGTTTCGGTTCCTCCGGCCATTTGAACGGGTTTTTCAGGAACCTGAAATCCGGTATTGGTCTCCACAATGGGAAGATACACAGAAAATGCAGAACCTTTTCCCGGCTGGCTTACCGCCGTAACAAATCCCTGGTGTTCTGCCACAATCGCCTGGACCAGGGCAAGACCAAAGCCTGTGCCCCTGCCTATCTCTTTGGTGGTAAAATAGGGATCAAATGCCTTGGCAAGGGTTTTTTCATCCATGCCGCAGCCAGTATCCCTGACTGTGAATTTCATGAATTCTCCAGGCACAGCAGCTTTTTCCACAGAGAGCTGTTTGTGGTCCAGGTATTGATTCTCCAGAATAACGGTCAGGGTTCCGCCCCCTGTTGTCATGGCATGGTAGGCATTGGTGCACAGGTTCATGATTACCTGGTGCATCTGGGTGGGATCGGCCAGAACCATGGCCCGGGAGGTGATATCGGTCTGGATATCAATGGTGGAGGGAATGGAAGACCGGAGCAGTTTGAGGGATTCTTTAATGATGAGATGGATTTTCAAAGGTTTCTTCTGGTATTCGGTCTGACGGCTGAAGGTCAGGATCTGCTGGACCAGTGCGGCGGCACGCTGGGCACCCTTCAATACCTGGTCCAGGTGGTTTCTGGCTTTTTCAGGGGAGACAAGGTTCATCTGGGCCAGCTGGGTATAGCCGAAGATGCTGGAAAGGATATTGTTGAAATCATGGGCAATGCCGCCTGCCAAAGTGCCGATGGCTTCCATTTTCTGGGCTTTTTCCAGCTGGACGGCAAGTTTGCGCCTGTCGGATTCTGCATGTTTCAGATCGGTGATATCCCGCCCTTCCAGAATCAGAAATTCGATTTTACCAGAATCGTTCATTACCGGTTTGATGGAAATATCCACATTCCGGATTCCCTGATCAGGGGCCAGGTTGGTGGTTTCAAACCGGACAAGCCTGCCTTCCATTGCCTGCCGGAATTGCAGCTTCAGCTGCCTGGCAGCATCGGGTGGCCACCAGGGCGTTTCCCAGACAGGTTTGAACAGCACATCCGACTCACTAAGCCCTCCCATTTTCAAGGCACTCTGGTTGACCTTTTCCAGAACACCGGACGGGGATAAGATACCGGTGTACTGAAAGGACAGGTCAAACAGCCCCCTGAGTTTCAGTTCATTTTCCTTCAGCGCTGCCTGGGTAGTCTTGTTTTTCTGGATCTGTTTCTCCATCTGGGTATGGTTATTTTCCAGCTGCGCCATAAAAGAGTTGAAATGCCCGGCCAGCTGTCCAATTTCGTCAGGGGACTCATGGTCCATGCGCACGGTAAAATCTCCCCTGGTCCCGGCTTTGAGTTTTTCTACTAACAGGTCCAGGGGCCGGGTGATGGAGCGGCTCACAAAAAAGATCAAAATGATACCCGCACCCACAACCAGCAATAACGTAATTCCCAGCAGTTTGTTAAAGGTGTGCAACGGCGCATATACCTCTTCCATATAGCTGGTGGATCCGATGATCCAGTTGAACCGGGGCAGATGTTTCCATATCACCTGTTTTTCCCGGGGTTGGGCATCCCTTGGATTTTTCCAGAAATATCTCAGTTTGCCGGCATCCCGTTTCAGCATCTCTTTTAAGAAATCCGCAGGCTGGTCCAGGTCCGTTGCCAGGTTGATTCCCGTAAAAGCGGGGTGGATGAGGGCTTTTCCGTTTTTATCAAGGATGTAAGCATACCCGGATTCCCCTGATTTAAAAGAATGCACCGGTTTTTTGAAATCATCGATATCCACCAGGTGTCTGAACTCGTTGCGGTAGGCAGACACGGAAATGATCCAGTCAAGGGGTTTGTAGTAGGTCATGTACAGGGCTTTGGGACGCGCTTTTGGCTCTCCGGGGTTTTTCCAGTCATATTCCAGATACCCGTCTTTGATCTTCAGCTGCTGCTTTATAAATTCAAATTCTGAAACGTTGCTGCCCTTCACCTGGTAATCGGGATGGATGATGACGTCTGCGTTGCTGTTGATACAATAGATATATCCGCTGATGCCGATGGACTGGTTTAAAAATATCTCTTCAAGAATGTCAATGGCCTCCTGCCTGGTGATCAGGCCGGACCGGTGTTTGCTGTAGTAATATTCGGTCAGGTCAAAGTTTTTTTCAGCAATGGCAGCCAGCCGGTTGCGGATGGATATGGCGGCGGTGGTCTCCACCAGGGTGAACAAAGACTCGGTGGTGTGCCGCAGTTCTTTTTCAATGCTGGTTTCCAGGATTTGTTTGACCTGGTAATAGGATAGGGTGCCACCGGCAATGATAAGGGGGATGAATATGAGCAGAAAGGAAACCAGCAGTTTGTTTCTGAATTTTAATGTCTGCAGTATCATCTTTTCAGGCTGTAATATCTTTTAAGACAAAAGCGTTTACAAAATAAGGATCTTACGATACACACATTTGTGTTATTTTAAAAAAGCGCTCTTCCGCATATTTTTTTTCATTTTTGCCCGGTATAATGATGTATCCGCAGTTGTGAGCATGGTTCTGGCGGAATCGATGTCAGGGTCCTGGATGCAGCAGACACCATGGCTCAAAGACAGATAAAAATGGCTGTTATTTCCTGAAACAGGGGTGGCAGCCAGCATATCCTTCACCCGGTCCATATAGTGTTCTGCCTGGGACCGGCTGGTGGACGGCAGAATAACCACAAATTCATCTCCGGCAAAGCGGGCCACCACATCGGAATCTCTTTTGAGCCGGGTCAGACATCCGGCAACATGGCACAGGGCTTTATCTCCCATGTCATGGCCTTGGGTGTCATTGATGGTTTTAAAGTCATCCAGATCCAGAAACAGCAGGGTCAACTGCATCTTATACCGGCTGGCCCGCACAAATTCCCGCTCCAGGATACGTTCCATGACCCGGCGGTTCAAAAGCCCGGTTAAAGGATCGTGATACGCCATATACCGCAGCCTTTCATGGGCGGTGACATTGGAAAGGCACAAAGACACCTTTACAGCCAGCCGTTCCAGCAAAGAAGCGTCAATATCCGGGGCAAACCGGTTTTTGTCCGGATCTGCCTGGTTGATGCTGCCCACGATATCCCCGTCCAGGGTGATGGGGGCAATGGCAATGGAGCCGATATCCCAGTCAACCGATTTCGGAACCAGGGCTGTATACCGGTCAAGGTCTGTGTTGGCCAGCAGGGGGGTGAAACAGTTCTTTGTCACTGCCACAAACTGCTGTCTGGACACAAAGGCAGTGGCGGTTTTGAGCAATGTTGAATTGTCCAGTTTTTTAAGCTGGGCTGCAATGGGGGTTTCCGTGATGATGCAGATCCATATATAGGGAAGAGAGAATTTATCCCCTATCTCAAAAAGCAGTTTTTCTAAAAAATCCTGAAAATTGAGAATATTTAAAATACTGATTTCAATCTCATTGAATTTTTCAGCAATTTCCTCGTTTTGTTTCAACCGCTTCACCAGTGAGGGGGGGATTTCCATTATGGGTCTCCAAAGTTTGCCTGTGCCAAAAAAAAAACTATCCGCCAATGGATGTCATATGGCTGATGGGGATATCCCTGGGCCTGGTTTCTCCCAGGGTATGAAACAATGGTTTGTGCTGAAGAGCCCCATGGATGATATCTTTGAGCTGGGCATCAGTTGCTCCGTTTCTAAGCGGGGTTAAAATATCTTTTTCATAGTTATTGAGCAGGCAGGGCCGCAAAAACCCCCGGGAGGTTAGACGCAGGCGGTTGCACTCACTGCAGAAATGGGAAGAAATAGGCGTAATAAAACCTACCACACCTGGCGCCCCCTTGAATTGAAATTTTTTGGCCGGACCATCATTGGCTTTATGGGCCAGAGGCGAGAGAGTGCCCAGACCGGATTCCAGGATCTGTATTATTTCGTTTGTCAAAACCTGTTGCTGTTTTTCCATGGGTGAGTCTCCCATGGGCATGTATTCGATGAACCGGATATGGAAAGGATAGCTGCGGGTGAGTTCTGCAATAGAAATAATTTCATTGTCGTTGATGCCTCTGAGCACCACGGTGTTGATTTTTACGGGTGTCATGCCCAGGTCATGGGCAGCCATGATGGCATCCCAAACCCGGTCAAACCGGTCCCTGCCTGTAATGAAGGCAAATTTTTCAGGATTCAGGGTATCCAGGCTGAAATTGAGGCGTTTGATGCCCATGTCCAGAAGTTTTTGCATCTTGTCACGGCTCAACAGGGCCCCATTGGTGGTGATGGAAATATCGGAGAGTGCATCCATGCGGCACAGCTGTTCCAGAAAAGAAAAAATGTCTTTTCTGACAAACGGTTCCCCGCCGGTAACCCGTACCTTGGTGATGCCCATTTCACATGCCAGGCGGGTGATTTTTAAAATTTCTTCATACCTGGCGATTTCCTGGTGGGGGATGACAGCAAAAGGGGATGCCGGCATACAATACCGGCATCGGAAATTGCATCGGTCTGTCACGGAAATCCGCAAATAGTTGATGGAACGGGTTCCTGCTATCATGACCGGCCTGCCGAAGAAAAATGGGTCACAAGGCTGTCCACCAGGCCGGCAATGGTATAGGGATCTGCTTCAATGGCCGGTTCCAGCCCCAAAGACCTGGCTGTATCAGATGTGATGGGGCCGATACTGGCAATGGTCACATCTTTCAATAATCGCGGTGCCTGATCCGGATCCAGCAGGGACATGAAATTGGACACAGTGGAGGAACTGGTAAATGTGACTGCATCGATCTGTTTTTCTTCCAGCAGGGAGGTGAGGGTGTTTTTGTTGTCACTGTCCAGAACGGTTTCATAAGCGGTTACTTCATCCACCTTTGCCCCCATTTTTGTCAGTTCTTCAGGCAGGATGGTCCTGGCTTTTTTTGCCCGGGGCAAAAGCACCTTTTTCCCCTGGATATCGGTGTGTGAAAAGGCGTTTACAACCGATTCCGCCCGGAAGGTTTCCGGCAAAATATCGCTGATAATCCCGAAATCACCCAGCCGTTGTTTTGTGACCGGTCCGATGCAGGCAAATTTCAGGTGTCCCAGGACCCTGACATCCTTTCCCGTGTCAAACAGGGTGTCAAAGAAAAATTTTACACCGTTGACAGAGGTGAAAACCAGCCAGTCATAGTCCCGGATGCGGGTGATGGCATCTATAACCTGCGTGTTGTCCAGGGGCGGCTGGATCCTTATGGTGGGGATTTCAATGCAATGGGCTCCCAGAAGGGTAAGCTGTGCCTTGAGGCCCGAGGCCTGGGCCCGGGCCCGGGTGATGACAATTTTTTTGCCGAACAACGGCTTTTTGTCAAACCAGGCCAGTTCTTTGCGCAATGAGACCACGCTGCCCACTACAATCACGGCCGGTGATTTCAATTGTGCCTGGCGCACTTTTTCCACAATGGTGTCCAGGGTACCGGTGACGGTCTGCTGCAAAGCGGTGGTGCCCCAGCGAACCAGGGCCACGGGCGTATCTGCCGGTTTGCCGTGGGATACCAGGTTGGTCACGATGTTTTCCAGGTTCTTCACCCCCATGAGAAACACCAGGGTGGCGTCGGATTTGGCAAATATGTCCCACTGCATGCGGGAGTCTTTTTTGGTGGGGTCTTCATGGCCGGTGATAAAAGAAACAAATGCGGTATGGTCCCGGTGGGTTACGGGAATCCCTGCATAAGCCGGTGCGGAAATGGCGGATGTGACCCCCGGGATCACTTCATAGGCCACTCCGGCGGACAAAAGCTGCTGTGCTTCTTCTGCGCCCCTGCCGAACACAAAGGGATCTCCTCCTTTGAGTCGGGCCACCTGCAGTCCCCGGGCAGCCTTGTCCACCAGAAGCTGGTTGATTTTGTCCTGGGTCAGGGTGTGGTCGCCGCCTTTTTTGCCCACATAAACAAGCTGGGCATCCTTTCTTGCAAATTCCAGAAGAGACGGGGCGGCCAGGTAATCATACACCACCACGTCTGCCTGCTCTATGCAGGTTTTGGCCTTAAGGGTTATAAGACCGGGATCCCCGGGGCCTGCCCCGATTAAATATACCTTGCCTGGTTTATCTGTCATGGGTGTTTATTGTCTCCAATATCTGTTTTCCGCCGTTTTCAAGGACATGCACTGCCAGTTTTCTGCCATGGTCTTCCACCATGGCCATGGGAGAAACCACCTCTTTTCTTACCAGGTTTTGCCCGTCTTCGGATGCCACCACTGCTGTGAGATGCACCTGGTCTGCCCGGATCCTTCCGAAACAGGCCACCGGGATATGGCAGGAGCCTTCAATCTGTTTTAAAAAAGCACGTTCTCCCTGTACACAGATACGGGATTCAAAATGGTCCAGGTTTTTCAATATACCGGCCATTTGCCGGTCATCTTCCCGGGTTTCGATGCACAAGGCACCCTGTCCCACAGCCGGTACCATGAAGGTGTCATCCAGGTACTGGGTGATCCGGTCTGCCTGGCCCAGGCGCAGCATGCCCGCGGCTGCCAGGACAATGGCATCGTACTCTCCGGACGCAAGTTTGCGCATCCTTGTATCCAGATTCCCCCGTATGGAAACCATTTCCAGGTCCGGCCGCAGATGTTTGAGCTGGGAGGCCCGCCGCAGGCTGGATGTGCCGATTCTTGCATTTGAAGGATAATCCTCCAGCACCAGGCCCTGTCTGGAAATCAGGACATCAAAGGGGTTTTCCCTGCAGGGCACGGCCCCGATGGTCAGTCCAGAGGGCAGGTCCCCGGGCATGTCTTTCATGCTGTGGACAGCCAGGTGGATCTCCCTGTTGCGCAGGGCGGTTTCGATTTCCTTGACAAACAACCCCTTACCACCCACCATGGCCAAAGGCCGGTCCGTGATCCGGTCTCCGGTGGTCTTGATGACGACAATGGTCACATGTTTTTCCGGAAAGGCGGATATGATAAGCTGTTTTACATGTTCTGCCTGCCACAGGGCCAGCTGGCTGCCCCGGGTACCGATGCGTATCTCCTCTGTCATGATTTATCCCACACCGCAGGAGGAACAGCTGCCGGCAGAACAGCTGCCGCAGGCAGAAGATGCTGCAGATGTGGTGACCTGGCTTTCGCCGCCAGGCCCTGTGGATTTGGAAATAAATCCGCATGTGGACAGCTGCCGTGATAAGTCCTTGCTGTCACAGCCGGGGCATACTGGTGTGTCCCTGCCCAGAACAAGGGTTTCAAATTCTTTTTTGCAGGCATTGCACATATATTCATAAATCGGCATGGTACACCTCATGGAAAATGGTCGTTTAAAAAACACAATATAAGGGGTTTTGGGCTGTTTTTCAAGGGAAGGGCCAAAGATAAATTCCAGGCAGACAAAAGCGAATACCGGGTACAGGTACGACATGTTTTCGGGGCTTATGCAAATTTTTTGGTTCTGTCATGGCTCTGGGACGGTTTTGTCAATTGTCGTACCTGTTCCAGGCGTTCCTGGAAAATGGTGTTTTCCGGCTCCAGTGCCACACTTTTTTGGGCAAAGGTCAAAGCTATTTTCAGATTTCGGTTTCTCCGGGCCATGACCAGGGCATATCCGGACAGGGCAGTGCCGTCTGCGGGTTTGAGTTTGACAGCTGAATTAAAGGCAGCACCTGCCTTATCCAGGTCTTCACGTTCCAGAAAGATTTCTCCAAGTGTTCTGAAGGCCAGGCCGGATTCCGGATTCAACCGGGATGCGGTTTCCAGGTGGGGCAGGGCCTGGTCATATTTTCCGGCCTTGAACAGCAGATGTCCTAAGAGCAGCTCCACTTCAAACACATTTTTGTCGATGCCGTGGGCTTTCTGCAGAAAAAAAACGGCCTTGTCCGCGTTCTCCAGGATCTGGTGAACCAGGCCCAGGTTGTAAATGACCATGATTTCTCTGGGGTTGATGTCCAGGGCATCTGTAAAAGACAGTTTGGCTTTTTCCAGTTCTCCGGTTACACCGAAACATACCCCCAGGCTGTTCATGAGGTTTATGTTTCCAGGCTCCAGCAAAAGCCCTTGTTCATACTCCTGGATGGCTGCATCATACTGCCCCAGGTGGTAAAGTCGGTCTCCGCTGATATTCAGGGAGATGCCGTCAAAATGCTTCATATGGCCGGGGCCGAAAAATGCGGCATGGTCAATGGCTTTGAGTGCATTGGCAAACACCCGGGAGCAGGAAAAATCATGAAACGGAAACCATGCCACGCCCACTGTCAGTTCTGCTGCAAGGGCCTGGGAAATCTTGTTTTTAAGGGACTCCAGCAGGTCCATGGCTTTTTTTTGGTTGTCATAGTCCCAGAAAACCAGGACAAATGCAGTGGAACCCAGGCTTTCCCAGATACCTCTTTTTTTGTCCAGCACGGAATGAAAGCAGGCTTCAAAAATATCTCTGCCCTTTTCCAGGGTTTGTTCAGATGCGGAGCAATCCACCTGGATGGCAGCACAGACAAAGCCGGTTTTTGGTATCCGGGCTGATGCGAGACGCTCTTCAAATGCGGTAAAGGAGACGGTTTTTTTGTGCACCAGGTCTGAAAAAAAGGTGTCAGGTTCCTGGATGGGGTGGTCATCTGAATCAGGCTTTAAAAAAGTAAATTCCTTTGATGCAAATCTGGGTGTCATTCTGCAGCCAATACAGTTTTAAGGGTTGATGAAATAATGGTTTCCTGTCCCGGTTGAATGGTTCTGGGATCCATCACATACCTGTCATTTTCGATTCTGGCAATGATGGCGGGCCAGGACAGGCGCATGCGGCGCTCCAGGGCAGCCACGGACATATTGTCCGGT
Source organism: Desulfotignum sp. (assembly GCA_011389575.1). Lineage (GTDB taxonomy): Bacteria > Desulfobacterota > Desulfobacteria > Desulfobacterales > Desulfobacteraceae > Desulfotignum. The sequence goes on along the minus strand of JAABUB010000009.1, from coordinate 46,550 downwards.
TTCAGGGTAACGCATCTGGTGGGCAGGCGCAGGGCCGGAAAAGAGCCGCCCCCGGGCCGGGATTCCAGGTCTGCAAGTGCAATGCCGCCAAGGGTCCCGCAGGCATCCTGGATGGATTGCTCTAAAAAGGCTGCCCGGTGACAGGTCTCTTCAAAGGACATGGTCAGCATCCGCAAGGTGGGAATTTTTTTGACAGCCTGTTTTTCATCCCGGTACAGTTTCAAGGTGGATTCCAGGGCTGCCAGGGTAAGCTTGTCAATGCGCAAAGCCCGGGTCAGCGGATTGGCCTTGATCCGGTCGATGGCCTGTTTTTTCCCCACAATAATACCTGCCTGGGGGCCTCCCAGCAGTTTGTCCCCGCTGAAGGTCACCACATCGGCACCAGAGGCAACCGAATCTGACACCAGGGGCTCCATGGGCAGGCCATAGGTGGAAAAATTCACCAGAGTGCCGGATCCCAGATCTTCCATCACCGGGATATTATGGGTTTTCCCTAAAGCAACCAGTGCTTCCAGGTCCACACTGGCAGTGAATCCTTCGATGTTGTAGTTGGAGGCATGCACCTTGAGGAAGAGTCCGGTGCATGCGCTGACCGCATTGCCGTAGTCTTTCAGGTGGGTCCGGTTGGTGGTGCCCACCTCCTTGAGGCGGCATCCGCTTTTGGCCATCACATCCGGCACCCGGAAGGAACCGCCGATTTCCACCAGTTCTCCCCGGGATACCACCACCTCGGTATCTTTGGCCAGGGTGTTCAGGGCCAGCAGCACTGCACCGGCATTGTTGTTTACTGCAATGGCTGCCTGGGCACCGGTGAGTTCACATATCAGTTCCTCCACAGCGCTGTAGCGCAGCCCCCGTTTTCCCGTGGCAACATCCAGTTCCAGATTGGAATAGGCAGCAGCAATGGCCTGGATATTTTCAAGGGCATCATCGCACAGCAGGGCACGCCCCAGATTGGTATGGAGCACCACCCCGGTGGCGTTCACCAGGGAAACCAGTCTGGGAGCAAGCTTCTGCCGGCACAGAGCTGCTGTTTCCGATAAAATGGCTGTCTGTTCGGCAGTGTGTTGTCTGTCTGAAAGAATATCCTGGCGGAGCCGGTCCAGCACCGTCTGTACGGATGTCTTTACAACCGACCTGGGAACAGCTGTAAACCTGTCATCATGCCGGGTTTTTTCCAGAACATGGTCAACACCGGGAAGTGATCTGAGCAGCTGGTGCTTGTCTTTTGTGGTCATGGCCCTACCTGGTTAAAATTTCCTGATTTTTTATGGTATGCATGGGGATGGTGTCCACCAGTTCCAGGATGTCGGAAGGCTTCAGTCCCAGACGTTTCATAACAGCATTCACACTGCGGGTCTGCATTTTTTCCAAATCCAGGCCGGTATTGAACCGCTCCATGAGAAGGTCTGCCAGATAGACTATGCAGACCAGGTCTGTATGGTCCTTGGCTTTTTCCGGTTCATGGTGATAAGCGATGACCTGGGACAGGGCAGTGGAAAATTTCCACTGCCTGGCCAGCAGGGCTCCGGTATGGCAGTGGGTGATCCCGAGCAGATTTTTTTCAGACTGAAGAAAATTTTTCTTTTCCTGGGACAGATCCCTGAAAAAAAGCGGTATGGCTTCTGACACATACTGGTCCAGCACCACCTTGCCGATATCATGCAGAAGTCCTGCGGTATAGGCCTGTTTTCCCGATATAATCCCGGTTTTATCCGCCAGTTTTTCTGCGGTGGCAGCCACCCCGACTGCATGGAAAAACAGCCCCCCCTTGCACAGAGAATACCCGCTGGTACCGATCTGGTTATAGTATTTATTTACAGCTGCCGTGATAATGGACTTGAGAAGCATGTCTTCGCCCAGAAGCAGTACCGCATCCCTGAGGGTGTCGATGCGGGCTGTGCCGGCGAACAATGCGGAATTGCACAGTTTCAGTGTCTGGGCGCCCAGAACCTGGTCTTTGGACAATTCCCGGGCAACGTCCATGATGTCCGCTCGTCTGTCCTGGAACATGCGTAAAATTTTAAGGGCGGTCTGGGGGATAGGCTGAAGGTTTTCAATGGTGTGAGCAATGTCTTCCATTCCCGGCCGGACAACCTGCCCCACAGGGACCTGTCTTTCTTCCCAGGGCGGGCTGATGACGGTGTCTCCGGTGGCCATGTCCAGTTCCAGGGTACAGGAAAAAAAACCGCCGGTTTCCGATGTCCGGATCTCAATGCCGGCGTCCCCGAGAATGGTGGTGGCCAGTTCCGTTGTTCTTCCGCCGATATCCAGGCCCATGTCCTGGGAACTCACAGGCCCCACAAGGGCCCCGCCGGCAATGGTGGCTGTAATATCTTGGGGGGAACTGCCCAGGCGTATGAGTTCCTGTATCAGCATCGGAAGCCCTGTGGCAGCATATTTTTCCGGATATTCCGGAAAACCGGTCATGGGCGGTTCCGGCAGCAGGATGTGGATCATGCCGCCGGTATGGGTTTTTCTGTCATAAAGAGCCACACCCAGGCAGGTGCCCAGATAGGCCTGGTACATATCCGATGAATTTTTATCTGCTTTGAGCTGTCCTGCGGTTATGTGTTCAATTTTCTGAAAGGACATAGCGTTTTTTATCCGTGGTAAGGATCATGGTTTTTAAATAACAGTAGATATCATTAATGTTCCAGGGGTTTCAACACTTTATTCGCACTTTATCCGCAGCAGTGCAAATTTCAGGGTTTGTATTACAGTGAACGGGGTGAGGGAATGTGCCGGCACGGTTGTTTTGCCGGTCAGGGTTCCCGGTACAGGGCAAGCACCCCTGACCGGGCCAGCTTTTTGATACCGAAAGGTGCCAGTTCCCCGAGCAGGGCATCAACGGTGAGCTCATCTCCGGTGATTTCAAAAATATAATGCTGCTGTCCTTTATCCACAATTTTTCCCTGAAAGGCTGTGATGATATGCTGGATCTTTTCTTTGTTCTCAGGTTCCGCCTTGACACATACCAGGGCCATTTCCCGTTTTACCGCTTCTTCTCCGGTCATGTTCCGCAACTTGATGACATTGACCAGACGCTTGATCTGTTTCATGCATTGTTCGAGCATCAGGGGGTTTGCCAGGGTGGTAATGGTGATCCTGGACATTTTCGGGTTTGCTGTGGGGGCGCCGCAGATGGTTTCAATATTATAGCCCCTTCCGGCAAAAAGACCGGTGATACGGGCGGTTACGCCGGGTTCGTTTTCAACCAGCATGGTCAGTGTGTATTTTTTGGTTTCCATGTTTCTCCTTTCAAGAACACCGCAGTATACCACAATGCATCCGGAAAATGAACCACTGATTTTGCTTTGACCAGGGTAATCGCATGGAGATGCAGCTTCACATATATTGACATAGCCCCCTGCGGGTGTTGTATGACAGGACCGTCAGATGTCAATCTCGGGCCGGTCATACAGCACCCGCAGGGGGCGGGTATCAAACAGCTGAACAGGATGTGGTTACATGCAGCATATCGGTCAGGGTTTTTCATGCACCCGGTTTGCCGGCCTGGCTGCCGCCCCGGGTGGTGCCCTGTGCCCGGCCCGAGATCCTCCGGGGCTGCTGTGCGTGAAATCCAGAAGGTGGACACTGGCCTGCTGTATGCGCTTCTGCCGTTCTGATATGGTTGGTGTGCCCCTCCGGCTCTGACGGTTCCGGTCACAGGGCACCACCCGGGGCTCTACCTGCGGAAGTATTAGATCCGACTGATGCCATTTTTTCCATTGCTGATGTGCATCCAGTGGATGATTTTGATGGTGATGGATACAGAAATATTAGGGAATTTCTGTCCGAATCCGATCCAACAGATCCCTGGAGTTTGCCGAAAGCATCTATTTTTGTCCTTGATTTTTATACTAAAAAAAAGTATATTTATGCTTACGGGACAACCAACCTATGTTGCTGTTTGGGAAGTAACAGACAAGGAAATCAAGCTGGTCGAGGTTTTATATGTTGGATCACATGAAAAAGCACCATACTAAAGTGAAGCTCCTATTTGAGGGGCCTGCAGAAAAACAGGAAGTGGCAATAGCTGCTTTAAAGAAATTGGGTTTCACCAATGCCGGAAACAACTCCCCCACTATACCATGGCGCCAGGCATTTAAAGAGTTTGAAGGTAATGCGCCCGGCACCTGCCTGGCTGGCAGCCGCCATAAAAACAGTTTGACCCAGGTTCAACTCTCAAAATTAACAGCCATCCCTCAAAGACATATCTCTGAAATGGAAAGAGGAAAACGGCCCATTGGAAAAAGAAATGCCAAGCTGTTTTCAAAAGCATTGCATGTTGATTACAGGATGTTTTTGTGATTATTATGATAATTTTGTGGTGACGGGTATGGTGCCGGTATAGTAATTCAAGGAAATGAAAATGAATGCACAAAAATCAGGCAGGGATTATATTGTTTTTCCTCTGGATTTTTCTTCCATGGCAGAGGCGAAATCCCATATCAGGGTGCTGGGGGACCGGGTGGGCATGTTCAAGATCGGTCTGGAGCTGTTCATTCACCAGGGGCCGGCGGTGATCCGCATGGTGCGGGATATGAGTCCTGCCGGGATTTTTCTGGACCTTAAGCTCCACGACATCTGTGCAACGGTTTTCCGGGCCATGGGCCGGGTGGCTGACCTGGGGGTTGACCTGGCAACGGTGCATTGCAGCTCCTCTTTGGAAATGCTGAAAAGCGCGGTAAAAGGCGGCGGAGAAAAAGTCGGTGTTCTCGGGGTCACCCTGCTCACGGACAATGATGGCAAAACCCTTTCTCAAGGCGGGTTTCAGGAGCAGTTTGCCGCAGAACCGGAAAAACTGGTGATGCGCAGGGCCAAAATGGCCCGGGATGCCGGGTGCAAAGGTGTGGTATGTTCCGGCCGGGAAGCTGCCGCCATCAAAGCCGGGTTTGGCAGAGATTTTCTGGCGGTCACCCCCGGGATCCGTCCGGCATGGAGCCTGACACCGGGAGATGATCAGAAACGGATCACCACACCGGCCCGGGCTATTTCCCAGGGCAGCGATCTGCTGGTGATCGGCCGTCCTATAAGGGATGCAGATGATCCGGCCGAAGCCGCCGAAAAAGTAATTATCGAAATAGAGCGTGTCCTGGAGAACCGGAAGCCGGTCTAATCTTCCCTGTCCAGCCCGAAAGCTGTGTGCAGGGCCCGCACGGCCAGTTCCGCATATTTGGCCAGGATCACACAGGAGATCCGGATTTCTGAGGTTGAAATCAGCCGGATATTGATGTTTTCCTCGGCCAGGGCTTTGAACATGGTAGCGGCCACCCCGGAATGGCTCTTCATGCCCAGCCCGATCACAGATACTTTGGCAATTTCCGTGGCAGAGAGCACCTCTTCAGCCCCCACCTCCTTGGCCACTGCCTCAGTAATTTCCAGTGCCCGGTCAAAATCATCCTTGGTAACAGTGAAGGTCAGGTCGGTTTCTCCGCCGGTCCGGGTGTTCTGGATAATCATGTCCACCATGATTTCGGCATCTGCCAAGGGACCGAATATTTTGGCGGATATGCCGGGCTGGTCAGGTACCCGCTTCAGGGTGATCCTGGCTTCATTCATATCGCATGTAACGCCTGATACCACAGCGCTTTCCATATCAGCGCTTTCATTGACGACCATGGTTCCTTCCTCCTCATTGAATGATGATCTGACATGCAAAGGAATATTGTATTTTTTGGCAAAGTCCACCGACCGTATCTGCAGCACCTTTGCTCCCAGAACCGCCATTTCCAGCATTTCTTCATAGGAAATCCGGCTGATTTTCTGTGCTTTTTCGCAGATCCTGGGATCTGTGGTATACACCCCGTCCACATCAGTAAATATTTCACAGACATCTGCTTTCAAAGATGCTGCAATGGCCACAGCCGAAGTGTCTGATCCGCCCCTTCCCAGGGTGGTGATATCTCCGTTATAGTCTGTGCCCTGAAATCCGGCCACCACGGAAATATTTCCCTGTTCCAGGGCATTTTGGATTTTCTGGCAGTCGATATCAAGGATGCGTGCCTTGCCGGGTGTCTGGTCTGTGTGGATGCCGGCCTGAAATCCCAGAAATGATTTGGCCTTGTATCCCCGTGATTTCAGCATCATGGCCAATAATGCAGCAGTGGTCTGCTCCCCTGTGGCAAGCAGAACATCCAGTTCTCTTTTGTCAGGCTGTCTGGCTGCCTGGCTTGCCAGGGAGATGAGATTGTCTGTCACACCTGCCATGGCAGAGAGCACAACCACCAGCTGGTCACCGGCTTCATGGGCTTTTGCCACCCGGTCCGCCACCCGGGATATCCGCTGGATATCTGCAACAGAAGTGCCCCCGTATTTTTGTACCCTTAGCGCCATAATAACTCCAAAAAAATAGTTCCATAATTTATGAAAATATTTTGCTTAGCACGTTTGTGCCGCTCTGTCCATAGGCAAAAAAAGATATGACCCGGTTATATTCTGAATCCCATGCAAAAGTTAGTTCCAGATTAAATAAATACCGGTCTTTCATAAGCAGGCCGGGCCATTCCACCACAATGACCGCATCATAGTCAGCAAGATCTTCAAAACCGATATATGCCAATTCCTCCACAGATTCCAGGCGGTACAGATCCAGATGATACAGGCGCAGATTTTTGTCAGCCGGGTATTCATTGATGATGGTGAAGGTGGGGCTGGTGATGTGGTACCCGGCATCCACCCCCAGGCCCCTGGCAAGGCCTTTGACAAAAGTGGTTTTCCCGCATCCCAGATCCCCGGTCAGGGCTATGGAGATCCCGCTGTCAAGGATTTGACCGATCTGCTGTCCCAGGTCCTGTGTCTGTTCATCTGTCCGGGTGATCACCTGGTGCATGCCTGCATCCTGTGAATAGCCCCGGGAATGGCGCCTGTCATGTCTGAAGCCACAAAGCCGAAGGGACCGATTTTTTCGGCCAGCATGTCTCCACAGAGGCCGTGAATATAAACCCCTGCCAAGGCCGCATTTTCCAGAGAAAATCCCTGTGCAGCCAGAGCGGAAATCATGCCGGTAAGCACATCTCCCATGCCTGCTGTTGCCATGCCCGGGTTACCGGTAGGAGATAAGAATACCTGCCCGTCAGGCAGGGCAATAAGGGTCTGGGCCCCTTTGAGCACCAGAATGGCATTATGGTTTTCGGCAAATTTCCGGGCAACGCCCGGCCGGTCTGCCTGGACTTGTTTGGCACTGATACCTGCCAGCCTGGCCATTTCTCCGGGGTGCGGGGTCAGTACAGCCGGGGATGGTCTGGATGCAAGGATTTCAGGGTTTTCTGCAATACAGTTGATGGCATCCGCATCCATAATCAGGGGAAGGGAACAGTTTTTTACCAGCAACAGCACCAGTTTCCGGGTTTCAGGATCAGTGCCAATGCCCGGTCCCAGTGCCAGTGCCTGTTTGTCTCTGGCCAGTGCCAGGATTTTTTTCAGGCCTGCAGCAGACAGGGCCCCTGATTGTGTTTCCGGCAGAGGAACGGTCATGGGCTCTGTTACCATAGGTTCCAGGCCGGCATTGATACCTGCTGGGACACCCAGGGTCACAAGGCCGGTGCCGCACCGCTGGGCTGCATTGGCACACAGGGCGGGTGCCCCGGTTTTTCCCACAGAGCCGGACACAATCATCAGGTGTCCGAAGTTTCCCTTGTGGCTGTTGAATTCCCTGGGGGGAAAGAGCCGGGCAATCCGGTTTTTTTCCAGTACCTGAAATCGGATATCTTGGTCCCGGGCTGCACATCCGGGAATACCGATGTCAATGATCCGCAGTTTGCCGGTATACTGGTTTCCCGGATAAAGAATGTGGCCGATTTTGGCAAAGGCAAAGGTGGCCGTAGCAGACGCTTTTATACAAACACCGCATACCGCGCCGGTGTCTGCATTGAGGCCCGAAGGGATATCCACGGAAAAAACCGGTTTTTTCGTCTGGTTGATGCACTGGATCACATCCCTGAAAAAGCCTTTCACATCCGAGTTCAGACCGGTGCCGAAAATGGCATCTATAAACAGATCCTGATGGATTATCCGGGATTTTTCCTGTGCCAGGGCTGCAGCATCTGCAATTTGTACAACAGCAGACCGGGGAAAATGCGGAAGCAGTTTTTCCACAAAATCCATGTTGGTTTTAGCATCTCCTGATACCCTGTCTTTTTCCGACAGCAGAAAAACAGTCACAGGGATCTGTTTTTCCATGAGATACCGGGCCATGACCCAGCCGTCTCCCCCGTTGTTGCCCCGGCCGGCCACAATACCTACCCGGGTGGACCGGTCAGGGGTGAATTTTTCCATGAAAAAATCACAGGCTCCCCTTCCGGCATTTTCCATCAGCACCAGTCCGGGGATTTTAAATTCATTGATGGTAAAACTGTCCATGGCCTGCATTTGTTTTGCTGTTACAAGCATCATTTGCATTTGCTCCAAAATCTATTAATACATCTCATATGCCTATTCAACACCATCTTTTGAGTTGGGTGAACGTGATTTTGAGGTTATCCGGACTGTGGTTATTTTCCGGTCAGCATGGAATCGGGCATTTTCACGGCAATGACCTGGCCGGTGGCGCAGATTTTGCCGTTGGCAGTTACTTTTTCATCCACCACCACTTTTTTGGGGGTGATCTGGGATACCGTGGCCCGGATTTCCAGGGGAACACCTAAAGGGGTGGGGGCCAGAAAATCCACCTTTAAAGAAGCGGTGACAAATCTCAGGGCAGGCGCGCTGTCCATGGCCCGCCCTTGTTCTCTGTAAGTGGCGGCCGCTGCCGTGCCGGTGCCGTGGCAGTCCATAAGAGAGGCGATCAGTCCGCCGTATACAAATCCGGGAATGGCTATGTGATAGGGTTCGGGTTCATAAACAGCCACACTTTCCTCTCCATCCCAATAGCTTTTAATCTGATGACCGTGTTCGTTTTTGCGGCCGCAGCCATAGCAGTGACTGAATTCTTCTGAATAATAATCCTGGAATGCTTTTTCTGTCATCGGTTATACTCCTTGCAATCTATGGGTTGTGATCTGATCGGTCACTGTAGTATGGACGGGGTTTATTTTGCGATCAGGCGCCACGATTCTATGCGTTACACCGAGCTGCTGCTGACAATCTGTATGCCGGCATCCTGCATCTTTTTTCGGGCGTCTTTTCCCCCCTCCGGGGTAACCGGCAGGGTGGCATCGGAAATGAGAATGACTTCAAATCCCTCTTTTTCTGCATCAAGGGCGGTTGCCAGCACACACACATCCTCGGCAAGCCCGCCGATGAACACGCGGCTAATACCCTCGTCACGCTGCCTTACGGCAAGCCCGGTCTGGTCAAAGGCGGAGTTCTGGTCCTGGTCAAAACGCACCCCCTTGGTTACGATGACAGCGGTATCCGGCAATGCAAGGTCCGGGTGAAACCTTGCACCGTCGCTGTCCTGGATACAGTGGGGAGGCCAGGGCCCGCCGCTTTCTGCAAAACTCACATGCCCTGCCGGATGCCAATCCCGGGATGCAAACACAGGCACGCCGGCGGCGGCAGCATCGGCAATCCATCGGTTCAGAACAGGAATGACCGCATCTGCGTTTTCAATGGGCAACGCCCCGCCCGGGCAGAAATCATTTTGTATATCCACCACGATCAGGGCATCGCCAGGCTGAAATGTCTGTGTCATAAGTGCCTCCAGAAGTTATGTCTATTTTAAGAATATACCATAAAACTGTAATGGGATGGGCATAAATTATTTTATTTTCTGAAAGGCAGTTTTCATGTCAGTTCATAGCGTTCCAGAGCGGAAGACACAATGCAGTGGATCAGTTCCTGATAGTCCCGGTCGGCTCCTTTACCGGTGGCGTGGTAAAGGGTAAAGAGCTGGGGGCTCCAGCTTTTCACCGGCTTGAGCCCGGGGATGCCGTTGGCTTCGATGATTTTCAGATCCCCTTGTGCATCCATTCGCATGTCCACCCGCACATGGTCCAGGCAGTGTAAGGTTTCTACAGCGCTTTTGCACAGGGCAACCGCCTGGTCAGCCATTTTTCCGGCCCGCTTGATCCGGGTTACGCCCACACCCCGCAGGTCGCTGCGCAGAATGGGGTATCTGCCGAAAAGTTCAGGGGCCACCTCCACCCGCCCGGGCAGAAATTTCTGCAGCCTGCCGTTGCCCAGCATGAGCACGGTGTACTCATCGCCGGGAAGGTATTCTTCCACCAGGGCGGGCTGGTCAAAATTGTTGTGGATATAGGCTGTCTGCCGGGCCAGTGCTTCCGGGGTATTTACCACGGAATCATCGCTGATGCCCACGGACCGGGACTCACAACTGGGTTTGACAAATGCGGGAAACATGATGTCCGGCAAAGCCTGCCCCTGAGAAACCTCAATATGAAACGGCACCCTGATGCCTTGGGCTGCCAGCAGGTCATGGGTGGCGGTCTTGTCGATGAGACGTTTCATGGTGGCGCTGTCCGGGCCGATGTAGGGAATGGCACGGGCATCAAAATAATCTGCCAGCCACTGGCCGGTGCCTGTGCCGATGATATCGCTTTTGTCCGAAATATGGTAAAGGGCGCTCCAGACCATGTCAAACCCGCCAGCCTCCATGGCGGCAAAGAATTCTTCCATGGTTGACACAAACGCGATGCGGCTGTCAAGACCGCTGTCTTTTATGGCCCGGCACATGCTTTTGGTCACCCCGAGATCGCCCCAGCCCTGGGCATCGCCTGCCGGACCGGTGAGCAGCAGAATGGTTTTCATGAAAAACAGTCTCCTTATTGCTGGATCTTAAACAAATCCGGGTTGAAATGGTAGTTGGCCAATGCCTTTGCCACCTTTGGGGCATGGGGGGCAAACAGGGTTTCATAGGCAATGATCCGCTGTTTATCCCATGGCACCCGGGACATGATCCGGATATTCATTTTTGATGGAGGGCAGGCATGTCCTTCGGGCATACGGAACCGGGCCATGTCGTTCCGGGATACCATCTGTGCCGCCTGAAAAAGTACCTGGTCTGCCAGGGCCTGATTGGGATTCAGGATCAGGGGGGGGTGGCCGGTGCGCCCTGCAATGGCCGAGGAAAAAAGATTTCGGCAATACCCGAAATGGGTGCAGCACAGGGCGGCAGCCAGCTGGCGGAACTGTCCGGCCCCGGATGCCATGGCCTGGTCCACATTGTCCTGGATCATTGTGGCCAGGTCCGGGTCAAAAGGATTTCTTTCAATTTTGCCGGCCAGGTCGACACACCCCTGGTTGATGATACGGTCCGGGGTGATGCCTTTTTGGACCAGTCCATGGACATGTATCCGGGAACCGGCTGTGGTGGGGGTGCCAAACAGGATCACACCGGTTTCAGGGTTCCGAGCCAGGGCTGCGGAAATCATGTCCACCCCCTGGCCAATGATGTCATGCACCGGCACAGAAGTGGTTTTGGAAAAATCTGTGTAAGGATAGATCACGGACAGGGTGTTGCAGGCAATGACCAGGGCATCCGGACCCAGCCGGGCCATGGCGGCAAGGGCGTTGTCAAACACCCGGGCCTTGTAAGTCATGTCCGGGTAATGGTTGTATCCTCTGTCTTTTTCAGGCCAGGCATTGAAATAGACCAGGTTTATCCGGGGCCAGGGGCAGGTGCGGGCCAGACCGGCCGCAATGGCGGCAAACACCGACAACCCCCCCAGGCCTGAATCAGTAACCACAATGGTTGCTGGGTCAGATACCTGAAGCTTCATTTGCCGGTTTTCCGGGTCATCCATTCACGGATGAGGGCTTTTGCCCGGGAGGAAACATCATCCAGGCGGTTTGCCATGATCCGGGTCATGGTGTCTGTGAGCAGTTCTTTGTGCTGCAGTGTGGTGAGCCGGTTTCTGAACATGGCAGCCCCTTTGGGGGGATCTGTTTTGAGTTTGTCGAAAATGGCTGCCAGTTCCGGTTCCAGCATATGGGCAGCGTAATACTGTATCAGGGCATGCCAGGCTTGTTTTTGGCCCCCGGGGGTGTTGATTTGTCTGGACACCTGTCTGAAGGCGATGAAAAAATGGCGTTTTTCCTTTGGGGTCAGGCTTCTGAGGCCCTGGTCATGGATCTGATAGGGCAGCATCTCAAGGCCTGCCATGCCCTGTCGGTCCACTTCGGCAAACAGGACAAATCCCAGTTTGCGGAACAAAAGGTTTGTGGCCTGGTAAAATACAAAATTGCCCAGGCTGTAAAACAAAGGGGTATTTTTGTGGATCTGGAGCCCCTGGGGCACATGGGGGTGGTGGCCCACCACCAGGTCGGCACCCGCTGCTGCCAGGCTCTGGAACACAGCCGTCACATAGGGGGGCGGAAACGGCATGTATTCAATGCCGCAGTGGGCGATCACCACAACCAGGTCCACGGTGCTGCGCAGGTTTTGTATCTGTGCTTCCACCAGGGCCGGTTCCCATCCCATGACCCCTGGAGCCCGGGGGGTGGCGCAGGTGAGGTCTTCCCCCTCACTGAAATTGAGAATGCCGATCTTCAGGCTGTTTTTTTCCAGAACCAGGGGGGTGGCTGCCACGGCCAGGTTCCGCCCGGCACCGGTCCACCGGATCCCGTGGTCTGTCAGGGTTTCCAGGGTCTGGTTGAACCCGGACAGGCCGCAGTCCCAGATATGGTTGTTGGCCAGGGAGACCGCATCCACGGACAATATGTCCAAGGCTGCAGCATGGCCGGGGTCTGCACGGAAGGCGGCCCCGCTTTTCACCGCCAGGGTGCCGGTGCGGGCCAGAGGAGCTTCCAGGTTGAAGATCTTCAGGTCAACTGCGTTGAGACGGTCAAAAAGATCGCCGTAAACTGCTGCCGGCTCCTGTGCCATGAGGGACGCAAAGTTGCGGATGGGAGCCCAGTCCCCGGCAATGCACACCCGTACACGGTCATGGGTCCGGCCGGAATCCCAGACACCTTTATCCCAGTTGAAATCAGGTGTCATGGGTGCAATGCCCTTTCTGAAGTTTCCCTGTCATTTTCAGGGATGTTCCCGTGACCTGGTTGTTTTCGGGGCAAGGGGTATGCCGGGTAACGTCAATGGGCTGTTTGCGGTAACACACGGGCAGGCGGCCGGTGAGACCGGCCACCACCTCGTAATTGATGGTGCCAATGAGATTTGCCAGTTCATCGGCTGATACGGTTTCACTTCCCCGGGTTCCCAGCACCACCACTTCATCGCCGGGCCCGGCATCCGGGATATGTCCCACATCGATCATGGTAAAATCCATGCACACCCGGCCGGCCACCCGGGCCCGCTGCCCTCTGACAAGCATGTGGGCTTTTGCGGAAAGCAGCCGGGAATAGCCGTCTGCATATCCCATCGGGACGGTGGCAATGGCGGTGGGCCGGTCCGTGACATGGGTGCTGCCATAGGATACGGCAAAGCCCTTTGGGACATGTTTCACCTGGATGATGGTGGATATAATGGACAAGGCCGGAGTGAGATCTGTACAGTCGACTCCGGGACCCGGGCACAGTCCGTACAGGGAGATGCCGGGCCGGACCATGGTGAAATGGCTTTGGGGCAGTGTCAGGGTGGCGGCGCTGTTGGCGGCATGGATGACTTCCGGCAGCAGGTTGTCAGCATCCAGCCGGTCCAGGACCTGTGTGAACAGGGCCAGCTGCTGTTTTGCATGGGTGTGATCCACAGCATCGGCATTGGCAAAATGGGTATAGATTCCTTCAATGGCCAGGTTGTCCATCTGCATCATGGATGTAAGGTCTGCAAGGGTTCCGGACATGTCCAGGCCCGGGCACAGCCCCAGTCGTCCCATGCCGGTGTCGATCTTGATGTGGGCAGTGACAAAGGTACGGGCAGCCCTGGCTGCCTCATTGAGGGCTTTTGCAGCATCAAGACCGGTGAGGGTGACCCGGATGTCCAGCCCGGCGGCCTGTACGGCCCGGGCCGGCAGGGTCTCGCCAAATACCAGGATAGGGGCCTGGATGCCGGCTTCCCGCAGCTGAACTGCTTCAGACATGCGGGCCACCCCCAGAAAATCCGCACCGTGGGACAGGACCGTGTCTGCTACAGGAACAGCCCCGTGCCCGTATGCATTGGCCTTGACCACGGCCATAAGAGAGGTGTTCGGGGCGCAGACCTGGTGCAGTACCCGGGTGTTGCGGGCAATGGCATCCAGGTCCACCTCGATGCGGGTTGCAGGCATCCGTGAAAACAGGACGCGTTTCAGGGACATGGCCGGGCTGTTCAGGGAACCTGACCGGGTCGGATCATGCCTATAGAACAATGTCATCCAGGATCCGTTCTTTGATATGGCCCAGGACCGGAGAGACAAACGCCTCCACGGAAACCCCCATTTTGACCTTGCCGTCCAGGGTGCGCACAGAAAGGGTTTTGCTTTCTTTTTCCTTTTCACCGATGGTGATGATCAAAGGCACATAATTGACCTGGGCTTCCCGGATCTTCTTTTTCAGCGTTTCGTTGCGAAGATCCACCTCGCATCGGATGCCGGCCGCATCCAGGTCTTTTTTCACAACCTCTGCATGATCCACCAGATCCTGGGTGATGGGCAGGATCACGGCCTGTACCGGGGCCAGCCACAGGGGAAATCTGCCGGCAAAATGTTCCACCAGGATGCCGAAAAACCGCTCCATGGAGCCGTAGATCACCCGGTGGATCATGATGGGCCGGTGCTTTTCATTGTCTTTTCCCTTGTAGGTCAGATCAAAACGTTCCGGCAGGGCCATGTCCAGCTGCACCGTGCCGCACTGCCAGGTCCTTCCCAGGGCATCCTTGATATGGATGTCGATCTTGGGGCCGTAAAACGCCCCGTCCCCTTCATTGATGATGTATTCCCGGCCGTACTGCTTCAGGGCCTGTTCCAGGCCGCTGGTGGCTTGTTCCCACTGGTCGTCCGTGCCGATGGATTTTTCCGGCCGGGTGGACAGCTCCAGGTGAAAGCTTAGGCCGAACTGCTGGTAGATCTGTTCTGACAGGCGCAGCACCCCGAGCACCTCGGTTTCGATCTGGTCCGGGGTCATGAAAATATGGGCGTCATCCTGGTGGAATGACCGGACCCGGAACAGGCCGGACAGGGCTCCGGACAGCTCGTGGCGGTGGACCAGGCCCACCTCCCCGGCCCGCAGGGGCAGGTCCCGGTAGGAACAGGACCGGGTCTTGAACAGGATCATGCCGCCGGGGCAGTTCATGGGCTTGATGGCGTATTCCTCGTCATCGATGACGCTAGTGTACATGTTTTCCCGGTAGTTGTCCCAGTGCCCGCTTTTTTCCCACAGTTTGCGGTTGAGCAGAACCGGGGTTTTGGTTTCCACATATCCGGCGGCCCGGTGGGTCTGGCGCCAGTAATCCAGCAGGGCATTCCACATGTCCATGCCTTTGGCATGAAAAAAGGCCATGCCCGGGGCTTCATCGTGAAAGGAGAACAGGTCCAGCCGGGTGCCCAGCTTGCGGTGGTCCCTTTTTTTGGCTTCTTCAATGAGATGCAGGTACTGGTTGAGTTTCTTTTTGTCAAAAAACGCAGTGCCGTAAAGGCGCTGGAGCTGCTCCCTGGACTGGTCCGCCCGCCAGTATGCACCTGATATTTTCATGAGCTTGATGCCCTTGATCATGCCGGTGTGGGGGATGTGGGGGCCCCGGCACAGGTCTATGAATTTTCCGTTTTTGTAAAGGGAGATCTCCTGGTCGGAAAGTTCATTGATCAGTTCCAGCTTGAAGGGGTTGTCTTTGAAAATTTCCAGTGCCTCTTCTCTGGACACCACCCGGCGTTCAAACGCGGCTTTGGCCTTGATGATTTTTTGTATTTCCGCTTCAATTTTTTTCAGATCATCCTCGGAAATCGGGGGCATATCAATGTCATAATAAAACCCGTCTTCCACCACAGGGCCGATGGTGAGTTTTGCATCCGGATACAGATTGAGTACGGCCTCGGCCATGACATGGGCTGCAGAATGGCGCAGCACCTCCAGGGCCTGGTCATCGTTCACTGTAAGGAAATTGATCCGGGTATCTGTTTTGAGGGGACGGCCGAGGTCCAGGAGCTGGTCATTGATTTTCATGGCCACGCAGTTTCTGGCAAACCCTTTGGAAATGCTTTCTGCGACATCCATGCCTGTGGGAAATTCTTCAAACTGCTTTATACTGTCATCTGGAAATGTTATGGTTACCATCTTATTTTCCATTGTATTTAATAGGTTTTAGATATAAAAATAAAGATTTTAAATAAAGAACTGCCAACAATCAAGGGAAAAGATGCTGCAATTTACCTTTATCGAGTCTGACGCGGATCTGGTGCAAGCCTGTGCCCGGATTTGCAAACACACCATTATCGGGGTGGATCTGGAGGCTGACTCCATGCATTCCTTCAAGGAAAAGATCTGCCTGATCCAGATCGCAACCTGTGATGAGGCCTTTCTGGTGGATCCGTTTACCATTGACAACTTTTCCCCTTTTGTGCAGGTGCTGGAAAATCCCGATATCATCAAAGTGTTCCACGGGGCGGATTTTGATGTCAGAAGCCTTGATCGGGAAATGGGCGCCAGGATTGAAAATCTGTTTGACACGGAAATCGCCTGCCGGTTTCTCAATGTTAGAGAGCGGGGCCTGGCCGCCCTGCTCAAGGACCATTTCGATGTGTATGTGGATAAAAAATTCCAGAAACAGGACTGGTCCAAACGCCCCCTGAAGTCGGACATGGTTGCTTATTCCGTGGGGGATGTGGCCTATCTTATCGCCCTGCACGACAGACTGGTTGACAGCCTTGCAGCCATGGACCGCCTGCACTGGGCAAAAGAGGAGTGTGAGGTTCTGACTTTGGTGCGGTATGAAGACAACCATGCACCGCCTTTTTTTAAAAAATTCAAAGGCGCAGGCAAGCTGGACAACCGCAGCCTGGCTGTACTGGAAAATCTGCTGCAAGTGCGCATGGACATGGCTGAGAAAAAAGATGTGCCTTTGTTTAAAATCATGTCCAACCAGTCTTTGCTGTCCATGGCAACTACCCGGCCCGCATCTGCACAGGAAATGGTGGTAAAAAAAATGCTGAGCAAACGCCAGGCACAGATGTACGGGGAATTTTGCCAAAAGGCCATTGCCGGTGCCATGGCACTTCCCCACCACAAACTGCCGTCCTATCCCAGAACAGTGATGCCCAGAAAAACCCCCGCAATCATGGACCGCATCAAAGCCCTGAAAAAACTACGGGAAAAGAAAAGCGTATCTTTGGGCATGGAACCGGGATTTTTGTTCAACAACAGCACCATTACGGACCTGGCCCTGGAAAAACCCGCCACCATGACAGAACTGGATGCCATGGATGTCTTGCGCAACTGGCAGAAAGATGCCCTGGGGCCGGCCATTGTAGATACCCTGGCACGGTGCAGCTAAGGGGAAAAATCAAAAAAGGTAGCTGCATATGACAGAGATCGCGTTTTCAAAAATGGAAGGACTTGGCAATGATTTCATTGTCATGGATGACCGGCATGGCGCTATTGCTGGGGCCATGCCGTATCCCCTGCTTGCAAAAAAACTGTGTGACCGGCATTTTGGTATCGGCGGGGATGGTATTATCCTGGTCCGTACTGCAGCGGATCATGATATCCGGTTTGTGATTTACAATTCAGACGGGTCTGAAGCCGGCATGTGCGGCAACGGCATGCGCTGTTTTGCCAAATACCTGTATGAAAAAAAGATCCTCCCCCAAAAACAGATCCGTGTGGAGACGGCCGCAGGTACGGTTATTCCCCTGGTGGATGTGGATGCAGACAATCAGGTGACCTCTGTGATGGTGGACATGGGGGAACCGGTTCTGGCATGCAGAAAAATTCCTTTTGTAAGTGATGCAGGCACCGCTGTTGAAGAGATCATAGACATGGAGGATGGACAGAAGGTGACCGCCACGGTGGTGAATGTGGGAAATCCCCATGCAGTGGTGTTTGTGGAAAACCTGTCTGATGTGGATATCACAAAACAGGGCAGGGCCCTGGAGATCCATCCCCGGTTTCCGGAAAAAACCAATGTGGAGTTCATTCAGGTGATGGATGACCGGACATTGCAGATGAAGGTATGGGAGCGGGGGGCCGGCATCACCCTGGCCTGTGGCACAGGGGCCTGTGCCGCTCTGACAGCGGCCCATCTCACCGGAAGAACGAAAAACCAGGTCACAGTATGTCTGGATGGCGGGGCTCTGTCAATTTTCTGGGACAAAAAAACCAATCACCTGTTTAAAACCGGTCCGTCTCGCCTGGTGTTTGAAGGCGTTATCCGGGTATAAACCAGGGCCTGTTCTGCGGGCAGCCAGGCTGCGTGACGTATGATCGGAGAGGAGATGGACATAAATGGACATCGGCTTGTTTCTTCTGAGTTGGACACCTGTACTGCTGTTAACGGTTCTGGCTGTGATTTTGGGACGGTCCGCTCTGGAACTGTCTGTCTGGGGATTTATCTGGGCACTGGTGCTGGCAAAGGGGGTTTTTAACACGCCCCTTTCCGTGGGAATGATGTCGGCCCTGGACGGGGTGCTTACCACCCTGCCGCTGATGCTGGTGATCCTGGGCGGTATTCTGTTTTCCGCGCTGCTGTCGGCTGCCGGGTCATTAGAGCGGATCATGGCATGGTTCAGGGGCGGCGCCGGTGACGGCCTGGGCCGTAATCTGCTCATCACCTTCGGGGTGGGCAATTTCATGGAGGGCACCGGGGTGATCGCCGAACCGGTGGTGGCCCCCATGCTGCGGCAAGCCGGGGTATCTGCCACCGGGGCTGCGGCTCTGTCCATTATCGGGTATGCCGGACTCATGGCCCTGGAAATGGCCGGCATTGTCATCACGGTGCTGTCTCTGGTAACCGGCCTTCCCCTCAGAGACCTGGGACTGGCAGCTGCCTGGATCTCCATTCCCGCAGTGCTGATCATGGCCCTGTCTGCGCCGCTGTTTTTTGGAAAAGGCCCGGACGGCCGGCGTGGCTTCATACCCGCTCTGGGGGTGGGCCTGCTGCTGGGATTTTCAGGTCTGGCCATTGTCTGGATGGGGGCACTGCCAGTGTCCGGGGCTTTGGCCGGGGTTCTGGTGATCGTGGTGCTGGTGGTTGGTGGCCCCGGCCGGATGGTCATGCCCCCGGGCATCCTCAAAGACCTGGCCCCGTTTGTCTGCCTTGTGGTCTGCCTGTTTTCAGTGAACATCCTTCCGGTTTTAAAGGATCTGACCTTTGAGCGGATCATTTTTCAGGTCCGTTTGATCCCGGTTCACACCGTCACGTTCCGGCCGTTGTTTTCCGCTTATGGATATCTTTTTCTGGCGTTTTTTGTGACCGCTGCCCTGCACAGAATTTCCAGAACCCGGCTCCAGCAGGTGGTCTTCCAAAGCCTGGCCAGAAGCTGGCCCGCTTTTGCCGCCATGGCCCTGTTCGGTGCCATGGGCCAGGTGATTTCCTATACCGGTTACGGGCCGGGGTTTATTGATCTGGATACGGCCCGCAACATTCCCTGGATCATTTCCCAGGGCCTGGTACAGTTCACCGGTGGATTTTATCCTGTTTTTGTGCCGCTGCTGGGCTGGGTGGGCACCTTTCTGACCGGCTACGGGGTGGCCTCACTGATGCTGTTCGGCCAGCTGCAGGTCCAGGCGGCCGATCTGCTGGGTACTTCTGCGGTCTGGCTGGCCGGAGCCCTGGCTGTGGGGTGTTCACTGGGCTCCATCTCATCGCCTTTCAAGGTGGCCCTGGCCACGGCCATGGTGGGGGCGGTGGGCAGGGAAGGATCCATTCTCCGCTACACCATCCCCCTTGGTATCATCGCCTGTCTGCTGGTGGGGGCAGTGGTGTGGATGGCAGCCTGAAAAAAGCCGTTATGAGACAGCCTTGGCAAACGCCCGGGGCATCCGGGTGACTTTGTTTTCAAGGTAATTATAAAACACTATGCCGGTTTTGGCTTCAAGGATCAGGGTGTGGTTCTGTGCATGGGTAACCCGGTAAAAAATATCACATCCGTATTTATTGAACTCTCCCACTGCGATATCGCACCTGAGCCGGTCCCGATGCCGGGCCTGAGCTTTGTAAACAACCGCCAGGTCAGATATAATAGTGGCATAGCCTTCGACATCTGCTTCAGTGTAACCGATGTGGTGGAGAAACCGGATTCTGGCTTCATGGAGCAGGGAGATAAAGGCATCGTGTCCCACATGGCCGGCATAATTGATATTTTGTATTCTTACATCCAGTTCAGTTGAAAAGCAATAGGTATCGGGCAGTTCAAACCTAATTCTTGCCATGGTTTTCCTTTATATTTTTAAGGTGTTATTGTGTTTTATGGAAGAGGCATACTTCCGGATTGTTTCATGGTTGCAGAAATCTCAGAGCCCGGGTGTCATGGCTGCCTGTCGACCGGCGATGCGGCCGAAGACAATGCATTCGGTCAGGGCACATCCTCCCAGCCGGCCGGCGCCGTGGATCCCCCCGGTGACCTCGCCTGCTGCAAAAAGGTGGGGAATGGGGCGATGATTCAAGTCCATCACCCGGGCATCGGCATTGATCCTGAGCCCACCCGGACTGTAATGAACTTTGGGCCACAGAGCCATGGCATAAAAGGGCGGGGACTCTATTAAGCAGGTGTTTTTGTCGGGCAGTTTTCCATACCGGTCTTTTTTGCCGGTTCTGACCAGCTGGTTGTAGTCTGCTACGGTATTTTCCAGGGCATCAGGGGGCATTTTCCAGGCCCCGGCAAGCTGGGTGAGGGTATCGAATTTTTCGATTTTTTGTGTTTTCAGACAATGGGAAAGGCTGTCCGGGTCTTTTTGTGCCCCTTCTGCATCCACGATACCGGCGCAGATACGTCCGGAGGCCAAAATGGCATCACTTCTAATCCGGCGGTCTGCCCATTCATTGACAATACGGTTTCCAGTGTCAGGGTTCACCAGAATACCGGCCGGAAAGATACTGTAGGAGGCAAACCGGCAGCCTTTGCCGTATCCTTTTTCCATAGCGCAGCCCCAGGGCCCCAGCTGTATCCAGGACAGGTGAAGGGGCATGGCATGGATTTTCAGGGCGGCAATAAGGCCTTCTGCAGTGGCGCCCTTGTGGTTGGTGGTCTGTATGGTTTCATCCAGGCGGGGATTATGGCAGCTGCGAAAGGCAACATCACTGCCGAATCCGCCTGTGGCAAGCACCACGGCCCTGCGGGCCAGAATATTTTTTGTTTTGGCCGAAGCATTGTCCGGTTTTGCAGTACCAGGGGGCTCCTGCACATCTGACCGGATACGAACGCCTGTCACAGTGCCGCTGCTATCGGTTATCAGGCCGGCCATGGCGTGTCGGGTGAGTATGGGCACCTGCAGCTGTTCAAGCTGCCTGATCTGGGCTTTGGTAATGTCACGGCCGGCATTGTGTGCAATGGTAACGCACCGGGCTGTGGAATGGCCCCCGAATTTGTCCAGGCGGTCCTGAAACTGCACACCCAGTTGTCTAATCCAGTCAATGGCCCCTGCGGCGTTTTGTGCAAACAATTTCACAAGTTCCGGCTGGTTAAGCTTAAGCCCGGCCTGCATGATATCATCATAAAACATTTGCGGTGAATCGGTTATCCCCCGGCGTTTCTGCATGAAATTGCCGGGTGCTGACAGCCCGCCGTCACTGATGCGGGTATTGCCCCCGGTGATTTTCATTTTTTCAAAAACCATGGCAGAGGCACCGGCCTGCCGGGCTTCAATGGCGGCAGACAAGCCGGCAGCACCGCTGCCGATGATTATCACATCCGTGGATGAATGCCAAAAATTTGCCATGCGGCCCCCTTTTATCTTTGTTTTTGCGGTTGCATAATCCTGACTGTATAACATACTCTTTGTGTGCAGAAAAATGGTTTTGCTGCCTGGATTGCAATGGTTTCCAATTTTAGTCCAGAACAAATGCCCGGACATGTTTATATATGAAAGCCTTCAGCCATCAGTACTCAGCTAACAGCTAAAAGCTAACAGCTTTCATGCTTTGTTGTGCCCTGCAGGGCATGGGTGTTTTTATGAAAAGCGGTCGGATAATGTCGGCGTTGGATATCAGAAAAAAATCATTATCACCAAAAGTTGCTTGACTATCTGAATACAATTTATTAGAATGTTTCTGTTCAAAATATATTAGAATGAAAATTTTTTAATAAAAATATTAATTTCTATTTTTATTTAATGCATAATACACAAATGAAAGGAAATGGTTATGTGCGGTATTGCAGGATGTTTTGGTGTCAGGGATGAAAAAACCATTAATCGGATGCTGGATGCACTGGTGCACCGGGGCCCTGATGACAGAGGGATTCACAGTGGTGATAACTATACGGTAGGACATACCCGTTTGTCCATTGTGGATGTTGCCACCGGCCATCAGCCCATTTTAACACCTGACGGGGAAAAAGGCATTATTGCCAATGGTGAAATATATAACTTTCAAGCGCTTCGGTCCGGGTTGACATCCAAATATGAATTCAAAACCCTTTCAGATACGGAAACCATTCTTCACCTGTACCAGGAATTTGGCCCGTCCTGCGTTGAAAAGCTGGACGGCATGTTCGCCTTTGCCCTGTTTGACGGAGACAGTTTTCTGCTGGCCCGGGACCCTGTGGGAATCAAGCCCCTGTATTACGGGTATATTGACGAAAAACTGTATTTTACGTCAGAGCTGGGTGCCATGAGCTTTGCCGGTGTCGAAGAGGTCCATGAGTTTCCCGCCGGCTATTATTACACCCCGGCGGAAGGCTTTGTTCAGTTTTATAAAGTGCCGCCGGTTCAAGAACACGTGATGACCCAAAAAGAGTCAGCTGCAAAGGCGATACGGGAAACCTTTATCAGAAGTGTGAAAAAACGGCTCCTGGCCGATCCTGAGATCCCGGTGGGGTCATTTTGCAGTGGCGGGCTTGACAGCAGCCTGGTTGCTGCCATTGCAGCTGATGAAATTCCGAATCTTCACACCTATGTGGTGGGCATGGAAGACCAGAACGGAGAACTCAGTGATGATATCAAAGCCGCCCGGATTGCAGCAAAACATATCGGCTCCACCCATCATGAATATGTTTTTACCGAAGATGAATATTATGAAGCATTGCCTATTGTGATCAACAAACTGGAAACCTATGACCCGTCTCTGGTGAGATGTGCCGTGCCCTGTTATTTCACCTGCAAGGCAGCGGCAGAACACTGCACCGTGGTGTTGACCGGTGAAGGTGCGGACGAGGTGTTTACCGGATATCACTACATGAAGCATTTTCCATTTGACAAACTCAATCTGGAGGCCCGGCGGTGTATTCAAAATCTGCACAATATCAACCTGCAGCGGGCCGACCGCATGGGAATGCTTTTCAGTCTGGAACTGCGGGTTCCGTTTCTGGATGTGGAGATGATCAAGCTGGGTATGCAGATACCACCGGAACTGAAAATCCGCGAGCACCACGGAGCAAAAATTGAAAAATGGATTCTCAGGGAAGCGTTCCAGGATACCGGTTACCTGCCTGATGAGATTTTGTGGCGGTACAAGGTCCAGTATACCCAGGGTGCCGGGTGTGAAGATTTGGGGGAACGGCTTGCAAACCAGATGAGTGACGAAGAATTTCAAGAAATTAAAGCGAAACATCCCAAAGCGGTAATCAACAGCAAAGAAGCTGCCTATTATTTTCAAATTTTCAGAAAGTATCACCCCCAGGATTCCATTCTCAATTCCATCGGTATCTGGACAGGATTTGATTTTGCTGAGGAAAGGGAAAAAGTGCATGGTACTGTGGATGGTGACCGGAAACATAACTGGTCTGAAGACCAAAAAGCTGTATAGACAAATAGTATGAAATTGACAGTGCCGGGATGGGGGATGGCATGGTTATCAGGCCCCCCCTTGCCGGTGCGATATCTGCATTCAGGCCAGACAAAAAGGGGTGCCCTGTGAAGGCAGAGGATCTTCCGTTTTTATCCATGATGAAAACTTCCTGATTGATACCCCTGCTGAATCAGTCCTGCAGCCCTGCTGTTGATCCCCCTGACGGCGGAAACAACAGCGTACTTTACAGTATCAATGCTTCAGATGCCAGGGCTGCTACCGTATCCACTTTCATGCCCAGCTCAAAATGGGTGGACAGCTCACCGAGCTGCCGGTGGCAGGACAGGCAGGCCGTGGCCAGGTGTTTTAATCCTGTGGCCCGCATCTGGTCTGCCTTGGGTTTGCCGGAAATCATGCGTTTTTTGGTGGTGGTGGAATCCTGGAGAATCCCCCCGCCGCCGCCGCAGCACACCCCGTCCTGCCGGTTGGGAACCAGTTCTTTTACACCGTGACAGCACATGGCCAGCAGGTGCCGTGGGGGATCGTATCCACCGGATTTTCTGGCCACATTGCAGGGGTCATGGTAGGCGATTTCATAAGGGTGGACATCCGGGTCAAATCTGAGAATACCTTTTTGTGCATATTCCAGGCACAGTTCAGGTATGCTGACCACGTTGAATTTTGGTTCTCTGTCCAGCAGCTGTGCCACCCTGCATTTGAGCACATGGTATCCATGGCCGCATTCGCTTAAGACCAGGGTCTCTATCCCCAAAGCCTCGGCCGGTTCCACCACCATGCGTGCCATTTTTTCGGCCACATCATCTTTGCCCACAAAATACCCCCAGTTGGTGACATCGGTATGGTGGGAAGACAGGGTCCAGGTTTCGCCCATGGCGTAAAACAGTTTTGCCATGGCCGTCAGATGCATCAGGTTGATGCCCAGTTCCCGGGGATTGGGCAGGTACAGAAATTTAGAGCCGGGCTGGTCATGAAGAATCTGTGCATCAGGGTTTTCCATGTCATCAGAAAATTCTTCGGACATCCATTCCACGGTTTCCACAAATTCTTCTTTGGTCAATCCGTTGACATCCCCCAGTTCCAGCCGGGTTTTGATGCCTTTTTTGATATCATCTGGAATCTGGCCGGCAGCAGCGGCCAGTCCCCTGGCCCGGGTGACCACAAGATCCATGGTGATGCCCATGGGGCACTCCTGGGTGCAGCGGTTGCATACCAGGCAGTCCCAGAGCATGTTGCTGTCAACCAAAGCGTCCTCCAGTCCAAGGGCGGCCATGCGGACTATCTGCCGCGGCATGGGCCCGCCGGGCCCGTCAAACCAGGTACACCGGGAATTGCAGACCCCGCAGGTCAGGCATTCATCTGTATTGTCTCCTTTGGTCAGCTGGTTGAGCAGCCGGGCCAGGTCTGTATTTTTGTTCAAAGTTGCGGTTTTCATCATCAAATTCCTTCATGAAATATGTGCATCTGAAATGATGCGGGCAAAGGTCTGTGTTTCATTGGCTGCCACCGGGTGCCAGGAGGCCTTGTCCGGTGTGATACCGGGCATGGCTACCACCTGCGCCAATTCCCTTTGTGCAGTGGTGTTGCCGTCCATGGACAGGCAGTTGTCTTCATGGCAGCCGGCAACAATGACCTTTTTTGCCCCGTTTATCAGGGATTTGAGTACCAGGTTGGTACTGGTGCGGCAGGCACAGGGAACCGGGATCAACTGGATGTGGTCCCCTAAGTCCAGGGGCCCGGCTGCCAGGGCTGCCGAACGTTGGCAGGCCAGAATCACCACCCGGTCTTTCCGGACCTGGTCTGCCACCTGGTCCGTGGAAAAATTTTCAGATGTAATGGCAAAAGCCGGGCAGTTGGCCACACACAGGTGACACCCGAAACAGGCGGCTGCCAGAATTTCCGGGCGGGCCTTGTCATTGAGGACAATGGCATGGTGTGGGCAGATGCGCAGGCAGGTGAGGCACTGGGCGCATTTTTTCTGGTTTACCTCTACCCCGTGATCCGGGGCAGGGCCGGAAAAATCAAGGTCTGCCATAATGCTGTTCAGTTCTGCTGCAAGATCGGTGTCATCCACCTCGTCATGGCAGGTGCCGGCAAAATAGATCCCTTTTCTGGGGCTTTTGGTCAGCCGGTGCCGGACATTGGGGGACTGGAGAAACCCTTCGGTGTCCTGTCTCTGCTTCAAAAGACCGGCAATCTGCACAAAATCGGATCCGGGCACCGGAGCAGACGGAATGACCAGGGCATTGCAGGACACTGTGACGGGAATGCCGGGCAGGGTGGCTTCGTCAATTGTCAGGCCAAATCCGGTGTCTGTTTTTTGGATCTGGATATCTGCCGGGGTGTTGACCCGCAGAAACCGTACCCCTGCCTGGCGGGCCCGGTCATACATTTGCTGGCCTGCGGCCCCGTGCACCAGCATTTTGTTCATGACCACGGTAATCTGTCTGCCGGCATGTTGTGCAGCCATGGCAGATGTCAGGGCCAGGCGTGCCCCTGTTTTAAATTCCGGGCCAGTGTAATCCAAAAGGATGGCACTGGCATCCGGCAGCTGGTCCACCGGGATTCTGGCAAAATCCGCCAGGGTAATGGCTTCGGTCAGGGGAGCTTGTCCGGCCATTGTTTTGTATTCCGGTTCAGGCGCGGCAATGATGGCCCGGCAGTTCATGGATCGGCGCATGCCTGCCTGCTCATACCAAACCGTGAAGCAGCCTGCAGCCCCGTCCACGCCCAGGATTCTGTCCGGATCCATAAGGGTGACCCCTGCAGGGGCGGTGCCCTGCCCGAAGCAGAAGGTTTTGTGTCCGTTATCCGCAAGGGTCTGTGCGATTGTCGCTGCCTGTGGTCCGTCCCCCCATACCAGGACATCACTGGTACCGGTCGGCACCTGTTTGAGTTCCGCCAGAACCCTGGCTGCGGCAATCCGACCTTCCTGTCTGGATCCCAGGATGTCTTTGGGTCCGGCTGCGCACCCGGCCACATGGATACCGTCAGGTAAAACCGCATCTTGTGTGTTGAAAAATCCCCAGCGGTTGGGGGTGATACCCAGCCGGGATGCGAGATGTTCCAGTTCCGGGGACGGGGCCATGCCCACGGAAAGCACCACCAGGTCAAAAGACCGGGCAATCCTGGACCGGGAGCCCGGATCCTCGGTGACCATACGCATCCGGCCCGTTTCCCTGTCTTCCAGTATTTCCGCCGGCACTCCCTGGACCATCTCGATTCCGGCAGACAGATCAGCTGCCAGGCACCTTGTTTCCTTGCCAATGGTCTGCAGGTCCATGTGAAACAGGGTGATGGCGGCATCCGGCAGGAGATGCAGCAGTTTGGCAGTATGGCGCAAAGAGATTTTACAGCAGACCTGGGAGCAGAAATCGCGCTGCAGCTGCCGGTTTCTGGAGCCCACGCACTGGATAAAGGCGATCTCCGGGGCAGGGGTGTTTCCAAGAAAATCGGTCAGGGTATCTTCTTTGAGCATCTGGTTCAGCTGTGCCGTGGTGATGATCTTGTCATGTTCTGTGAAATGAAGGCCCGGCAACAGGGAGGGGACGGGATCAAACGGTGAAAACCCGGTGGCCAGGATGATCCTGGCGGCCGGGATCGCCTCGCCGGAGGTCAGACGGACGTCAAATCCCTGCCCGGTTTTTTCAAGGCTATCCAGGGTTGTATTCAGGTGTACAGAAATGTTCGGGTGAAGGGCAGTCTGGTGTGCCATGTCCCGGGCCAGGCAGGCCCCGCACTGCCGGCAGGCATCGGTGGCCATGCAGGCCCAGGATGCGGCATGTCCGCCCAGCTGGTCTGCGGCTTCAACAAGGTGCACCGTTATATCCCGGTCCCCCAAAGTTCTGGCGGCTGCCATGCCGGCAACCCCGCCCCCCAGGACCAGTACGCTGTCAAAAGAAGGTGTCATATGGGCCTCCAAAGAATCATCTGGAAAATACAATCGTTTTTACACAGCAGTCTTACCACATTCACGGGTGAAAAAAAACGGTTTTAACATCTGCTAATCAACCAATTCAAAGCGGTCATGTTTTGCGGCTTTTTTGTCAAAGGTGAGAATGGCGCTGCATCCGCTGATTTTTGCCGACCCTGCAATCAGAATATCTGAAAGATCCACCGTGTTTTTCGGGGCAAAATGGACCAGCTGCTGCAACACGGCCGGTTGTTCAAATTTCAGAACAGGCATTGATAAAAGATCATCGACGGTTTCTATGATCTCTGCTCGTGAGATGTCATAAACAGATTCCAGAACCCAGATTATTTCCAGAACCACAACCAGGGGGACAAACAGCTCTTTTCGTTCCGATTCAGTCTGTTTGAAAAGCGCATAGACTTTTTTTGCCTGGGTATCATCATCACCGGTTAAAAAACGAATGAGAATGTTGGTATCCAATGCCTTCATTTATATTTGTCCCGCATTTTCTTTTTTACAGCATTTTTCATGGTTTCAATGGAAACAGGAGGGGTGTCGGGCCGGTGCAGTTTGCAGAAAATATCATCCACTTTTTTGGAGACCGGCCGGATTATCGCTTCCCGGTCTTTGGTGAGAATGATTTCAATTTTCTCACCGGTATCTATTTTCAAGCCGTTCCTTATTGCTTTGGGAATGGTTACCTGTCCCTTTGCCGTGATCTTGGCCACTGCCATCGGATTTCTCCTTACTTTAGATTTCTCCTTACTTTACGATACAAGGGTTTCGAAAAATTGTCAAGACAGCTGACCCTGTCACCAACCCATTTTTTCAGCGGCTGTGCTTTTAAATATAGATTGGATATGATATCCAGTGAAACATGAATACCTGGATTACAAAAAACGGGATCCGGATTCACCGGATCATCTGTCTGTATGCCAATGTGTATGTGGTGACCGGCCATGGACACTGTTTTCTGGTGGATACCGGCCCTGTGGCATTTCAGAGGTTTCTGGCAAGACAGTTGCACCGGCTGGGCATCACGCGCATCCACGGGGTGATCCTCACCCATACCCATTATGACCATGCCGGCAATGCCGCTTTTTTGCAGAAAAAATTTGGAAGCAGGGTTATGGTGCACCCGGCTGAGGCCGGATATCTCAAAAAAGGACTGTCTTCTGTGCCCGGGGGCATCACCGCTTTTGCACGGGTCATGGAGCGACTGGCATCCGGCATTGAGCCAAAAATGCTGGAGTTTTCTCCGTGTGAACCTGATGAACTGCCGGCTTCAGAAATCCATAAACCGGTTTTTGACATGCCGGTCTCTGTCATGGCGACCCCAGGTCATTCTCCCGGCTCTGTGAGTGTTGTAGTGGATCATGACATTGCCCTGGTGGGGGACTGCATGTTCGGGGTGATCCCCAAAAAAATCCTGCCGCCCTTTGGAGATGATGTCGGGCAGATAATTTCCTCCTGGCAGCAGCTGCTGGACATCGGGTGTCACACCTTTCTTCCCGGCCATGGTTTCGGGGTGTCCAGACCGACAGTTGAAAAAAATATTACGGCCCTGAGTCCCTGACAGCGCCAGGGTGAAAATGTGATAAGGTCCAGGAAGGATCAGGCTGGTTTGCTTTCCGGCACGATCCATTCCTTTTTGCGATATGCCTGGTCCTGGCTTTTTGCGATCAGATCTCCCGTGTCTTCATTGATCACCGTGATGTCATACAAAGAGGTACGCCGTCCTTTCTGGACTTCCCGGGCTTCGGCCACCAGGCAATCACCGGGAAAACTGGGTTTTAAAAAAATTATGCTCACATTCAGGGCCACCGCCACCCGGCCGTGGGAATTGCAGGCCGCTGCAAAGGCCATGTCACTGATGGAAAATATCACCCCGCCATGGGTGGTGCCGTGGAAATTGGTCATGGCATCGGTGATGGTTAAAGACACCCGGCTGTGGCCCGGGGCAGGGATTTCTATCCTGGCCCCCAGATGGCCGGCAAAGGCATCTTTTTGAATGCGGGCAAAAATTTTCGGGTCGCAGGTGGTATGGCTCATGGCTGCTGATCCTGTTCTTGTTCTTGATCCTGTTCCTTGATTATGTTCCATGGATATTTTTTCACTGTTCCCGGGCAGGTTTTTTTAAAAAAAGTGAAAATATCATTCCGCAAAGGGAGATGGCCCCTGCCACCAGAAAGGGTGTGGTCAAAGATTGGGTGGTATCAGCCAGATATCCCCCCAGGGCCGGGCCGATGGACTGGCCGATGCCAAAAAAAAGGGTGATGAATCCCAGGGCTGCCGGGGCAAATCTGGGTCCGGCAAAATCCCCGGCAGCCGCCGCCATGATAGTGGGGATACTCCAGGCGGTAAGACCGAACAATATGGCCGAGATATAAAATCCAGCTTCCACTTTGACCAGGGCATATACCAGATAGGATGTTCCCAGAACCAGGTAGGCAAGGGCAGCACCTCTGCCTCTTCCGATTTTGTCTGAAATGCTGCCCCAGACTATGCCGCAGAAGATGCTCAGTCCGCCGACCATGGCCCATAACCCCCCTGCCCAGGCCTGGGTGTATCCCATCTCATTCACCAGGTAAGCGGCAAAAAACACCATGTAAATAATATAGGACATGCCGTAAAAAAAATATACCACCCCCAGAAACCACAGGGATTTCATTTTATATACACTTCCCCAGTCCAGAGAAGATACTTTGGCAGCCGGTTTCGTGCTGTCCGGGTTTTCTGTCTGCCCCACCGGCACCAGGCCTTTGTCAGCAGGCTGGTTGCGCAGAAAAATACCCACCAGCACCGCCACCGCCAGCACCAGTGTACCCAGAATATACCAGGAATACCGCCACCCGTCTGCATTATAGGATTTTAAAATAAAGGGTACGATCAAACCGGATAGAAATGTGCCCAGCCCGATGCCGGCAGACACGATGCCGGTGGCAAATCCGCGTTTTTGAATGGCAAACCAGGCCGACCCCAGTGCCATGGCCGGCACAAAGGCGGCCCCGTTGCCAAGACCGGTGAGAAGCCGCATGGCAAAGGCAAAGCCAAAAGATTGTGCAAGTCCTGTCAGGATCATGGTCACACCCATGAGGCCCAGTGCCGCTGTAATAACCGCTCTGGTACCGAATCTGGCAGCCAGAAATCCGCCGATAATGGCCATGGACAGATACCCGATGAAATTACCCGTACCCAGAAGGCCCAGCTGGGTATAGTCAAAGGAAAGCCCGTCCTTCATGGCCGGCAGCAAAAGGGTATAGGCCATCCGGCCGAATCCGTGGGCTGCCACCGTTGTCATCAGTCCCATGAAAATGACGATCCATCCATAGTGCAGTTTTTTCTCCAT
Source organism: Desulfotignum sp. (assembly GCA_011389575.1). Classification (GTDB taxonomy): domain Bacteria; phylum Desulfobacterota; class Desulfobacteria; order Desulfobacterales; family Desulfobacteraceae; genus Desulfotignum. The sequence goes on along the minus strand of JAABUB010000009.1, from coordinate 15,557 downwards.
GCGGATCTCCTTTCCCCCGGCTGAAACTTTCACGCCGGATTTCCATCATTGATTTTCGTTTAAATGGTAACAGTGTTTCCCGGTTTTTTTATGATATTGGCAGACTAAAAAGTATTGTACAAATCTCTACCAGTATTGCAAAACGGTGTAAAGAAATTTTGCCTGAAACAGTATCACCCTGCCTGGCCTTTTGCCAGGGCAAATCCCAGAATGATGAAAATGACAGCCAGGGCAATGGGTTCCCTGAGCCGGTGGCGGCAAATGCGCATCAGGGGAAAAAAGAAAACACCGGCGGAAAGTCCGCAGAAAAACCCGAATATATGGGCCCAGACATCGGTGTTTTCGCCATGGCTTAAAAATGCCATCAGGGTGGCACCGGCAATGAGCGGCATTATCCGGTCTCGTTTGCGCATGGGGCCCTTCTGTATCATCTGAAAGGCAGACAGTCCCCCGGCAGCACCCATGACAGCGGTGGAAGCCCCGATGGACAAAAGGGCATTGCCATGGAACCCCGCATTGATCAAATTTCCGCAGGTGCCGGCAAACAACAGGAAAAGCGGGCCGGTGCCGTATCCGGACAAACGGATCAGCGGTCCGGCGAACAGGAGGATTCCGGCCAGATTTCCCAGGAGATGGGCGGTGTCTGAATGCAGAAACAGGGCGGTGACGGCCCGGAAGGTTTCCCCCTGGCGGATGAACATGGAAGAAGCACCATAGGACAGGATATGGTCCCACCGGGTGCCGGTCATGTCAATGCCCATGTGGATGGCTGTGAGCAGGCCCATGATGACAAAGGCGGCCGGGGTCGTGAAACCCGAAGGCCCGCCCGGAAGAGCTGGCAGCGGGCCCTGGCCGGTACGGTTTTCTCTGAAATAGGCGGCCACATGGGATCTGGCTGCTGCCGCCTGTTCCGGGGAGGTCAGGATGTCTATTCCCCGGGTGCCGAAAGATTTCTGGGCAAAAATATTCTGGGAAGCCAGTATCAGCAGGATCAGATCGGCGGATTCACCGGACCGGCCCGCAAAAATGCGTTTTAATTTTTCCTGGTTTTGTGGTACATGCGTATGCATGACCAACAGTCTATCTTAAGTTCAGGAGAAATAAAAGCATGCAGATTATACGGTTCAGAACAGCAGATAACCAAATGTGTCTGGGAACAGGGTATGATGGTACCACCGCATCAGTGCTGGAAGGGGATATATTTTCCGGGGTGAAAGACACCGGCAGGCGGGTGGATGTGGCAAAAACAGAGGTGCCGGTAACGCCTGCCGCCATTTTCTGCATCGGGCTCAATTACCGGGGACATGCAGAAGAAACCGGCATGGACCTTCCCCGGTATCCGGTGGTGTTCATGAAAAATCCCGGGGCGGTAATCCCGCACAACAGTGATATTGTGATTCCAGTTTCCTGTCTGGAAAAACCGGAGGTGGATTATGAAGCGGAACTGGGGGTGGTGATCGGGCGCCCTGCCAAACATGTATCCGAGGCCGAGGCCCTGGATTATGTGCTGGGGTATACCTGTGCCAATGATGTGTCGGCCCGGCGGTGGCAGAAACATGCCGGCGGGGGACAGTGGGTCCGGGGAAAGAGCTTTGACACCTTCTGCCCTTTGGGGCCGGTCCTGGTGACACCTGATGAGATACCTGATCCCCAGAACCTGGCCATTGAAAGTGTGCTTAACGGACAGACCATGCAGACGAGCAATACCAGGGATATGATTTTTTCCGTTGCCGCATTGATTGCCTTTTTGTCCCAGTCCACCACGCTGGCGCCGGGTACCCTGATTCTCACCGGTACCCCTGAAGGCGTGGGGTTTGCCAGAAAACCGCCGGTATATCTGATGCCCGGGGACCAGCTTCAAACGCGGATCCAGGGGATCGGCACCCTGGCGAACCCAGTGGCGGCGGAAGCGGCAGTATCCAGAAAATAATCCCCTGAAAACTCCGGGCTCGCCGGTTTCTCAGGGGATTGTCCTGCGCTGGTTTACGGTTTTATTTCAGTTTCTTTCCGGCTATCATTTATTTATTGCCGGGACCTTTACGGAACCAGGATGGACGGACCGTCTATCTAGTACCGGCCGCTGCCAGATCCCTGGCCGCCACCGTAATTTTTACCTTGGCCCGAACCATATCCCTGCCCGCGTCTGGGACAGTTGCCTTTGCCATAGCCACTGTGATATCCCTTGCCCATGCCCTGTCCGAACCTAAGTTCAGGTGCCACCTTTTTGGCTGACAGCATGAAATCAATCCGGTTTTCCCGGAGCTGTTTCCTAAGATCGGCAGCTTCGTCTGACAGCCGGGTCAACTCGGCCCGGTCCGGGGTAGAGGTTTCCATGAGCATGCGGACCTCATTTTGTTTCTGCATCAAAGATGTCCGCAGTTCATAAGTGTCGTCAATGAATGTCTGGCGCAGGGCTGCCAGCTCATCCTGCTGGGCCCTGGACAGATCGTTGTAGGCATTGCGGTCAATGCCGGGACAGTTTGTGCCTGAACCGTAACCGCCCATGCCTTTTCCCGGTCCCCAGGAAAAAGCCTGGGAGGCCATGAATGTGATGCCGATGAATGCGGTGATGAGGATCATTGTCTTTTTCATGATAATTTCTCCTTTGCTGTACATTTTGGGTTGTGTCAGATATTTCACATCCTTTGTGCTGATATCTGTGTTGTCTGGTAAAGTAATAGAGCAAAGGGCGTGCCATGGAATGGAAAAAATTATATCTTACTGAAATTAAAGAAATAATTTTATTTATCTGTTACATCAGTTTCAGAAGACCTGCATGGGCTTTTGTGTCTTTTCTACCCGGTTCCGGTATCCACATGGGTATTTTATACACAGCTGGGCCACTGGTGCTGCAGGAGGTGTACCATCGTTTTTTTTTAAAACCACGAAGGCCACGAAGACCATGAAGGCAAAAAAAGCAAAAAGGCAAGAAGAACCCGAAGAGCAAGAAGGAAGGGCATCTTCGTGCGCTTCGTGGTATAATAATTTGACGGCCCTGATGGCGTAAAATAGATGGATTGACGGTTAGAATGGATTCATCGTGCCCCCCATATAAAAGAGTATGTATTGCATCTGGTATGGTCTTTGCTATACAATTAAAAATATGAAAAATTTTTTGCCCGGCTCATTTTCCACCCTGGTTTCCCCTCTCATGCTGGCGGGGGTGCTTCTGGTGATGACCCCTATTTTTGCGGTCATGACCCTGGACCGGATGGAAAAGCTCAAATCCCACATAACAGACCAGCAGCTGGCCAAAGGCATTTCCCTGATACGGACCTTTGAGGCCGGCACCCGCACCGGTATGATGACCATGCAATGGGGGATCCGGCGGATCCAGGACCTGCTCCGGGAAACATCGCTGCAGCCGGACGTGGTATATATCATGATTGTGGCAGAAAATGGCACCATCCTGGCCCACAGCGACCCTGCACAGGTGGGTGAGGTTCTGACAGATCTTCCGGATACCGGATCCCGGAATGAAGCGCCCCGTCCCGCATCTCACCGGGCCCGGATGGCGGACGGGGAAAAGGTGTTTCAGGTATATAAACGGTTTGCCCCCATGGAAAGCAGGTTTCAGGGAGGTCACATGCACATGCGCGGCATGCGCATGATGATGAACCGGTCGGAAACAGGGCCTTGGACTGATTCTGGAAATGGTGTGGCAGGCAGTTTTTCCAAAGAAGAAAATGCCGTGATCCTGGTGGGGCTTTCCATGGAACAGGCTGACCAGGCCCAGGCCAGGCTGCTGCGGCATGCCGTCAGCCAGGGGGTCATATTTTTTGTTATGGGGTGTGCCGGGATTTTTTCTCTTATGGTATTCCAGGCGTTTCGCACCACAAAAGCCCGGCTGGTAAGTGTCAAGGCACTTTCAGAAAAATTGAAAAAAGAAGTGGAAACCACCCGGCACCTGGCTGCCATCGGCAAGCTGGCAGCAGGGGTGGCCCATGAGATCAGAAATCCTTTAAGCTCCATCAAGGGATTTGCCACCTATTTTGAAAAACGGTATAAAGACAATCCAGATGATCAGGAAACCGCCAGGATCATGGTCCAGGAGGTGGAGCGCATCAACCGGTCCATCACCCAGCTGCTGGAATTTGCCAAGCCCATGGCTGTGGAAAAAAAACAGGTGGATATCCGGGAAATGATCGCCCACTCTTTGAAACTGGTGGCCCAAGATCTGGAAAAAAAATCCATCACCGCACAGGTGGATATCCGGTCTGCCCGGTCCCGGTTTTATACGGACCCGGACCGCATGAACCAGATTCTGCTCAACCTGTATATGAACAGCCTGGCTGCCATGGATCCCGGTGGCACCCTGCAGGTGACTGTTTTGGATATTCTGCCGGACCAGGACCTTGAGATCCGTGTAACAGATGACGGCTGCGGCATGGATGACACCCTGCTGGCGGATATTTTTGATCCCTATTTTACCACCCGGCCTGACGGCACCGGCCTGGGCCTTTCCATCGTGCACCGGCTGGTGGAAAAACTCGAAGGAGAAATCCGGGTACACAGTACCAGAGGTGAAGGGACCACCTTTTTTATCCGGCTTTTTTATCCCCAAAAGGATAGCGCACATGAAACATGATATACTGGTGGTTGATGATGACCCGGCCCATGCACGGATGCTCAAGACCCTGATAGCAGACTGGGGATATGCGGTGCACCTGGCTGATGATGGGGATACAGGGGTGGAAAAAGTCAAATCTTACAGCTTTGACATGGTGCTGCTGGACATGAAGATGAAACGCATGTCCGGTATGGAAGCATTGGCCAAGATCTGTGAATTCAATCCATCCCTGCCGGTGATCATGATGACGGCTTATTCATCGGTGGATACAGCAGTGGAGGCCCTGAAAATCGGTGCCTATGATTACCTGACCAAACCTCTGGACTTTGATAAACTTAAATTGACCATTGAGCGGGTACTGGAACGGATTTTTCTGCAGTCTGAAAACAAAAACCTGAAAGAGCGGCTCAAATCCACCTCCTTTCACCACAATATCCTGGGAAAAAGTACGGCCATGGCCGCGCTCCTTGACACCCTTTACATGGTGGCGCCCACAGATGCCAATGTGCTGGTGACCGGTGAATCAGGCACGGGAAAAGAGCTTGTTTCAGCAGCCCTGCATGACAACAGTCCCAGAAAAAACGGCCCTTTTGTGCGCATCAACTGTGCGGCCATCACCCAGACCCTTCTGGAATCTGAACTGTTCGGCCATGCCCGGGGGGCGTTCACCGGTGCGGACAGAAAGCGCAAGGGAAAATTTCTCCAGGCAGACAAAGGCAGCATCCTGCTGGATGAAATCGGGGAAATGAGCTTGTCCATGCAGGCCAAACTGCTGCGGGTACTCCAGGAAAAAGAGATCACCCCTGTGGGAAGCGATGAAACCATCCACGTGGATGTGCGGGTAATTGCCGCCACCAACCGGGATTTGAAAACCATGGCGGAAAAAGGGGAATTCCGGCAGGATCTTTTTTTCCGCCTGAATGTGGTCAGCCTCGATATCCCGCCCCTGCGGAACCGGCCCGAAGATATTCCGGAACTGGCACTGCATTTTCTGGAGCATTTTTCCCAAAAAAACCGCCGGGATATCAAAGGGTTTGCACCGGATGCCATGGATGCCATGATCCGGTATGCCTGGCCGGGAAATGTCAGAGAACTGATGAATGCGGTGGAAAGGGCGGTGGTCCTGGCCAGAACAGATTACATTACCCGGGCGGATCTGACCTTTACCGCCGAAGATATACCACAGGATTCTGTATTGTCTTCTCCGGACTGCAGCCTGGAGAACATGCCCTTGTCCAGCATTGAAAAAGAAGCTGTTCTGTCCACCCTGGCCGCAGCCGGGGGCAATAAAAGTGAGACCGCCCGCCGCCTGGGTATTACACGCAAGACCCTGTTAAAAAAACTCAAAGCATATGAAAAAGAAACATGACAGGGTTTTGTGAGATTTGTATCTCACACCTTGACAATACCGTATCATTTGCATACAAATTCCAGACTACAGACAAATAAACCTGATGATTCGATTATATCAGATGCCCAAAACTTTTTTCGGGCGTCTTAAGGAGGCGTTTTATGACAAATCCGCGGCATTACCTGTTTCTCACCTTTATCTACCTGCTGGTGGTGGCTGGTGTCTGCCTTTTGCTGGCAGTGCCTCTCAAGGCTGCATTCATGGCCAACTGGGGGTTCAACCTGCTGATTCTGGCAGCCCTGTGCGTGGGCATTGCCATCAATGTGTTCCAGATCCTGCGGCTGGAGCCTGAAATAAAATGGATCAAAAAATTCCGCACCGGAGACCCGGGTCTGTCCACAGTGGAGCCGCCCACACTGCTGTCTCCTCTGGCCAAACACCTGGAAGAGATTCACAGAGACCGGTTCCGGCTGTCAGCCGGCTCCCTGAGCACGGTGCTGGACGGCATCCGGGGGCACCTGGATGAGGCCAGGGAGATTTCCAAATATATGATCGGGCTGCTGGTGTTTCTGGGGCTTTTGGGGACCTTCTGGGGACTGCTGCAGACCATCGGTACCGTGGGCCAGGTCATCGGTGGCCTGGAGGTGGGCACCGGAGATTTTGTCAATTTGTTCGAGCGGTTGAAGCAGGGTCTCCAGGACCCGCTCCAGGGAATGGGCACGGCGTTTTCTTCTTCCCTGTTCGGTCTGGGGGGGAGTCTGGTTCTGGGATTTATAGATATCCAGGCCGGGCATGCCCAGAATCGGTTTTTCAATGAGATGGAAGAGTGGTTGTCCGGGGTTACCAGGCTGGTGGATACCGATGAGATTCCTGATGGCGGCCTGGCCGCATCTGCTGAACTGTTTCGGGGTATAGACAACAACCTGCGGTTATTGATCAATCAGATGCACAAAAACAACCAGGCCATGTCCGAGCTGCTCAAACAGCAGCAGAAAAAATCTTCAGATTCATCTTCTGACCCCACAACCTGACAGGAGACAGCATGTTATCCAGAGCGCGGCGAACCGCAAGCCCTATAACAGCCTGGCCCGGATATGTGGATGTCCTGTCAGCCCTGCTGATGGTGGTGATTTTTGTGCTGATGATCTTTGTTGTGGCCCAGTTTCTGCTCAGTGAGGTGCTCTATGGCCAGAAAAACGAACTGGCCCGCCTGCACACCCAGGTGAACGAGCTGGTTGAGATGCTGGGGCTTGAAAAAGAAAAATCAACCCGGCTGGAAACGGAAGTTTCCCGGCTGTCAGATACCATCATCGGCCTGTCTGAAGACAGAGAGGTCCTCATGTCCCAGGTAGCTGATTATTCAGCAAAATCAGAACAGGACCAGGCAAAAATCAAACACCAGATGCTCACCATTGCCAGTCTTAATGAAGATATTACCGCCTTACGGCAGGTCAGAGAAAAACTGGAACAGGAGGTGGGAGATCTGGCAGCCACCCTGGCGGCCAGGGACCGGGACGTATCCGTGCTGCGGGACCGATCCAAACGCCTGGCTGCCCGTCTGGCTGATAAAACAGAAACAACCATGCTGGCCCAGGAAAAAATCGAAGAACAGGATATCCGCATCCAGGCCCTGTCCGCGGTACTGGCATCCCAGAAGCAGGCCATTGAAAAAGAACAGCAGTTATCCGCCTCTGCCCGGGCCGAGGTGGCGCTGCTTTCAGATCAGATCTCCAGGCTCCGGGAACAGCTGGATGTCATCAAAACTGCTTTGACCCGGGCAAAAGAAGCTGGTGAAAAAAAGGATGAAAAAATAGCCGATCTGGGCAAACAGCTGAATATTGCCCTGGCCAGAAAAGTGCATGAACTGACCCGGTACCGGTCGGAGTTTTTCGGCAGGCTCAACCAGATTCTGGGGGATAACCCTGCCATTGCTATCCGGGGGGACCGGTTTGTTTTTCAGGCGGAACTTTTGTTTGCATCCGGTTCAGCCACCCTGGGGGATGCAGGCAAAGAGCATCTGGCCGCACTGGCTGAAACCCTTATTATGGTTGCAAAAAAAATTCCCGATGATATCGACTGGATTCTGCGCATTGACGGTCACAGTGACAAAGTGCCCATAAATAATGAATTTTTTTCCTCCAACTGGGAGCTGTCAACTGCCCGGGCCCTGTCAGTGGTCCAGTTTTTGAGCAGCCAGGGGATTCCGGAAAAACGCATGGCAGCTGCCGGATTCAGCAAATACCATCCCATTGACCCGGCAGATACCAAAGAAGCGTACCGGAAAAACCGGCGCATAGAAATCAAGCTGACCAACTATTAACCGCAGGTGACCCCACCTCACTCACCCTGACCCCACCTCACCTGCTGCCCCCACCTGCTGCCGGTTAGAAGCGCTCGATGAGCCGGTTGATGAGGAAGGTGGATTCCCGCAGGGCCTGGTCGGAGAAGGGGCCGAACCACCGGGCGATGGCGTTGAACTGCTGGATGAATGCCTGGGTGTCGTTATTTTCCAGCATGTCCAGGTGCTGGTTCAAAGAGGTGACAAATTGTTTTAAAAGCTGGCGGCGTTCTTTTGTGGCAAAAATGATCTGGGCGTACAGCCCGGCGTCCTGGGCAAACAGCCTTCCCACCATGCCCAGTTCCAGCCGGTAGATGGGGCTGGAAAATTCCAGGGTCCGCTGGATATGCACCCCGCGCTCAAACAGAAATCTGCCGAAGCAGAAGGTGGCAAAATGGCGCAGGGCCTGGACGATTTCCATGATCTCATCATGTTCCCGGGGGGTGGACTGTACCAGGACCGCCCCCCACAGACCCAGCTGTTCCACCAGCCAGTGACCGGCCTCAGGATTCCGGCCAGGGGTAACCACAATGATCTGTTTGTCCAGAGATGTGGTGGTGGGGCCGAACAGCGGATGGATCCCCAGCACAGGTCCTTTGTGGCAGCGGCACATGGCGGCAACCGGTTCTTTTTTTACGGACGTCAGATCAGCCAGAAGGGCGTTCCCGGGCAGATGGGGAGAGATTTTTTCAACCACCGCACCAGTTTTTTCAATGGGCACAGATACCAGGACCAGGTCGATATCCGCACACAGGCCAGGGGCGTTTTCCCAGTCGGATTCGGTAAGAATCCGGACCTGATATCCGGATTTTTCAAACAAAGCGGCAAACATGGCCCCCATCTGTCCGGCACCGCCGACGACCAATACCCTGGCACCCGGACGGACGCCTTTGCTGTGCATGTCAGAAGCCTGGTTGACCCGGGAGTGGCGCAGGATCACCCGGAAAAGGTCTTCAATGATATCCGGATCCAGGTTTTTTTCTTCAGCCTGGGTTCTGAGGCGAGAAATCAGATCCTCTTCTCTGGCAGGGTGAAAGACCGGGACATCGCAGGCTTTTTTCAAGGCCACCACCTTTTTTACCTGTTCCTTGCGCCTGGCCAGCAAAGAGAGAATATCTGAATCTATCCGGTCGATTTCATCCCGCAAAGGCTGGATCTGTTCTGCAAAGTTTTTCTGGTTTTTTTCCATGGAAAAAGGGCCGGAGCTGTTCATGATGCAAACTGTCTGGCCCGTTTCACCAGCAGCTGGTTGCAGTTTGCGATATTTTCCTTTGTATACAGGGTGAATTCATCCCTGTAGCTTTCCTCCAGCAGCTGTGCAAACAGTTCCTGGTCAGACAGCCGGGTGCGGGTCACCCGGTTGATGAAAGAATGTGTGGCCTCAATGGCAGCCTGGATTCCTTGGGCTGCTGTTTCATTTTTCAATGGTCCCAAGTGGGCAGGGCAGATTATGGCAGGTGCCAGGTTTTGTATATATGCCAGGGTGGACAAATACGCTTTTGCACCGGTGAAAAACAGCGGCCAGAATCCCCTGCCCGGAAAATGAAACCCCAGGCTGTCTGAGCAGAACACAATATCCTGGATACTGGCTATGATGTTTCCGGGAGAATGTCCTGAAACAGGTGTCAAATCCAGGGTGATACCCCCGAGATCCAGAATGGTTGCCTCTTTGACAATCCGCGCATTCGACAGGTCCGGCACTGTGTCAATAGGCGGCCGCCCCGGGGTGATCCCCCAGTGCAAAAGGCCTTTGGACATGAAGGCATCTTCTGCCAGCATCAAAAGACCGGCCCTGGGGTGGGTGATAAATTCCCTGGCACCTGCCCCTGCCAGCACAACGGCATCAGGAAATCGCGCCATCAGGCCGGGAAGTCCTGTGGCATGATCTGAATGGGGATGGCTTAAAATCAGATAATCAGGTGTCACCCCCAATGCTTCCAGCTGAGAAATAACTGCATCAGTTATGCCTGAGATGCCGGTTTCAAACAGGGCAGTCTCTTTGTCTCCTGCAACCAGAAACAGGTTGATAAAATGATTTCCCAGTACAGTGACCCGTTCGGACAAAGGCATGGGAAAGCCTGTTTCACGGTTGTCAGCTTTTGTCGGCGGTTTTCTCATAACAGATCAGTTTGCATTGCAGGCAGCGCTCTGCCTCGTTAAGGGCGTTTTTCTCGGAAAAGCCGGTGCAATATCCAGGCCTGTATCCTTCATGTTTGCAATTGTCTTGTTGTGCTCACAGGTTTCCGATCAGGTCTGGACAAATCCCTTACTCTATAACCATCTGTGAAGCAAAAAGTCAACCAAATCCCTGTATTTTCAGCGGTTCAAAAAATGGATTTTCACAAAATACAGTGCTGCTGCCGGCAGTACCTTTTGTCCCAAGCACGCGGCCAGACCACCTTTTTTCCGGAACAGCAGACACAGTAATCAACGCCTGACAAGGGGTTTTTAACTTCTGTTTGTGTTGACACAGGCAGGGACTTATGGTACATGCGGTTGAGTTTATTTGCGTAAAGCGCAGGATGATCAGAACGGAATAATAAGGAAGGAATCACCATGGATCAGAACACCATCACAATCAATGGTCACGCCTATAATTTCGACCCCGGCCAGACCATCCTGGAAATAGCGCAGCAAAATAATATTGATATCCCAAACCTGTGTCATCTGAAAGGCACACGGGCAACAGGGGCATGCAGGATATGCATTGTGGAGATCGAAGAATCATGGGGCAAAAAACTGGTATCTTCCTGCAGTGCACCGGCGAAAAACGGCATGGTTGTTCATACAGAATCCCCTGAAATTGTAAAATACCGGAAAATATATATTGGTTTGATGCTGGACTCCGGCAACCACAATTGTGACATCGGGTCAGCAGCAGATGAATCCTGGACCGATTTTCAGATCGCGGCCATGGAAAATGACCAAAAAGAAGAACTCTGCCCGGTGTGGGGAGATTGTGAGCTTCAGGCCCTGGCCTACCGGTATCAGGTCAAAGGCCGGGTCAGCGGTCGGCACAGAGAACCCCTGGTCCTGCCGGTGGAGGATGACAATTCGTTTATTTATCGGGATATGTCCCGCTGCATTCTGTGCGGCAGGTGTGTTGCCGCCTGCAACGAGGTACAGGTGAACCAGGCCATTGATTTTGGTTTCCGGGGCACCAACGGCAAAATTATTGCCGGAACAGGTACCACCCTGAGGAACTCCAGCTGCGTATTCTGTGGGGAATGTGTTCAGGTTTGTCCGGTGGGTGCCCTTGTGGAAAAGAAAAACCTTGGAAAAGGCAGGCCCTGGGAAACCGAAACTATCAGGACCACCTGTCCCTACTGCGGTGTGGGATGTCAGCAGCTGCTCCATATCCAGGATAATACCATCATGAAAATCACCGGTGTTGAAGATGCAGAACCCAATCTGGGCCGGCTGTGCGTCAAAGGCAGGTATGGATTTGATTTTGTAGGCTCGCAGGACCGGCTGACCACCCCGTTGATCAAAAAAGAGGGCAAACAGGTGCCGGCCTCCTGGGATGAAGCCCTGGATCTTGTTGCCAAAAAATTTGTCGAGATCCGGGACCAGCACGGGGCTGATACCATGGGAGTGCTCACCTCGGCCCGGACCTCCAATGAAGACAATTACATTGCCCAGAAATTCACCCGGGCCGTGCTCAAAACAAACAATATCGACCATTGTGCGCGACTGTGACACAGCTCCACCGTAGCCGGTCTGGCTGCAGCATTTGGAAGCGGTGCCATGACAAACACCATTGCTGATCTGGAAACCTCGGACCTGATCCTGGTGACCGGGTCCAATACCACGGAAAACCACCCGGTTTTGTCCACTTTCATGAAACGGGCCGCCCTGAAAGGCAAAAAAATCTATGTGGTGGACCCCAGACGGATCAAACTTGTGGATCTTGCAGAAAAATGGCTGCGGCCCAATCCTGGAACCGATATCGCCTGGATAAACGGGCTGATGCATGTGATCATCAAAGAAGATCTCCATGACAAGGCATTTATTGAAGCGCGTACAGAAAACTTTGATGCCGTAAAAGACGTTGTGGCATCCTATACCCCTGAGCATGTGGCTGATATTACCGGTATTGCTGCCGAAGACATCATTGCACTGGCCCGGGCATTTGCCAAGGCCCCCGCAGCTGCCATCTGCTACTGCATGGGCATCACCCAGCACACCTGCGGCACAGACAATGTCAAGTCTCTGGCCAATTTGTCCATGCTCTGCGGCCACCTGGGCAAACCCGGCGGCGGGGTAAATCCCCTCCGGGGCCAGAACAATGTCCAGGGGGCCTGTGACATGGGCGGACTTCCCAATGTGTTCCCTGCCTATCAGGCCGTGACCAGTGACCAGGCCAGACAAAGCTATGAAAAAGCCTGGAACGTGACCGACATGTCGGCCAAACCAGGTCTACCCGTGACTGAAATGATTGAAAAAGCCCATGCAGGTGAATTCAAATCCATGTATGTCATCGGGGAAAACCCCATGGTAACGGACCCGGATCTGAATCATGCCAAAAAAGCCCTGGCCAACCTGGAATTTCTGGTGGTTCAGGACATTTTTGAAACAGAAACCACTGCCATGGCAGATGTGGTATTGCCTTCCTTTTGCTGGGCGGAAAAAGACGGTACTTTTTCCAATACCGAGCGCAGGGTCCAGCGGGTCAGAAAGGCGGTAAATGCGCCGGAAGGTGTCCGCCCGGACTGGGACATCATCTGTGACATTGCCCGGCGCATGGGATATGACATGCAGTATGAAAACAGCCATGAAGTTTACAAGGAAATCTGTTCGGTGACCCCGTCCTACCGGGGTATCACCTGGGAACGCATTGATAATATCGGTATTCACTGGCCCTGTCCGGATGAAAGCCACCCCGGCACCCCGATTCTGCATACCACCCAGTTCACCAGGGGAAAAGGGCTGTTTCATGCCATTGAACACCAGTCCCCGGCAGAGCAGGTAAGCGATGACTATCCTTTTGTTCTGACCACAGGACGGGTATTGTACCATTACCATTCCCGCACCATGACCAAGCGTACGGAAGGGCTGAATCAGATGTCTCCGGAATGTTTTGTGGAAATATCGAAAACTGATGCCAAAAAACTGGGTCTGAACACAGGGGCGCTTGTCAATGTGTCATCCCGGCGCGGGAAAATCAGTGCCAAACTGCAGGTTTCCCATAAGGCAGTGGAAGGAACTGTTTTCATACCCTTTCATTTTGCCCGGGCAGCAGCCAATAAGCTTACCAATGCCAAACTGGACCCTACAGCCAAAATTCCGGAACTCAAGGTATGTGCCATTAACATTGAACCGGCTGCATAACCTGAAAACCTGTTTGATCTGAAATAAACAGAATACTACAAAAAAAATGCCAGCGTTTCTGACACCATAATATGTCAGGAACGCCGGCTTTTTTTACGGTTCCATGCGCCTGGCGCGCATGGCTTCATTTTCTTCCAAAGGCTGTGTCGACAATACTGCTGAGCAGCGCCGGAACCGGATCAAACAGCCATCCGATTACGGCGCAATGGGGCATTTTTTTCAGGGTTATGTGGTTTCCATCTTTTCAGGTACAGCTGCTTTGATTCGGGGCGACACACAATCCACGGCCCGGAATTTTTTCGGACACTTTTCCATGCAGACCCCGCACTGAATGCACAGGGACTGATCAATCACATGCACCTGTTTCTTTTCTCCGGTAATGGCATTCACCGGGCAGTGTTTGGCACATATGCCGCATCCTTTGCAACGCTCCTCACTGATGACATAGGAAATCAATGCCTTGCACACCTTTGCCGGGCAGCGTTTATCAAAAATATGGGCTTCATATTCCTCTTTGAAATACCGCAGGGTGGTCAGTACAGGATTGGCGGCCGTCTGGCCCAGTCCGCAGATGGAGGCGGCATGGACGGCATGGCTCAGTTCATACAGAAGATCCAGATCCTCTTTTCTTCCTTTTCCGGCGCAGATGTCTTCCAGGATTTCCAGCAGCTGTTTGGTACCCAGCCGGCAGGGTACACACTGGCCGCAGGATTCGATCACCGTGAAATCCAGAAAATACCGGGCCACATCCACCATGCAGGTCCGTTCATCCATGATGACCATACCGCCCGAACCCATGATGGCACCGGCTTCATCCAGGGAGTCAAAATCAATGGGAAGGTCCAGCAAAGATTCAGGCAGGCATCCGCCCGAGGGACCGCCGGTCTGGACCGCTTTGAATTTCTCGCCGTCCGGGATGCCCCCCCCCAGATTAAAGATAATTTCACGGAAGGTCGTTCCCATGGGGACCTCGATCAATCCGCTGTTGGTGATATTGCCGGTCAGGGCGAAAACCGCTGTGCCCGAGCTGGTTTCCGTGCCGATGGCCTTGAACCAGTCCGCGCCTTTGCGAATGATATCAGGTACATAGGCAAATGATTTCACATTGTTGAGAACGGTGGGCTTGTCCCACAGGCCGATCTCCGTGGTTCTGGGTCTGGGAGACACCCGGGGCATCCCCCGTTTGCCTTCGATGGACAAGGTGAGGGCCGTGGATTCACCGCAGACAAATGCACCGGCGCCTTGGAATATTTTCAAATCGAAATTGAATCCTGTTCCCATGATGTTGTCACCCAGGAGCTGGTATTGTCTGGCCTGGTCAATGGCTTTATGAAGGCGCTTAACAGCCAGGGGATATTCGGCCCGCACATAGATATAGCCATAATTGGCCCCCACACTGTAGGCGGCGATGGTCATGCCCTCTATCACTGCAAAGGGATCGCCTTCCAGTACAGACCGGTCCATGAAGGCCCCCGGGTCCCCCTCATCTCCGTTGCACACTATATACTTGGGGCTGCCGGTGGCCTGAAGGCAGCCCTGCCATTTTCTGCCGGCGGGAAAACCAGCCCCGCCCCGTCCCCGCAGGCCGGACTGGGTGACAATATCGATCACCTGTTCCTGAGTTTTATCCTGAAGCACGTGGGCCAGGGCCTGATACCCTTCTGCCGCAAAGTATTCCCGAATATCTTCGGGATTGATCACCCCGCATTTGCCAAGCACGATGCGCTGCTGGGTGCTGTAAAACGGCACGTCATGTTCGGTCACGGCCCTTGAACCGTCGGGGTTCTGGTACAGCAGCCGTTCCACTACCGTATCCTGGTCAATGGTGGCTGTGACGATCTCCTCGACATCAGCGACTTTGACTTTTGTATAAAAGGTTTCTTTGGGCTCCACACGGACCAGGGGACCCATCTGGCAAAAACCATGGCAGCCGCCGATGCCGATCCCGGCCTTGCTTTCCTGACCCT
>JAABUB010000095.1 GCA_011389575.1 Desulfotignum sp. | reverse complement strand
ATGCAGAAGGGACAGGGGCTGGCTGCTTTTTTCCCAGAATGCGATGCAGTGATCAAAATCTTTGGCAAACTCCAGGACCGCATCAAAGGTTTTGGGGGATGCTATTTTTACAAGCCTGCTTCTTCTGCATTGTTTGATGGTTTCTGCTGCAATGGTCTGCCATCGCTCCATCCGCCTGGCCAGTGCCCTTGTATCCGGAAAAGGAATGGAGCGCTCGCAGTAAAAAGGGATCCATCGGGTAATGCCCATCTGGGTCAATCCTTTGATGATTTCATCCATTTTCTGGTGCTTGAGCATGCCGGTACACACGGTAAAGGGCAGGGGAGATTCGCTTTGGGAAGCCTGTGCTTCCACAATTTCCAGGCACACCTGTTCAGAATCAGCAGCACTGATGCGGCCGGTAAAATCGGTTCCCTGTCCATCGGTAAAGCAGACCATATCTCCTTTGGCCAGGCGCAGCACCCGGACAATATGCCGGGCATCCTGGCCCTGGATCACACCCTGGTTCCGGGTGATCTGTTTTTGGGGGATAAAAAATTTTTGCATCTTTTTACAGAAGCTCTTTAACGGTTTTGATGACGTATGCCACCTGGTCCCGGGCAAGGGCGGCAAAAAGGGGCAGGCTCAGGGCACGGGAATAATAGGTTTCCGCTTCGGGGCATTTGCCCCGGGAATAGGCGTATTTTTTTGCGTAATATGGCTGCAGGTAAATAGGGATATAATGCACCTGGCAGAATATTCTGTGGTCTGCAAGTTCCTGATAAATTCTTTTTCTGGTCCGGCTGCCCCGGACAAACTGGATGGGATACAGGTGGGGGCAGGCTGTTTTGGCCAGGGCTTTCGGGGGCAGGATCAGGCGGTCATCATCTTTAAATGCCAGGTTGTAGGTGTGAACGATTTTTCGGCGCAGGTCCCTGAAACGGCCGAGATGTGTGAGCTGGGAACTTCCCAGGGCGCACTGCACATCTGTGATCCGGAAATTGGCACCCAGGGCATGCATTTCATAATACCAGGGGCCGTGCAGGTCCGTGTCCGCCGCATCAGAGGTCAGATCCGGAGATTTGACCATACCGTGGTTGCGCAGCATCCGCAGTCTGTCTGCCAGAACTTTATCATTGGTCATGACCGCCCCGCCTTCTCCGCAGGTAATGGTCTTGGCCGGGTGAAAGGAAAAAATGGCCAGATCGGTGTGGGCACAGCTGCCGCACTGGTAGGTTTTCCCATTATGGGTATAGGTTGAGCCAATGGCATGGGCTGCATCTTCAATTACGTGGAACCCGTATTCACGGCCCAGGGCCTGGATGGCGGGCAGATCTGCCGGTGTGCCGGCAAAATCCACCGGAATCACCACCTGTGGTGCGGAATTGTTGCGGCAGTAATCAGCCAGGGCTTCGGGATCCATGCACAGGGTGTAGGAATCAATGTCCACAAAATCAGCCCGGCCCCCGCACAATTCAATGCAGTTGGCTGATGCCAGAAATGAATTGGGTGAGGTCAGGCCGGTATCCCCGGAAGCAATGCCCAGGGCCATGCAGGCAAGGTGCAGAGCAGCTGTGCCGCTGGAACAGACCACAGCATGTCCGGCACCGGTAAGATCGCACAGTGCGGCTTCAAAGCGTTCTATCTGCGGACCGGTGGTAAGAAAATCCGATGCAAGGGTCTGGACCACCTGCTGGATATCATCATCTTCAATCCATTGCCTGGCATAGGAAATATGGATTTGTTCCATCATGGTTTCCTTTTGGTTATTGCATTTTTCAAACAATACGCAATCTTTTTGAAAAAAACAATGGAACTGTTCATATCTGGTTTTAGCTTGTGCCGGCTGGTTTTTAATGTATTGACACTTTGTTTGCACTTTGATAGGTTTTCAAAGATTTTACATCAGGATCAGTACGGTTTATTTTCAGTGAAAGTGAGGGAATATGGCCGACAATACAGGGCAGGATGAACAGATTATCGAATTGACCGATATGGTGGATAATATGGATGCTGGATCAGAAGATGCAGTGCCGGATGATGACATTATTGAACTCACCGACATTGACGCTGTCACGGATGAACCTGGTGTTGAAGAGGTGCTGCCGGATAATGCCGCCATTTCACAACAACAGATGGAGGCCGCACTGGAGCGTGTTATCGAGAAAAAATTTTCCGAAAAGATCGATATCATCCTTTTTGATGTGATGGAGCGTGTTATTTCAAAAGAGATAAAGGAAATCAGGGAAAACCTGCAAAAGGATCTGGATCAGATCGGTACATCCTGATTCAGGATACAAATTGTGGTAACAGGTTGCTGGGGATTCATATATTGATCCCCTTTTTCATTAATATGGGTATTTAGGAGCTAATTATGGGTTCGGATTCTCTGGATAAAGGATATGAGCCGTCGGGGATTGAAGAAAAATGGTATCAGTACTGGCTGGACAAGGGATTTTTCAAGGCCGAGGAAACCAGTGAAAAAAAACCGTTTTCCATTGTCATTCCCCCCCCCAATGTGACAGGGGTTCTGCATATGGGCCATGCTTTAAACAATGTTATCCAGGATATCATGTGCCGCTACCGGCGGCTTCAGGGATGTAATGTCCTGTGGATGCCGGGAACCGACCATGCCGGCATTGCCACCCAGAATGTGGTGGAACGGGACCTGGCTGCCAGAGGCAAAACCCGGGACCAGCTTGGCCGCGAAGCGTTTGTCAAAGAAGTCTGGAAATGGAAGGAAAAATCAGGGGGCGCCATCATCAACCAGCTCAAGCGGCTGGGGGCCTCCTGTGACTGGGACAGGGAGCGCTTCACCATGGATGAGGGCCTTTCCGATGCGGTGCGCAAAGTATTTGTCCGGCTTTACAAGGAAGGGCTGATTTACGAAGGCCAGTATATCATCAACTGGTGCCCCAGGTGCAAAACCGCTCTGGCTGATCTGGAAGTGGAATATGAAGAACATGATTCCTACCTGTATTATATACGGTATCCGTTCAAGGGACACAAAAAAGGGCTTACCGTGGCCACCACCCGGCCGGAAACCATGTTCGGGGATACAGCCGTGGCTGTGAATCCAACGGACGAGCGGTTTGCGGATCTGGCAGAAACCCGGGTGGTGCTGCCCCTTACCGACCGGACCATTCCCATTATCAGAGATGATTATGTGGACACCCGGTTCGGTACCGGTGCACTCAAGGTTACCCCTGCCCATGATCCCAATGATTTTAGCCTGGGAGAAAAGCACGGACTGGAACGGGTCAAGGTGATTGACGAAGATGGGAACATGCTCTCAGGTGCCGGTCAGTTCCAGGGACTGGAACGTTTTGAGTGCCGGCGCCAGGTGGTCAAGGCCCTGGCCGATCAGGGCCTGCTGGTAAAAAAAGAACCGTTGAAGCACAGTGTGGGCAACTGCTACCGGTGCAGGACCGTGGTGGAGCCATCCGTGTCCAAACAATGGTTTGTGAAGGTAAAACCACTGGCCCAGAAAGCCACCCGGGCAGTGCGCTCCGGTGAGACCCGCATTATTCCGGATACCTGGTCCAAGACCTATTTTGAATGGATGGACAACATCAGAGACTGGTGTATTTCGCGCCAGATCTGGTGGGGGCACAGAATTCCTGTTTGGAAATGCCCGGACTGCAGCCAGGTGATTGTGGAAGAAACCGATCCGATTGACTGCCCCGGGTGCGGCTCTAAAAATCTTGTCCAGGAGACCGATGTACTGGATACCTGGTTTTCCAGTGCTTTGTGGCCGTTTTCCACCATGGGCTGGCCAGAAGAGACCCCTTTGCTCAAAACCTTTTACCCCACCTCTGTTCTGGTCACAGGCTTTGATATTTTGTTTTTCTGGGTAGCCAGAATGATGATGATGGGCATCCATTTTAAAGAGGAAGTACCTTTTAAAGATGTGTATATCCATGCCCTTGTGAGAGATGAGCACGGCAAAAAAATGAGCAAATCCAAGGGCAATGTCATTGATCCTTTGCAGGTTATCGAAAACTACGGGGCGGATGCGTTTCGGTTCACCCTGGCAGCCTTTGCCGCCCAGGGCCGGGATGTGAAAATGTCTGAATCCCGGGTGGAAGGATACCGGCATTTTGTGAACAAACTGTGGAATGCGGCACGGTTTGCCCTGATACACATCACCCCCAAAGAACCTTCTTTTGATGATGACAAATTGTCTTTGTGGGAACGCTGGATTCTGTCCCGGTCTGCCGCCACTTCCCTGGCGGTGAAGGAGGGTATTGAAAACTACCGGTTCAACGAAGCTGCTTCTGCCGTATACCAGTTTGTGTGGCATGAGTTCTGTGACTGGTTCATTGAAACACAAAAACCTGCTTTGTATGAAAAGCAGGGCGGGGTGCGCAGGGACACGGCCCGTGCGGTTCTGGCACGTGTACTGGAAGATATTGTAATCATGCTGCACCCGTTCATGCCCTTTGTTACAGAAGAAATTTACCATATCCTTCCCTTCACCACAGGATCGGTGATGCAGGCTACTTTTCCCTGTACAAAAGACAGGTATGACCGGTACCGGAATCTGCCGGTGGAAAAGGACATGGTTTTTCTTTTTGACCTG
Source organism: Desulfotignum sp. (assembly GCA_011389575.1). GTDB lineage: Bacteria > Desulfobacterota > Desulfobacteria > Desulfobacterales > Desulfobacteraceae > Desulfotignum. Next base: position 7,486 of record JAABUB010000095.1, on the reverse strand, counting down.
ATATCAGGCATCCGCAATATCAGAAGCGAGATGAACATCCAGCCGTCCATGAAAATCAAGGTGCTGGCCAATACCCGGGATGAAAAAGAAAAACTGCTCATTGCCGAGAACAAGGCGGTCATTGCCAATCTGGCTACCCTGGAACGGTTCTCTTTTTGTGACCCTGATAATACTCCGGCCTCCTGTGCCAGTTCAGTGACAGCAGGCACCACCTGTTTTGTTCCCCTGGAAGGGGTCATAGATTTTGAAAAAGAAATTGGACGTCTGGAAAAGGAACTGGATAAAAACACCAAAGAATTGATAGGCGTGCAGAAACGGCTCAGCAATGACAGTTTTCTGGAAAAAGCGCCCCAGGATGTCATTGATAAAGTCAATGCCAGACATACCGACCTTTCTGAGAAAAATGAAAAGCTGGCAGCCAATCTCAAACGCATTCAGGATCTGGCATAACCCATGGATATGATAGAACAGATTATCTCTCTGGCCCTGTTTGAGGATGCAGGGCTGGGGGATATCACCTCTGAAAGCATTCTGCCTGCATCCCGGCAGGGGACAGGCATTATCATTGCCAAACAGGACTGCGTTCTGGCCGGCACACAGGTTGCCCGAAAAACCTTTTGCATGCTGGATCCGGGCATGCATATTCAGATGATGTACACAGATGGAGATACTGTACAAAAAGGCAGTGTGGTGCTGGAGGCAACAGGAGATCTGCTGTGCATGCTCAAGGGGGAACGGGTGGCATTGAACTTTTTGCAGCGCCTGTCCGGCATTGCCACTTTGACAAAAACCTATATGCAGGCCCTTGGACACAGCCGGGTCCGGCTCACCGATACCAGGAAAACCACCCCGGGATGGCGCCGGCTGGAAAAACAGGCGGTAAGGGCAGGCGGAGGCTGTAACCACAGATTTTCTCTGTATGACGGGATCCTGATCAAAGACAATCACATTGCCGTGGCCGGAAGCATAGCAGCTGCAGTGGAGGCGGTGCAAAAACAGGCATCCCATTTGATGAAAATCGAAGTGGAAGTGTCTGATATGGAGCAGGTAAAACAGGCGTTGTCAGCCGGCGCTGATGTTATCATGCTGGACAACATGTCCTGCAAGGCCATGGCTGAAGCAGTGGCTTTTATCAATGGCCGGGCTGTGGTGGAAGCCTCGGGCAATGTGTCACTTGATACCCTGCATGCCATAGCTGCCACCGGTGTGGATGTGATTTCCTGCGGCGCTTTGACCCATCAGGCACAGGCTGTGGATCTGAGCATGCAGATACATTCCCTTCCGGGTATCAGCAATACGTGAGTCTGTTTCGGCCGTCTTCTTTTGATTTATACAGGGCCCGGTCAGTACGCTGGATAAAAGAGGTGAAATCTTCTCCCTCCTTGAGTTCACCGGCGCCTATGCTGATGGTCACTGAGCAGTATTTCCCGGGCCGGGGTTCAAATACCGCCGAACTGATAAGATCCCGGATTCTGTTGCCCACCACACAGGCTTTTTTCAGCCTGGTTTCAGGCAGCAGAATGGCAAATTCTTCTCCCCCGTATCTATAGGCTGTATCCATGGACCGCATGCAGGAGTTGATGATCCGGCCGATGGCCATGAGCACCTTGTCTCCTTCCAGGTGGCCCCAGGAATCATTGTAAAGCTTGAAATGGTCAATGTCCAGAATCATCAGGGACAAGGCATGGTCATAGCGGTCGTGGCGCTCCATTTCCTGTTTTATCTGCCGGAAAAAATGGCGGGAATTGAACAATTTGGTCAATGCATCGGTGATGGCCAGTTGTTCCAGTTCCTTGAGCAGCCTGGTCCGTTCTTTTTTGAAACCTGCTTCCCGCAGCACCCGTTTGATGCGCAGATTCAGTTCCTCGAAACGGAAAGGCTTGAAAATAAAATCACTGGCACCGGTTTTTACTGCTTCTTCATAGGAGTAGTCTGCACTGTAACCGGTCATGACAATGACATCAGTGTCATATTTTCCCTTGATTCTGCGGGTCAGTTCCAGGCCGTCCATTCCCTGCATCATGATATCGGTAAGTACCACATCAGCAGGGAAGGATTTCAGTTTTTCCAGGGCTTCTTCGGCACTGGAAGCGCTTTGCACCCGGTAGGAGAGAATCGTGAGATATTCTTCCACAGAATCTTTGATGGCAACATCATCGTCAACAATCAGGATGGCACATGCCATTTTATTATATTCTCCAGGAAACTTGGGTTGCTCATATGGGCTTATCTTGACACGCTTTCCTACAATTGATACATGTATGAACCAGAAATTTATATGAACAAGAAACTTAACTTAGAAACATGATACTTGTCAACTCTTAGTTTGGAGCACCATTGAAGATTCCTCAAAAACAGATCCGTAATTTTTCCATCATCGCCCATATCGATCATGGCAAATCCACCCTGTCGGACCGGCTGATCCAATTGACCGGGATTGTTTCCGACCGGGATATGAAAGAACAGATTTTAGATTCCATGGACATTGAAAGAGAACGCGGCATCACCATTAAATCCCAGACAGTGTCTTTGCCCTATACTGCACAGGACGGCACCGAGTATCTGTTGAATCTCATCGACACCCCGGGACATGTGGATTTTTCCTATGAAGTTTCCCGTGCCCTGAAATCATGCGAAGGCGCCTTGATCATTGTGGATGCCTCCCAGGGGGTGGAAGCCCAGACCCTGGCCAATCTGTACCTGGCCATGGAACTTGATCTGACCATCATTCCTGTCATCAACAAGATCGATCTGCCGTCCGCGGAAATTGAATGGGTGAAAAACCAGATTGAAGAAGATCTGGGGCTGGACAGAGAAAACGCTCTTCTGGTATCTGCCAAAACCGGCAAGGGAGTGGATGAGATATTTCCTGCTGTGGCGGCAGCCATCCCCCCGCCCAAAGTCGATCCTGACAACCGGTTCAAGGCCCTGATCTTTGATTCCCACTATGACACCTTTCGCGGCACCATTGTGCATTTCAGGATATTTGACGGCACCATTCAAAAAGGGGACACCATCTTGTTCATGCAGAATGATTCCCAATACAAGGTGGAGGAAGTGGGGTTGTTCCAGATCAAAAGAGTGCCCCAGAAAAGCCTGTACGGGGGTCAGGTGGGGTATCTCATCGCCGGGATCAAAAACATTGCCGATGTCAAGATCGGAGATACCATCACCATGGCGGACCGGCCCTGTGAAAAAGCGGTGGGAGGGTTCCGGGAACCCACGCCCGTGGTGTTTTCCTCCATGTATCCTGTGGCATCAGATGATTATGCAGAGCTCACCGAAGCCCTGGAACGGCTCAAGCTCAATGATGCCTCTCTCATCTATGAAAAAGACAGCTCAGCTGCCCTGGGATTCGGATACCGGTGCGGGTTTCTGGGGCTGCTTCACCTGGAAGTGGTCCAGGAACGTCTGGAGCGCGAGTATGATATTTCTTTGATCCTGACTTCCCCTTCTGTGCAGTATGAGATCACCACCACGGACGGGGAGGTGCTGATCATAGACAATCCGGTGAACTATCCTGATCCGGCCGAGATTGTCAAGGTCAGAGAACCCTTTATCGATGCCACCATTATTGTGCCGGACCGGTACATGGGCAATGTCATGCAGGTGTGCCATGAGTTTCGGGGGGTGAGCAAAACCTATCAATACCTGACTTCCAACCGCATGGAAATGAAATTTGAGCTGCCCCTGGCAGAGGTGGTGTATGAGTTTTATGACCGGCTCAAATCCGTGACCCAGGGATACGGGTCTTTTGATTATGAGATTTCCGGATACCAGGAAACCGACCTGGTGAAACTGGATTTTCTTATCAACGCAGAACGGGTGGATGCGTTGTCCATTCTTATTCACAGGGACAAGGCAGAGGCCCGGGCCAGGGCAGCCTGTAAAAAACTCAGAGAGGAAATCCCCAGGCAGCAGTTCAAAATTCCCATCCAGGGGGCCATCGGCGGCAAGATTATTTCCAGGGAAACTATTTCCGCGTTTCGAAAGGATGTCACCGCCAAATGTTATGGCGGAGATATCTCCCGGAAACGCAAACTGCTGGAAAAGCAGAAAAAAGGCAAAAAACGCATGAAGATGGTGGGGTCGGTGGAAATTCCCCAGTCTGCTTTTTTATCGGTTCTCAAGACAGAATAATTTCCGGAATTTTTTTTATTATTAACGCAACTTTATCATTATAAAGGCAAATGCTATGGCGTATGAAACAATTGTAAAGGAAACCAGAAACCAGGTGGGCCTGATCAAGCTGAACAGACCAAAGGTGCTCAATGCCATGAACCGCCAGCTGTGGAAGGAAATGATGGATGCTCTGGATATGCTGGGGCAGGATGACCAGATCAAGGCCCTGATTATTACCGGAGAAGGCCGTGCCTTTTCCACCGGTGCAGATCTGAAGGATTCCAAAGGCCGCAGTATTGAAGACTACCGGCTGTACCTGGAATCCCTTCAGGAGGCATCCAGAAAAATTCTGCGGTTTGAAAAACCCACCATCGCCGCCATAAACGGGTATGCCCTGGGATCCGGCTATGAACTGGCCCTGGCCTGTGATATCCGTATTGCCGCGGCCAATGCCCTGATCGGATCACCCGAGGCAAAGGTCACCTCTTCGGTCACAGGCGGGGCCTTCCGTCTCATACAGGACCTGGTGGGGCCGGGCAAGGCAAAAGAACTGCTGTTTACCGCTGAAAACATCACCGGAGAAGAAGCCTGCCGCATCGGTCTGGTGAACAAATCGGTCCCCCTGGAACAGCTCATGGATGAAGCCTTTGCCATGGCAGATAAAATCAGTGCCAATTCCGCTTTTTCTTTAAAGCTCATTAAAAAAGGGCTGGGCATGGCAGCCGGAGAAACCAGCCTGGAGGCGCTTATGGATTATGAGATTGAAGCCTGTCTGGCCTGTGTATCCACCAAAGAACGGCAGACATCTCTGGATGAATTTGCCGGCCGCAAAAATAAATAAAGGAAAAATTCATGCTGGAACATGTATTGAATGCAAAATCCGTTGCCATTATCGGTGCGTCCCGGAACAAGACCAAAAGAGGGTATCAGGCCATTAAAACCCTTCTGGCAGACGGGTTTGAAGGTGAGATCTACCCGGTTAATCCCAAAGAAGATACCATTTTGGGGCTGAAGTGCTTTAAAGATATCACAGATATCCCGGACAAAGTGGACCTGGCCCTGATCACCACCCCGGCCGGAACCATTCCCAAAATTCTGGAAAACTGCGGTGCCAAAGGCGTGGCAGGCGCGGTGATCATTGCCGGCGGATTCCGGGAACTCGGAGAAAAAGGCCGCATCCTGGAACAGGAAATGGTGGATGCAGCCAAAGCAAATCAGGTCCGGCTCATCGGACCCAACACCTCGGGCATGATCAATTTGAAAAGCAATATGAATCTTGTGGGTATTCAGGATGTGCCACGGGGCAGTATCGCTTTGCTGTGCCAGAGCGGCAACATGGCTTTGACCCTGATCACCGAGGCCACCATCCGAAAGCACGGCGGCTTCACCTACTATGTGGGGGTGGGCAATGAGTCAGATATCAAATTTCATGAGTACCTGTCTTTTTTCAGAAATGATCCGGACACCAAAGCCATTCTCATGTATGTGGAAGGTATGAGCCAGGGCAGAGAATTTTTACAGGAAGCCTACCAGACCAGTATTGAAAAACCCATCATCCTGCTCAAAAGCGGCCGGTCAGCCAAGGGCCGCAAGTCTGCCGGATCACACACAGGATCTCTGGCCGGTATGGGACAGGTGGCCAAGTCCGCCTATGAACGGGCAGGGATTATTGTGATCGAAAATTCCGATGAACTGTTTCCGGTGGCCGAAACCCTGTCCAGCCAGCCCCCGGTGAAAAACAATGCCATTGCGGTGCTGGCAGACGGCGGGGGGCATGCCACCATTGCAGCAGACCTGCTGTCGGATTACGGGATCCAGCTGGCTGATCTGTCTGAAAAAACAAGGGAAAATTTAAAAAAACTGCTGCCCGAAGCCGCCTCTGTGATCAATCCTGTGGATGTGGCCGGGGGTACTGATGCGGATCCCAGCATATTTGCCGACTGTGCCAAGATTTTGCTCAAGGATCCTGCCGTGGGCGGTCTTCTCATTGTGGGGCTGTTCGGCGGATACGGGATCCGGTTTGACAAAAGTCTGGCCATCGGCGAAGAACAGGCGGCCCACCGCCTGGGGGCCATGGGCAAAAAGCGCGGCAAACCCGTTTTTGTGCATTCTCTGTACAGTGCCTATGATTCCCATGCCCTGGATCTGCTGCGGCATTATGATATTCCGGTACATGATTCTCTGGACATTGCCTGCAAAAGCATGGCCTGCCTGTGCACTTACGGCAATTACTTGAAGACCTACCATGCCAAAACCAATTTTGTGCTCAACTGGCGGGAAAAAGCCAGGCCTGAAGGCAATGCCGTCATCCAGGCAGCCCTGGCCGAAGGCCGCCATGTACTGCTGGAGCATGAAGCCAAGCAGCTGATCAAACTGCACGGGGCACCTACATCTGTGGGCGGTTTGGCCAAAACCGCGCAAGAGGCTGTGGCCATCGCTGAAAAAATTGACGGCCATGTGGTCATGAAAATCGTATCCCCTGATATCCTGCACAAAAGTGATGCCAACGGGGTGATGCTCAATATCAAAGATGAATCCCAGGTAAAGGCGGCATTTGACATCATCATGGAAAATGCCCGCATCTATGATGCCGGTGCCGACATCAGGGGGGTGCTGGTGGCACCCATGGCAGCCAAAGGTTTGGAAATCATCATCGGCACCAAGATCGATGAGCAGTTCGGGCCGGTGATCATGTACGGTCTCGGGGGCATCATGGTGGAGATCATGAAGGATGTGACCTTCTGGGTGCTGCCGGTATCTCCTGCATCATGCAAGAAAATGATTGAGGATACAAGGTCTTCGGTAATATTGGGTGGTGTCCGGGGACAAAAAGGATATGACAAAAAAGCGTTGCGCAAGCTTTTGGGCATCTGTTCGGAACTGGTGGAATCCTATCCCGAGATCCAGGAAATGGATCTGAATCCGGTCCTTTTGTATGAACAGGGTCTGGATGTGGTGGATGCCAGAATTATCCTGAAAAAATAGGTTTACAAAAAAACAGGAAGGCGATAGATTCCTGAAGGGTGCCCACATACGATAGTCAGGGTATACCTGTTTTCAGATAATTTCAGTGTAATGTAAATTCGTGCAGTTAAAAAAAAGAAAGGAGGAAAATCAAAAAAGAAGAATGATACATGGTGCAGGAATATTGTCTGCATTTTTGCTTATAATTTAAATTTATATGGAGGTTTAGATGAAAAAATTACTGGTATTGGCAATCACAGCGTTTTTCGGTATGGTTCTTTTCTTTGGGTCCGCACCGGTTCAGGCGGAGCAGACATTTGTCACCATCGGGACCGGCGGGGTCACAGGGGTGTATTATCCCACCGGCGGTGCCATTGCCCGTTTGGTTAACATGGAAAGA
>JAABUB010000094.1 GCA_011389575.1 Desulfotignum sp. | reverse complement strand
ATGGTGGCTTCCAGCAGCTTCATGCCCGTGTCCAGTGTTTCCAGAAATTTTTCCTCTTCATTTCTCACCACCTTGAGGATAAAGGCGGCAGATTCCTTGAGCTCGGGATAGGCCTGGTCCATGATGGCAAACACGGTCTGCACGGTTTCATGGAGAAAAGGTTTGGTCAGACCGATGCTGCGGCCGTAGCGGATTGCCCGGCGCATGATGCGCCGCAGCACATACCCCCGCCCCTCGTTGGACGGCAGGACCCCGTCGCAGATCAGAAAGGCGGCGGCCCGGGAATGGTCGGCGATCACCTTCATGGCCACCTCAACCTGGTCTGATTCCCCCCGCTTTCGGCCGGACAGCTGCCCCACCTTTTCCATGATGGGCACAAACAGGTCGGTATCAAAATTGGTGGGCACATCCTGGAGCACGGAAATGATGCGCTCCAGGCCCAGGCCCGTGTCAATGCTGGGTTTGGGCAGCGGGGTCATGGTCCCTGTTTCATCTCTGTAAAACTGCATGAACACCAGGTTCCACAGCTCCAGCCACCGGTCGCAGTCGCATCCTACAGCACAGCCGGGCTGCCCGCACCCATAATCTTCTCCCCGGTCGATGTGGATCTCGCTGCAGGGCCCGCAGGGACCGGTGTCCCCCATGGCCCAGAAATTGTCCTCCTCCCCCAGCCGGGAGATGCGCTCTTCCGGCACCCCCACCTGGTCCTGCCAGATGGCATAGGCTTCGTCATCATCTTTATACACCGACACATGCAGCTTGTCCGGATCAAACCCGTACCCGCTGGTGAGCAGGTCCCAGCCCATGGCAATGGCTTTTTCCTTGAAATAATCCCCAAAAGAAAAATTGCCCAGCATCTCAAAAAAGGTATGGTGCCGGGCTGTGTACCCCACATTTTCCAGATCATTGTGCTTGCCCCCGGCCCGGACACATTTCTGGGATGTGACCGCCCGCTGATAATCGCGTTTTTCATCTCCTGTGAACACGCGTTTGAACTGGACCATGCCGGCATTGACAAACAGCAGGGTGGGGTCGTCCTGGGGAACAAGAGACGAAGATCTCACCACCTGGTGGCCATGCTTTTTAAAATAATCGATAAAAATTTTCCGGGCTTCATTGCCTGTCATAGTGTCTGCTCCTCATCCCTCATCCCTTTTTATTTGCCTTTTGACCATTTTCAGCCACCACATCTGAAATACCCAGTTCCGCCCGGACTTTGGATTCAATTTTGTTGAAGATATCCGGATTTTCCGTGAGAAAGACCTTGACGTTTTCCCTGCCCTGGCCGATGCGCTCCCCTTCAAAAGAATACCAGGAACCGCTTTTGTCCACAATGTTCAGGGTTACACCCATATCCAGCAGATCTCCTGTGCGGGAGATACCCTCTCCGTACATGATATCAAATTCCACATTCTTGAACGGCGGGGCCAGTTTGTTTTTCACCACCTTGACCCGGGTCCGGTTGCCGGTGATATCCTGGCCCTCCTTGATGGCGGAAACCTTTCTGATCTCCAGGCGCATGGTCGAATAAAATTTCAAAGCGTTACCGCCGGTGGTGGTCTCGGGATTGCCGTACACCACCCCGATCTTCATGCGGATCTGGTTGATGAAAATAATGGTGGTATGGGTCTTTCCCAGGGTGCCGGCCAGTTTGCGCAGGGCCTGGGACATGAGCCGGGCCTGGAGTCCCATGTGGGAATCGCCCATCTCTCCTTCGATTTCGGAACGGGGCACCAGGGCGGCCACGGAATCCACAATCAGGACATCGATGCCGCCGGAGCGGATGAGCATGTCTGCAATTTCCAGGGCCTGCTCTCCGGTATCGGGCTGGGACACCAGCAGTTCATCACAGTCCACCCCCAGTTTTTTGGCATATCCCACATCCAGGGCATGCTCAGCATCGATAAAGGCGGCAATACCGCCTTTTTTCTGGGCCTGGGCCACGGCATGCAGTGCCAGGGTGGTCTTTCCTGATGATTCAGGACCATAAATTTCCACCACCCGGCCCCTGGGATAGCCGCCCACTCCCAGGGCCTTGTCCAGGGCCAGGGAGCCGGACCGGATCACCGGCACCGATTCCACCACCCGGCCCCCCAGTTTCATGATGGAGCCTTTGCCGAACTGGCGTTCAATCTGCCCCATGGCGGACTGTACTGCCTTGTCCTTGTCTGCGTTTTTTTCCATTTTTTTCTCCTAGTGCAACCCCAAAATATATAAACATTTTACAGTGAGTGCTGCCAGCACCCCTGCCATGATATCATCCAGAACAATGCCGGCACCGCCGGAAAAGTTTTTTTCAAAATACCGCACCGGGCCGAACTTTACTATATCAAAACACCTGAATGCAATAAATCCCGTCAACAGGGTGACCCATGTCAACGGCACCAGGCACATGGTCACCCAGTATCCGGCCATTTCATCGATGACAATGGTGCCGGGATCTTTTCTGCCCAATATTTTTTCCGCCCTGTCCGCCACAAACACCGATGCCAGCAAAAAGCACACCAAAAAAAAAGTGCCGCCTGCCCCGGGCATGTAAGTGAAAAGCCAGATGAACGGCAGGGCTGCCAGGGTGCCCAGGGTACCGGGGGCCACCGGGCTGTATCCCAGGCCAAATCCGGTTGCTGCCAGCATAATCAGTTGATTTTTCCAAAGGCCTGTCATGGCATTGCCATCCTTATGTATCTATAATCTGTTCATTTTCCTGTCAAGGGGATTTCCTGCCACCTTTTCATAGACGACCTTAAGGGGCATGCCCTGCTGCCGGGCAATTTTTGCCAGGGCCTCGTATTCAGGAACCATGCGTACACTGCCGTCCGGATTTTTGATTTTTTTGGCATCCACCGGCCCGAACACTGTATCCATTTGACAGGACTCGCGGTGCAGCACTGCGCGGTCGCTGATGTGGTAGCGCACGCCAATGGCTGTGGTCTGGGTTAGGATTTCATAGACCATGGCATCCAGGTCCTCCAGGGTGCACAGCACCTCAATGCAGGTGCCGGGGCGGTTCTTTTTCATGTATACCGGGGTGTAGGTCACATCCAGGGCCCCTTTTTCCAGCAGAAGGTCCATGACAAAGCCCAGGAGCTCCGGGTTCAAGTCATCCACCTGGGTGGTGAGGACTGCGATGCGTTCATGCAGGATATACGCCTGCCCTGCCCTGTCATGAAATGCGTTTTTCAAAAGGCATTCACAGCCGGGCTCAGATGTTTCAACCTTTTTACCCAGCACCATGCGCAGCAGGTTGGGCACACTGGCGCCGGTATCTCTTTTGCCGGCACCATACCCGGTTTTGACAATCTGCATGGGGGGCACAGGGCCGAACCGGGTGGCCAGGGTGACGGCCAGGGCTGCACCGGTGGGGGTGACGATTTCGGTTTTGGCATCTGATCCAATCACGGGAATCCCTTCCAGGATGGCCAGGGTGGCCGGCACCGGCACCGGGATTCTGCCGTGGGCGCAGTCAACAAACCCGGAGCCCAGGGGCACGGCAGAGGCATGCACCGCTGTGATGCCCAGTTTTTCCATGCACAAAAATGTACCAAGGATGTCCACCAGGGAATCGATGCCCCCGATCTCATGAAAATGCACATCTTCCAGGTCATGCCCGTGGATGGCGGCCTCTGCTTTGGCAATCTTTTCAAAGGCTGCCAGGCTGTTTTTCTTCACATATGCAGACAGGTTGGATCCCTGGATCAAAGCCCTGATATCTGCATAGCGTCTGGATGTTTTGGTATCCGTCACCGCCACGGTCAGGTCCACCGCCCGCAGGTGGCTGCGGAACACCGGTTTTGCTGTGATACGGAACCCCCCGAACAAGGGTGTGAGCTGCGCTTCCAGCCAGTCCGGGTCCACCCCCAGGTCCACCAGGGCCCCCAGGCACATGTCCCCGCTGATGCCGGAGACCATGTCCAGGTACAGTATCATCTATGCATTGTCTCCGGCCGCATGCACCTGAAGGATTTCCAGTACCAGGCGGGCGGTGTCTTCCATGTCTTTTAAGGCAATGGATTCATTCACTGTATGCACATCGGTCATGCCCGTGCCCAGAACCCCGGCCACAATGCCCTGGCCAAAGAAAACATTGGCATCAGCCCCGCCGCCGATGGTCTTGCTCTCCAGGGTTCTGCCCAGATTGCCGGCCGCTTTCCTGGCCAGCACAACCGCTTCATGGTCCTCTGGAATGGCGGTGTTGGGAAAATCATTTTCCACCACAGTTTCCGCCCGGGGCACGGTATCTTCCCCCTGCAGGTCCCGGGCGGTCTCTGCAAATGCCTTTACTATATTATTGGTCACGGCACTGAGCTTTTCCAGGTCATGGGACCGGGCTTCTCCTTTGATCTCCACCTTTTCCGGGATGATATTGGTAGCCATGCCCCCGGTGATAATGCCCAGATTGCAGGTGGTCTCGCTGTCTATACGCCCCAGTTCCAGCTGGGATATGGCCCTGGCAGCCGCATAGATGGCGCTCACCCCTTTTTCCGGGGCAGCCCCGGCATGGGCGGCCCTGCCGTGCATGGTGATGAAAATCTTGTTGGCGGCCGGTGCCCGGGTCACAATCCCTTCGGTGTCCGTAGAATCCAGAATATACCCGAACTTTGCATCGATCAAAGACAGGTCAAAATGTTTGGCTCCCAGCAGCCCGATCTCCTCGCACACCGTGAAAATAATTTCCACCGGCGGACAGGGCAGGTTGTTTTCCTTTACCACATCCATCACCTCCAGGATAATGGCAATGGCGGACTTGTCATCCGATCCCAGGATGGTGGTGCCGTCGCTTTTGAAAACACCGTCCGCAAAAGTGACGTTCACCCCTTTGCCCGGCACCACCGTGTCCATATGCCCGGACAAAAACAAAGGCCGCACCTGCCGGTTGCCGGCAAATTTTGCCACCAGATTGGAGCAGTCCCCCCCGGTTTTTTCTTTTGCCGTATCATACCGGACAACCGCCCCCATACCAATGAGAATTTTTTCAATTTCCCCTGCCACCTGTGCTTCATGGCGCGATTCGGAATCGATCTGGGCCAGCATGGTGAACCGCTCGGCCAGTCTTTGTGAATTTATCATAAATACCATCCTTTTGCACATTACATAAAAATGTCTGTATATACTAGACTTACCTGATTAATTCCAGACCAAATCCGGACAGGCGAATGGAAAAAGACATTGACAAAAAAAGGCGTGCAGTATAGGTATGTGCCAGTATCTCAACTTTCCTGTTGATGCGGAAGTGCGCGGCTCACTGGTGGGGCCCTCGGACTTCAAATCCGATGTGGGGCGTTAATACCGTCCCGGGTGGGTTCGATTCCCATGCACTTCCGCCATATTATTCAATAATTTCAATAAGTTGGGATTAAAAAAATAGTTCCCCATTCATTCCCCAGAAGCAAACCGATTGAAGTTTTATCAGACGCGGAAGTTAAATGCAAAACCGCCCAGACGGTTGAGGCGTGAGGTCATCTTGGTCTCACTGATCCCCCGGAATTTACCCCGGAGCATCCCTGACAGGATGGGTTGAGGCATTCCCAGGATATCGGCTGCCTGCTGCTCAGTCAGATGCCGGTCTTCGATGATCTCCCTGATTCTGGCAGCCAAACGTGCCTTCACATAAATGGTGTCGGCTTCCGGGCATTCCAGATCCCGGTATACATTGTAGCTGCCTTTTTCAATGGTGGTCATTTCTTTCCTTCTGTATCCCGCCTTAAAACTTCTGTTTACATTGTCAATCCGGAATCCGCCTCCATATCCTTGTATTTTGCAATTTCATGTTTGAAAAACTTGATTTGCTGTTCACAAATAAATATTCTAAAAATATTGATGTCTTTTGTATTGTCGGTTTGCTGAAGGGCTTCCAGGTAATCTCGCCGGTCTTCAGTAAAAATTTTGATCAGCGGTTCATTGTGGTAAAGCTGAATATAATTCATGAAAAGCCTGGCCGTTCTTCCGTTACCATCCGCAAACGGGTGGATATCAACAATATGATAATGGATATCCGCAGCCAGTGCGACACAATCATTCCCAGACACAGAATCCAGCTGATCATTGATCTTTTGGCACAATTGTTCGAGCAGTGGTTTAATTTTTTCATGATTTTTGAAATATCGGGTATCGGTATACGCAGGTGCGGTCCTCAATTCCCCTTTCGAAGAATCAAAATCCCCCAGGATGTTTTTTTCAATCCCGCCGGTCCGTTTTTTGACAAGGGCATTCACCTCTTTCACATAATCAATGGAAAGCACTCTTTTCCGGGCAGCCTGTTCATTTATGTAAAGGAAAGCCTCAAAATGATCTTTGACCATCATATGATCAGTCAGGGGTTTGCCTTTGGCTGTGAGATCTTCGGTAAGAAGCAGTTTTGTATCCCCTTCATCCAAACTGCAACCCTCAATCTTTGTAGAATTGTAGACAATGGAGATCATCGCAAACTTTTCATAATCCAAAGAAGATTCCAGTCCCAGGGATTTATATTCCGACCGTGCTTTTGTTAATTGGTTCCACATATGGTTTATCCTTTTTTCAGGGAACTTTTTTCAACCGGATTCCCCCGGTCTAAAAAATTTTTAAATTGCCGGGAAATTCTATCGTCTTTGGAAACATCCTCCCAAAAATCATATGCCAGACCTTTTATCTTTTCAATCTCATGATCGCTGACATCAGCATTCAAAATATCGGATGCCTCAAAAGAAAAAGGTTGAACCTCAGCATCGCTTCTCGGGGCAAATCCCATTGAGCACATATCATAGACCGGTAACAGACTGAAGGATTTTTTCTCCATGGCCAGGCTCAGGTTGCCCAGGTGCATGTCAACATTATTGATAAGCCGGCCAAAATACCATAAAGATTTGGATGTAATTAGATCTTTTTCACTGACCAGGTTGCTGTTGAACAATTCGGTCATTACTGTCACCCAGTTGTGGCCAATGCCGGCAAATTCATCATCAATGGATTTCAGAGAAATCATTGATGACCTTCCAAACTCTCCATGTCTGTCAAATCGTTGCATCTCAATAAAATACCTTCCGTCCATCTCAAATAATCTGGTATCCGCAGCGGGGGAAATGGCATTGTTGATAACCTTGGCCGCATGATATTCGGTAACCAGGATATCTTTCCATCTTTGAGCAATTTCATTATCACCCCCGGGTGAAAACTTAACGATGACATGGGAGTCAAGATTGCCGTTGTACGCTGTGAATTTCGGGTGTTCACCCCCGGCAGAAGACCCTGGAAGTTCACCTTTCATCACGTTGTCTGCAAGCCCTGGATAATCACTTTCAGAAACAGCCACTGGTTTGCGCTGAACACGCAACAAAGACTGCTCTCCAAATATGAGATTTCCGGGCAGGTCCTCACCGTTGGAAATCAAATATCTCCCAATGTGGTTATTGGTCCAGAGCCTTGGATCTGACGGAAAACCTTCGGATTGTGATGCTATTTTTCGGGCTATTTGCCACCCTAAAAATCCTTGGGGTCTTAAATCAAAAAGGTAATATGGCAGGTCCTCAAATAACCCATTATTGCCGCCCAACAACATGGGGGGAATATCATGTGCCGGTTCTACAAAAAAACCACCGTGGCTCAATGGGCGTATATGTGCGATTATAGAAGAGTTTCCTTGGGGCCCCGCAATGCCTAATGGCAGCTTGTCATTACCTCCAAAAGCATTGCATGTTGCTGCATACCTGATTGAACGGCCCTCTTGTATCTGCACAACCTTATCACCCATGTCTTTAAGCCTACGGGCCACAGAACTCTGGCTCAAGCCTGTCACCGCCTGGATCTCTTTGGATGTGGATGGTCCTCGTTCTAAACACTCTTTTATTGTCCGTGCCATAGCCATATCCTTTGATTGACTTATAAAATGGGTAATTAATTTTTTATGTTTATATCATAAATTTAGAATTATTTCAAGAATATATACAAATCATTTATTTCGAATTAATTGTGTTTTTGAATAGTTTGACACCAAGAATAACTGTTACATCCTAAATATCATCACGCTGGACGTATAGTCAAACAGAAACCTGTTGTGTACGTGAACCAAAACAAACTCCTGCTCATGACCTGGCAGGAGGCAGATGCCGGGGATTATCATAATGACAAACAAAAGCCGGCCCTTCAGCCGTTGCAGCCAGTGTATTTGATCTTTCATCTTGGATTCAATCCTGCACCTGACCCACTGACACGCCCATGGCCAGGGCAAGCTTTTCAAGGGTGGCGCTCCGGTTGATATTTTCCGCCACTTCCCTTGGAACAGGGTCTGATTCAATGTTTTCCGGCAGCATCACGCCACCGCCAGCTTGCATCCCAGGGCTTTGGTGACCTTACTGATCGTGACAAATCTGGGGTTGCCGTTTTCTGACAGCGACTTGTAAAGACTCGCCCGGGTCACCCCCGCTTTTTTCGCCACTTCGCTCATGCCCATTGCCCTGGCCGCGGTGTTCAGGGCATGTACAAAATCGGATTCATTTCCGGTTTCCAACACTTCCTGCAGGAACGCCCGGATGTCTTCAGGCGTGTTCAGGTGTTCTGCAATATCAAAAAGTTTTGTTTCCAAGGCCATAGTTTATTCCTCCATCTGTTTCAATAACAATCTCGCTTTATCGATATCGTTCTGCTGGCTGGACTTGTCGCCACCGGCCAGCAAAACAACAATCTTCTTGTCTTTAACGGTATAATACACTCTCAACCTGGCCAGGATCTTTATCCGGATCAATGAGTCTTTCAGTTTCCTGAACCATTTGTCATATTGCTTTGTGGTTTCGAGTGTGTATTTCATGGGTTGAATGTATCCCATAAGATACACATTGTCAATAAAAAAGCCACATGGAAAAAAATATTCTTGACACCTACAGGTCAAGCACAATGTCATGATGTGCTTTCATGCTTTTCTGGATTATGCCTGGCGGGCAAAGCGGATCCCGGAGATCCCGCCCTTTCCGAAGCTGTCTGATTACAAAATAGATTACCTGGCCCGGCAGCCGGGACAATTTCTGTTTGAAAATCCCCGGGCCCGGAAAGACGGAAAACGTTACACCCTGGAATCCCTCAACCGGTTATGGCGCCAGGCATGCAAGGAAACCGGTGAAAGCATTGATATGTATTCCGGGCTGAAGCATTCATCCTGCAGCCAGTTTGTCAATGAAATGGGCGGGGCACTGTCAGATCTGCAGGTGCTCACCGACCATGCCAGGCTGGATTCAGTCCGCAGATATGCGGAAACTCAGATTGCAAGGAAGCGGGAATTGATGGATTCATCCGGCAAAAACCTGGCCGGGCTTCTCAAGGTGGTGAAATAATCATACCTTGACAAATCGGCATTTCCTGCCGATAATCTAACTATGATCATTACCAACCATAGAGAGAAAACGATCAATGCAATCGTTTATTTTGCCGGAAACACAAACAAGTGTGGCAAAACTAAAATGATGAAATTGTTGTATTTTCTCGATTTTTATCATTTCAAACAGACCGGCAAATCCGTTACCGGGTTTCAGTATTTTGCCTGGGAAATGGGGCCGGTGCCAAAACAGCTTTTTGAGGAACTCTCTGAGAACATGGGCAAAGATCTGTCTGAGGCAATACATCCGTTGCCAAATGAAGGGTTTCAAAAAATCAAACCGAGACGTGCTTTTGATGACCAATGGTTTTCGCCCCGAGAGCTTAAGATCCTTAAAGATCTTGCATTTATTTTCAAAGACGCGGATGCCAATCAGATGGTTGAATCCACCCACCTCAAGAACGAACCATGGGACAAAACGAAAAAGGAAAAAGGCTTGTTCTGTCCGATTGACTATATGCTGGCGGTAGACGGCCATGGCGGAAGCCTTCCCCCGGCCGAAGCGAGTGACCGGATGGAGGAGCGACGGGAGATGTTCAAAATATTCGGAGTCGCCTGATTGCACACAAGAGGGAACATTTTTCACCACAAAGACCTTGTTTTCAAAAACGGATTCACAGGTAATAAATACCTGATTCTGCTCAACACCCCATCCAAAGATGAGCCCTGTCTGTTCGTAAAAACAACCTCCCAGAAAAAAGACAAGCCGGAAACAGTTGGATGCCAAGTGCGGCGAAGTTTATTTTTCATTCCCAGCGGAAAATCCTTTTTCCAGATCAACACCTGGGTGCAGCTGTATGAGCTGTATCGATTCAGCCCAGGCCACGTAAATCAAAGCCGTGATATTAAAAAGGTGGGAGAACTCGGGGCGGATCTGATCGATCAGATCGTAAAGTGCCTTTTACAAGCACAATACGAAGACCTGTCAAAAATAGAAAAAGATCTGTTGCAGCCACCTATTCAAGATTCCCTGGAAAAACTGAAGGCCAGATTCAACAAGAAAAAATAAACACTTGGCCCCGGTCCTTTGGTCCCGTTTTGGTCCCGTTTGAAAAATCACTAAAAAATTTATAATAAAATCAATAATTTAAAACGCTATGCCGGGGTTCGATTCCCATGCACTTCCGCCATAATTTTTAATAAAATCAGAAACTTATAGCTTCAGAATCAGTACCCGGATAGTGCCCATAATCTTCCTGGCCACAATTTTTCCGGCAAATAAGGCGGTTCATGTCATCTGGGATTTGGGTTGCGTGCATCGTCCGCCTTAGAATTTTTGTTGACGTTATGAAATACATGGTGATATTTTAAATATATAAAATATCACGTATTTTTGGAGGAAAAGTGGCTGAAGTTCTCAAAAAAAGTAACGACATATCCTTTACAACCAATGTTCTGGTAACAAAGGAAGATGGACTTTTTGTGGCCCATTGTCTGGAGCTTGATATTGTTGCTGTAGGTGAGACTTTTGATGATGACCAGAGGGAAATCGTTTCTCTTATATGTGCCCAGATAGATTATGCCTTTACCAAGGACAACCTTGACAACCTGTTCCACCCGGCACCGCCGGAAGCCTGGCAGAAGTTTTACAAATGCAATGAACAGGTAGAACGAAAATATAAAATCAGACATTCAATGAAAAACCTGACTAATACAGAAAAAATCATCCCGCCATGGCTGATCACGAAAACATGCGAGCCCCCCAATACATTTTTTTATGCCTAACCGCCACCCCTTAACCCTGAAAGATTTTATTAAAAAACTGAAAAAATATGGTGTGATGTCCATGGCAAGAAGCCGTGGCAAGGGTTCTGAAATTATTCTGCTGAAGCCCGACTCCGAAGGATCAAGCAAAGGTGCTCAGTACCCGATAAAAAACCACGGAAAAAAAACAACCATTCACGTTCCAGTCATCAAAGCAGCCCTGCGGCGTTTTGATATAAATGAAGATGAATTTTGGAGTTAAAAAAATTATATGAACCGGAAAGAAGCGCCAGGCATGCCTGGAAACCGGTGAAAGCATCGATATGTATTCCGGGCTGAAGCATTCATCCTGCAGCCAGTAAATCGGGATCAATGTTGAGGTGTCGCTTAGCAGGGCTGCGTGAATAAGCCACCTGCACACCCTGTTTTCTGGCCAGGTGCCCCAGGGCAATCAGAAACACCTGGGGATCATCGTCCATGAACGCATCATTGAGGTATTCATTGATTTCTTCTGGTGTTTCCAGATAATCCAAAGGATTGTATGGACTTGTATTTGTTTTCATGGTGTTCTCCTATATCGTCTTGGCCATATTTTTTGCTCTTATGATATCTTTTTTCTGGGTGGATTTGTCCCCCCGCACAGCATGCAAATTTTCAGAAATGACATATGTTATGTTGTTTCGCTTCATAAAAATAGAGAAAGGAGTTGAAAGAATGCCAGTTTCAATAGAATACTGCCCTGCATGTAACAGGGAAATGATACTTGCCAAAATAGAAAAAGAAACAGTTTTTAGAGGTGTGAATATCCATTATAAAGATAATATATATATTTGCCCCGGCTGTAAATTGGAAATTGGAACTGTTGGACAAACAGCTGATTTGCAAAAAAACATTTCAGATGCCTACCGGAAAGAAACCGGTTTATTAACCGGGCAGGAGATCATACATCACAGAAAAAGGGTTAACCTTACCCAGAAAGGGCTGGCAAAAAAAATTGGAATTGGTATTGCCAGTGTAAAGCGCTGGGAAGGAGGCATGATACAGAGCAAATCCATGGATAATCTCCTGCGGAAAGAACTTTTGGGCATCGAACAGCACACCGATTATACTGGAAATCGTACTTTTTCGATTTCACGAATAAAATTGGTATTAAAATAT
>JAABUB010000093.1 GCA_011389575.1 Desulfotignum sp. | reverse complement strand
AGGTCCGGAAAGGAGAGGTATTCGGTCTGGTGGACACAGCCCCGAAAATCGGATATCACATCCAGGAAAACAATCTGTTCGATTTGAAAATCTCCGGGGAACTGCCGGATGAAATCCAGCTTCAGTCAGGCATTCGGGCGGATGATCCGCTGTTGTTCCAGGTCGTTGAAAAAGCGATCCATTCCCTGACCCCGGAAGAAAAAAAACAGATTTTTCAGAACTGGATGACCCTTACCTATGAACAGGGATTCAATTATACCCTGTTATGGGGGATTCTTTTGACTCTGGGCATTATCGGATCTTTTGCCGTTTACCGCCACATTTCCATTTCCCGCTACAACCGCAAACTGGGCCGGTTGAACAAAGAACTGGTCCAGGCCAACGAAAAACTGGAAGCCATGTCTTATCTGGACGGACTCACCGGCATCCCCAACCGCCGGAAATTCGACGAGGTCCTTGAAAACGAGCGGAAACGGTGCGAACGAAACCAGATAATGTTGACGCTGCTGATGATTGACATTGACTATTTCAAACCTTTCAACGACCGGTATGGTCACCTGGAAGGCGATGACTGCCTGAAAAAAGTAGCGCAGACCCTTGAAGCCCTGATGCGCCGACCCGGCGATTTCGTGGCCCGGTATGGCGGCGAAGAGTTCAGCATGGTTCTGCCGGGCATCGAGCCGGACGGTACCGAAAACCTGGCCCGAAAAATCCTGGACAAAGTGATGGCCCTCGAAATCCCCAACCCGGACTCGGATGTGTCCCCTTACCTCACCGTGAGCCTCGGCGGCATCAGCACGGTTCCCAATCGATCATTGCCCACCGACTGGTTCATCAACAAAGCCGACCAGAAGCTCTACCAGGCCAAAGAAAACGGCCGGAACCAGTATCGACTGGAGGCCCTGTAAACCGGATGGACCCAAGAAGGCGACCCATGCAAAACAAAATAAAAGATATCGAAGTCCGCTGGGCAAAACAGCTGCAAAAAGAACATGGCGATATCTGTTATCAGCAACGCGTTTCTCTGCCCACCCCCGTCGTGGCCATCACTGCCGGAAAAAACCGACTGGGATACTGGACCCCGGGCACTCAGACCATTTCCATTTCCAGGTATTTGATCGAAAACAACCCCTGGGAAATCGTACTGGAAATATTCAAACATGAAATGGCCCATCAATATGTCAGCGAATATTTCGACAATGCCGACGTTCACGGCCAGGGGTTCAAAACCGCCTGTAACATTCTGGGGGTCCACCCGGCTTTTGCCGGATTCAGCAGTCCCCGGGAAGAACATCTGGCAGCGTTCAAGGGGACCCTGCCGGAAAAGGCACAAACCCTGTTGCGGCGGGTAGAAAAATTACTGGCACTGGGACAGTCAAGCAATGAATCGGAAGCCCGGGCCGCATCCAGAAAAGCCAGTTATCTGCTGAACAAATACAATCTGGACCGGATCGCCAGCGGGGACACCGATGCTGCTTCAGACATCCGGTTTCTGTATCTTCACAGCGGCAAAAAACGCATGGAAACCATTGAAAAAAGGATTCTGAATTTTCTGGAGGAATTCTATTTTGTCAGTTGTGTGATCGCCACCATCTATGATGCCCAAACCGATGAGGAATACAGGGCCGGGGTCCTGATCGGCAAACAGGAAGCACTGGTGGTGGCTGAATATGTGTACCGGTTTCTTTTGAATACAGCCAAAGGGTTGTGGCAGGATTTCCGGAAAAAACATGCCGGCCAGCGGACAGGCAAGGTGGCGTTTGATTCGGGATTCATGCAAGGCATCCGATCCAATCATGAAACAATGTTCAACCAACAGGACAATGCTGAAGCCGCAATCCATGGAGATACCTCCCTGCCAATCGCGGCCGTCAGGGCGTTGCGAGTCCAGTGCCAGACTGAAAACAACCGTGAAAAAAACCGGTTGTTTCCCCGGTTGATCCAAGACTACTCCTCTTTCCGGATGGATGAAAACGCTTTCCGCCAGGGCATGGAACAGGGGGAAAAGACCCATATCAACCGGCCGGTTGAACATCAAAAGACCGGGATCACCGCATTGTTGAACAGGTAAAAAAATTTTTCCTTTGACTATTCCACCAGATTGCTTTAGAAATAGTGGGTAGTTGGTAAATGGCCAAACCTGTTGTGAAACAGGGACGGAAAGCCACGGGTCTTATGAAAGACAGAAAGATAGCCGGGTTGCATCAGCATCAAAATTCTGCATGTTCAGCCTTTTTTTCTTTTTTCATTCATACCCAGATTTGATTTATCGTTTGGTATAAAAAATTACTATCAGGCTAGGTTATGACTGACAAGGCCATAAAACACAGAGTATCATCCCGGCGGACCATTTCTTTGGCCCATATTTTGATTGTTCTGCTTTTTTTGCTGGAGATAGGCGGTATCGCAGCCTGGAAACTGCTGAAGACAGACGTTGGGAGCAGCCCGGTTGAAAACAGGGCAAACATGGCTTCAGCTGCAACGGTTACCTATCCTCTGGACACCTTTACGTTAAACCTGGCACAGCGTTCCGGCACGAGTAACCGGTCCTTGAAACTGGGGGTGATGCTGGGAATCACGACCCGGGTCACGGAAGCTCGTATGGATGAGTGGAAGCCGCTGTTGATTGATTCGGCGCTGATGCTGTTGTCCGGCAAAACATATGAGGAGCTGGCCACAGTGGAGGGCAAGCGCCTGTTGAAGCAGGAGCTGCTGACCCGAATGAACCGGATTCTTGGAGAAGGTGTGGTCCAGGATATTTATTTTTCAGAATTTGGATAGCCCAAACAGTAGAAATAACGCGGTTATGAATAAATCCGCCGTGCCGTTACACCGGCCGCCTCGATGGCGTGGCTCACAATATCCTGCACCATCTTCAACCGGGGCTGTTTCAGAGCGTACCGTCGGGATTTGTCCTTTTCCACTGCTTCATACATATAGGTATCCATGGTCACTTCAAGCTGGATAACATGAACGTTGCTGTCCGGATCATTGTGCTTCCTTGTGATAAACCCGCCGGAATAGGGTTCGTTCTTGGCCGTTGTCAGGCCCAGGTGATGCCGCTGGGCCGCGCTGTCCAGGGCCTGGCAAAAGGAATGGATGATCTCTGCATCGGCGGATTTGTCATCAAGCGTGCCCACGACAAAATTGCTCCGGGCACGGCCCTTGTCATACACCCGTCCCCAGCCCACAGAGGACATGGAATGGGCGTCGATGATAAGGGCGTACCCCCTTTCCCGGATCATGTTTTCGGCCAGCAGGTAGATAATATTGTGGTAGAGGTCATAGTAACGGATAATATGGGCAAATTCATCCCCCGTGTAAGGACGGGTCAGCATCTTTTCATCTTTAATGGTGTGGTATTCCGTGGCCGGGTTGGTCAGATGCCCGGGCAGGTTTTCACCATCATATCCGTTCCGGGTCCGGTTCATGTCCACAAAAAAAGGGACCAGCCGGGAAACCACCTGAAGACCGTCCAGACCTTCGTAAAGAACATCACTTAGCAGGTCGATTTCTTTGAGGCACTCGTCGTCCAGGGTGAAGCGGTCCTTAAAGGCCTCCGGCACCAGCACCCCTGCGTGGGGAATGGACAGGATGTAATCGTTGGACCGGGGGGTGAAATCGATGAGATCCTGGATATACAGGTCATAGGTTTCCCGACCGAATACATCGAATACCGGTATCTGTTCGTTGAATTTCCTGTACAGCTCCTCGACATTGTTCCACGGAGACATGGGTTGTTCCACAACAGGTGCCGTAATAATGGAGGGAGGCGGCGCCTTGGCCAGGAGTTCGGATTCTATTTTGTCCATGATAATGGCGCCGACTGACACGCCGTAAATCTGATAGAGCCCCTGGCCGCCTGGATAAGCATTGATTTCAATGACCTTTCCCGTACTCAGCATATCCACCGCTGCATACCGGATTTCAGGGAACTTACGGATGACGTCCCTGGCAATCTGCTCCTGCTCCCGGGTCAGGGCATGGGCTACCTGGTTGGCGCCGAAAGAGAGGTTGGTTTTCCACTGGCCGTAAGCCGGCTCCCTGAACATGGGTGCGATCAGCTCCCCGTCAAAGAACGTCACCACGATGTCACCGTTTTTCACCTCCGGGCAGAATTCCTGCATCAGGATATGGGTATATTTGGAAAGGTACATGGCGATCACCTGATCCAGCTCAGGATCGTCAAAACGGACCCTGTGCACCTGCATCCCGCACCCAAAACCGAACCGGTCCTTGATAACGAAATACCCTTCATCTTTTGGCAGCCTGCCGATGGCTTCATAGGCCTCTTCGGGTGACATACACGCAAAGGTCACGGGCTGCGGCGCATCCGGCAGGCGCTTTGTCAGCTCGTATTTGTCTGTCGTATAAAAGGTGGCATCCAGGCTTTCCATGAGCGCACCCCGGTCATCCAGCTCTTTGAGCAGGTCGACATTAGGAGAATCCGCATTCCTGATATCATCGCCCCGGGCAAAGCAGATATCAATATCTGAAAGCTTTAAAGGGCGGTCAAACGCCTTGGTTAAATACTGGTGGGCCGTTACGGGCTCCCCTTCCCATTTTTCCGGCAGCCGCAGCACCGAAGCCCTGGTATAAACCGCTCCGTCATGGCGGTAAAGATCACTCATGCTGAAATGATAAAGATCATGCCCGCGGCTGGCTGCCACGCTAAGAATCTGGGTGATGCCTGTATTGTACAGGTCAACATCCAAATCGCTATAGGTTAATTTTTCACTTTCAAAAGCAATGGTCAGTTTTTGTTTCGTCATTTATATGGTCTCTATTTTCTTAAATTCGTCTTAAAACCAGGCCGAGACGCTTTGTGCTTTTTTCCGGAACCGCAACAATATTCAAGGTATCTGTAAAAAACCACTCAATAGTACATTTCATAATCTCCTCTGGAAGTCCAGACGTAAAAAGGAAATCTGACCTGGCATGCGCTAACAAACACCATGGAGATAACCAGTTGACAAAAAACACCTTTAAAACAGGCGGTCCGGACCATTTTCAATGCCGGCATTCAGGCAGATCCCAAAAAACAGCATTTGTTTCCCGGCAATGGGCTAATAACTGCTTGAAACAGCTGTTTTTCACCAGCAGGGTTTCCGTATCGGGGATCATGGAGAAAAAAGCCTTGCTGCCAAGGATGATCAGCTTTTTTCTGGCCCGGGTCATAGCGACGTTGAGGCGGTTGGGGCTGTTCAGGAATTCCCTGGTCAGGTGATCCGGGTCCGAGGCGGTCAAGCCGAAGAAGATGACGTCCCGCTCCGCGCCCTGGACCCGTTCTACCGTGTCCACAAGGGGGAGTTGTATGCCCTTGGGAGTCAGGCCCATGTCTGAGTCCATACCTTTCCGGGTCAGGCCCGTGTCTGAGATCATCTTTCCGAGCCGTTTGCGGATTTCGTTGTTCTGGGCCCTGTGAGGGGTGATGATGGCCATCCGATCCGAAGGAAACCCGTGGCCGAATATCAGGCGGCAGGCCAGTGCGGCCAGAATATCCGCCTCTTCATCGGATTGCTGGGAACATCCCTGGTGGTCGGTCAAGACCAGTGTGACCGGTTTTTCCGGATCCAGGATCCGGCTGAACCACCGGCCGTCACCAAAGGGGTCCTTATATTCTTCCTTGACAGGCCCCAGGCACAGCCGTGCCCGGTCCACGCCCGGGGCCGGGGCAAGCACGCTGCTGTACCAGATTTTGGAAGGAAACGCGCAGATTTCCCGGTTCATCCGAAAGGTGGTATTCAGGGTGACCTGGTGACAGGCAGGATATTGGTTGCGAATATTGGACAGGATGGAACCGTTGAACCGCACCCCGTCCTTTCCGTTTTCTTTGTCCTTTCCGTCCTCCCTGTTCTCTTCATCGTCGTAGGTTCCCATGACAATGGGGGGAAGCTGATTTTCATCCCCCAGGAACAAAAAATTTCCCCTGCCGTAAATCAGACTGAGCAGGGCCTGGGGTACCGGCACCTGGGAGGCTTCGTCAAAGATGATCCAGTCAAGCGCCAAAGGAAATCCCTTGTCCCTGCTGTTGAAAAGCGAATAAAACCCATACCCGGTGGCGCCCAGGATCAGCCAGGGCCGGGTCGGAAGATCACTGGCATCCTTGACATGTTCCACAGCCGGGGCAGGCCGGCCCCCGGAATTTCCGGTTTCTCCACCAGGGGCGGATGGGTAGGTTTCAGGGGACCTGTTTTCCCCCCATTTGACACACTGGCCCGGGAACATACCTGGCAAATATTGGTCGGCCAGAAGGACCACCTTTTTCAACACCGTGTCAATGGCCTGGTGGGTCAGTGCACTGACCCCGATGCGAAGCGGTCTGCCGGCATCATGGGCCTCAAGTATCAGGGCGATGATGATCCACCCCAAAAGATGGGTTTTCCCGGTACCGGGCGGTCCCTGGATCAGACCGGTTTGATATTGAAACGGCAGCATCAGGGCCTGCTGCTGGGCAGGGTTCAACCCGTGGTCATCCCGGGCCAGCCATTGTTCCACCCAGTCAAGGGAGGTTGCCGGCTGCCTTTGAAGGGCATCGCCTGCCAGCAGGTGCCTCACATGGCAATATCTTTCATCTGAAAACAGGGCAGTGGCGGAATGGACCATCTTTTCCCGGTTCCAGTCATCCATATCCTCTTCAAGGGAATAGAACAGCTCTTTGTGGCAGTGCAGCCTGCCGGACCGGGAAAGAAGCCCCACCTCTCCGGCCTCCATGTCATATTCCGCCATAATGACGGGAAATCCGCCCTGAATATCGGCCATGCCGTGGGGCACCAGTTTGAGAAAATCCCCCTGGCGGAACTTGGCCGGAAGGGTTCGGGGCGACAGTTTAAAGATATGGAGAAACCGCCCGTCGTGATCCAGGCGGGCATGGTGAAATTTCAGGTATCCGAGGGACCGGAACCGCTGCATCCGTTCTGCCAGGGGCTGCTCCTGAAACATCTGGATATCCGCGTCTTTTAACCGGTGTTCTTCCTGGATAAAGGTAATATAGGGCAGGACCCGTTTATCTGTAACGTCCTTGGCCGGCCATTCCCGGATCCAGCCACTTTCCAGGCGCAACACCGCTTTTTCAAAAATTTCTGTCATGACGGCAAGACCCTGTTTCACCTCCTGGGCCGCCAGGTCACAGGCAGTACCGCCGCTCTGGTGGAAAAAGGTCAAGGGCGGTGTCAGGGACTGTTTGCATCCAAACACATGGCCAAGAGTGTAAAAAGAAACCGCACCCGGCACCGGCATGGTAAAATGGCGGGTCAATACCGTTTTAAGATCAGTCCACGGCGATGGTTGGGTCTGACAGAGAAAGTGACATGAATTTTCCGGTGCCTGCCCGGCCCACTGAATCAGTGTCCTTCGGGATTGGAAACCCAGATGGAAAATATGGGGGCCCTGACCTGAATGGATGCTTTCCTCCCAGCGACTCGCCAATTTCCCGGCAAAGGTTTTCCACACCCGGCAACGCGCATCGTCGCTCTCCATGGTCCATACCCGGGATTCCACCACCTGCCGGGTACCCGGCTCCCACACCTGCCATCCCAGGACCCGGGGCTGTCCGCTCAGCTGCTCTGTTTCCACATGGATGAAAAAAATCCGGGAAAGATTGGTCGGAAACAGATGGGTCTTTTTTTCGTGAAGCCGGATGCGGTTGGTTAAAAAGGCATGGCACCACCCTGCCAGTTTCTTTTGCTGTCCCGGGGAAAGGCGGGGATTCATGGCCAAAGGACCTTCCTCACCGCCATCTGCCATGTTTTCCAATACCCTGGCAGTCTTTTCCAGGGTGGTGCAGCCCAGCTGCCTCAGTGCCATCAGCTCTCCCCGGGTCAATGCGGGCAGAAACTGGATCTCTTCACGGGCAAGGGCCCCGGCGTAGCAGCCGGAAAACCCGGAACAGGCAGTGCAGCGGTTTTGAAGCCGGTGGTCTGCATGGACCGGCAGGTCTGCCAGGATCCGGCCCAGGGTGTGATACAGGCCGGGAAAGGCGGTCAGGAACGGGATTAAATCGAACTTGTGGATCTTTCCGGCTGTCAGGGATCGGACCCCGGGCTGTGGTGAGACGATGAATCCGCGGTGCGAGACCCGGGCAGGAATCCTGTGTTCTGTTATCATTTTTTCCAGAACCTGCACATAAAACGCCACCTGCCATTTCTGATGATACCGGGGATCGGGACTGCGCTTGATGTCGCCAACTTCGATCACCACCGGGTGCCGCTCCCTGTCTGTGCCGGATCCATCATCCACCGGTTCCAGTGCCAGCTTCAAAAGATCCGGGATCCCCACAGCATCCATGTCAGGAAATTGCGGCACCAGCAGGTCCGTTTTAAGACCGCATTGGGAGATCCACACCCGCCGGGCGGTTGGCCCGTTTCCGGCAATAAGCTGTGCCACTGTTTCTTCCAGCAGTCTCAGGCCCGCTTCCCAGATCGGTTCCCCCGGCCCTCCCGGTGCCGGGGCGACCAGGATTTCCCCCTGTTCCTCAAGGGATGCCAGCATGGCTTGTTCGTGGCGGATCCCCTGGTCCCGGGCAAGGTCCATGAGGCCGTCCTGGTCCTGAACCGGCTGGTCCATGCCCAGGTATTTCAGGCAGAACCTGCGGCCGCACTGACTGAAATAGACATAATCGCTGACCATGGTGGCGGTCAGAGAACGGGCGGGATCGAAACAGGGACGTTGCCACCGGGGAGATAAAAAAGGGAACGCCTCCAATGCCGGCACCTTTTGTTTTTCTCTATCCAGCAGGGAAATACCGGCATCCATCTCCAAGGTTGCGGATTCTTCGACCTTTTCCACAGCAGGGTGTGGTCCGGCAAAGGCCGCCATATCGCCGGAAACCATATCCGAGCTGGATGCAAGATACCGGGCAAAAGCCTCCGCCACCCGCCGGTCAAAGAAAAAATCGGCGATTTCTTCCACCATCAGGGCTTTGGGCAGTGTTTTCCAGAAAATGCTCAGGGGAACCAGGCCCCGGACCGCCTTGAAATGGGAAGCGACCCAGGCATGGAAGGCGGTTTTTTCAACGGGCAGGGCCAATGTTTCAAACCGGATCCACCGGGAACATTCCACCCCGGTCTCACTGGAGGTGATCTCCAGGTCCTCATCCTGGAAATGGTCCCGGATGGCCCATTCCAGCACCAGGTTGCCGGCAGCGCCCAAAAAAGTGCAAAAACAAAACCGTGCCTTTCTGCCCGAAACCACCTCGATGCCGTTGGCCAGTACCACCGGTTTTGCATGGTACGCCTGTTCATGACGGAGCAATTGTCCGGTCCGGGTCATCAGGCCGCTGTCATCCGGCATGGCACAGGAGTTGAGGATCCGCTTCATGGCCCGGGCCACTTCATAGGATACACGCGGGCCCAGACCCGACCAGACCAGATCCTTTTCTCCCTTTCCGGCCCAGGGGCGTGCCACCACTTTCCCGGGATCCCCTTCCGCCTGGATTTTCAGAATCTCAAGGCGCCGGCCCGACAGATGGACCCGGTCTCCCGCATCCATCTGGGAGACAATGGACTGGGGGATGTCTGCCACCGTTTCCCCGGAGACCTCCAGGAGGTATTCTTTTTCTCCTTCCGGAAAATTTCCCCAGATTTTATAGGCCAGAAAATGGTCCCGGTACTGCCAGCCCCCCCGGACCAGGCCGGGGCGGGGGCAGGGGCGAATCCATCCTTTTTTTTCAAGAGATGTGAAAATGGTGGACAGCAGCCTTTTTTTGTCCGGGAAAAGAGATTGCATTGCATCAAGGGAGATCTCTTTTTTTTCATACAGACAGGAGATCACCTGCTGGCTGAGGACACTTGGCAGTGCTTTGGGAACCGGTGCCTCGATCCTGCCTTTTCGTCCCAGTTCCAGCAGAGCAAGGAAGCGGACCACCTGGGTGCCGGCGGATTCTCCGGAACAGATCCCCCAGAAATTGATAGCACCTTCCCGGCGGTTGGCCCGGCCGATGCGCTGAAGAAAGGAAGATACAGACCCGGGAGGCTGAAACAGCAGGACCGCATCCACATCCCCCACATCGATCCCCAGTTCCAGGGTGCTGGTGGCAATGCACAGGGCATGGGGATTTTTCCGGAACCGGTCCTCGGCCTTTTTGCGTTCCCGGGGCTTGAGATTGGAGTAATGGAGTTCGGTGACATCCCGGAACACCCCGGAGCGGCCAAGGATACCCGAAAGCCGGTCGCATGCGGACCGGCTGTTGCAGAAGATGAGGATTTTTTTGTAGTTCCAGGCATGGTACAGGTCGTTGAGCAGGGCGGTCATCTCGGCATCACCATTTTTGAGATGAATCAGGCGGGCGGAAATCCTGCGATCTGTGTTGACGGCGATGGATGTTGCTTCGGGCCTGAAATCGAAAAAATCCATCACACCCCTGACCCGGGCAATGGTGGCGGACATGGCGATCTTCTGGACCGGTGCCCGGGTTCTTTTGGACAGGCGGGTGAACAGAAAGGCCAGGTGCTGCCCCCTGTATTGGTGGACCAGGGGGTGGACTTCGTCGATGATCACCGTGCCCACCCGGGACAAAAATCCCTTCAGGCCTTTATTGGCGCTTCCCAGCATCACATCCAGGGATTCCGGGGTGGTGAACATGATATCCGGTCGTTTTTTCCCGGTCCGTTTCAGGTCTCCGGTGCGGATGGCAAGGGTGAGGCCCAGGCGCTCGGTGATCATGGTTTCGAACCGCCGCACCAGGTCTTTTGCCAGGGCACGGGTGGGAATGATGTACAAAACCCCGTGGACCCTGCCCGAAGCGATCATCCGTTCCAGGCAGGGGGCCAGCACGGCTTCGCTTTTCCCGGCGCCTGTGGCGGCCTGGAGAATCAGGTCTTTGCCCGCCAGGATGGGCTGGATGACCTGCACCTGGACGGGGTGCAGCCGGGTAAATGATCCGTAAAAGGGCCGGAAGGTGTTGGGCAGCAGCAACAGGGGATCGGGGGGCTGGACCATGGGAATCAGCAGGGTTGCTTCTGCTGTTCCAGGTCCAGCTGGTTGACCAGAAGCCGCAGTTTCATGCGGGATTCAGCCCGGCCGTGCCTGGACAAAACCCGGGCCGCCTCTTTTTCCAGGGCCGCGCTTTGTGGCTCCCACCCATACGCCTTGCCGTGGAGAATCAGCAGCTTGCGGATCAGCACCTGCCAGTCCCGGGCCGAAAGATCCTGGAGCATGTGGATATTGAGATCCTCCTTCCAGGCCCTGTGAAAGTTGCGCCTAAAGCAGGGGATCTGTTCCGGCGCTGATCTATTTTTTTTCCGTCCCCTGGCCGCCCGGGTCCGGTCATAGGGCTCGTCCGCAACCAGGGTGAAAAAGTCATGGGTAAAGGCAAACACCGGGAAAAAGCCGGGGCTGCCGGCGGCCGGGCAAAAGATATCATGGAGGAGTTCATAGCTCTTGCTGCGGCTGGTGATACGGGTCTGTCCGATGGATTCCCCCTCGTCGAACAGGAGCATCCACCCTTTGAATCCCAAGGTTCTAAACAACCGGGCCAGCCCCTTGACGGCGGCCAGGTATTGTCCGGGATCCTTGCAGACCAGAGAATGATCCTTGTAAAAAGGTACCTGGCGGTAATGGAAGGCCGCCTGCAGGCGAAAAGCCGGTATATCCTTTCCCATGAGGGCGTTCTTCAGGATCCATGGAAATTCCCGGGGCTTGAACCGGGCGTGCTTTTTCAGTTTTCGTTTATTGGGGGCAAGGTCCATGTTGGGGGATGCCATGGCTGCCAGGATGGACTTGAACCGATGGGGCATGTCGGCAGGGATGATATCCAGGATGGTTCTGTCCCGATTTTCAAACCGGTTCAGCAACGTTTGGGCCGCCTGTTGCCAGACCTCCGTAAAGCTGTCTCCCCCGTCCGGAAATGTAATGGCCCCCATCAGGGCGCGGTAAACCGTTTTGAAATCATGGAACGGAACCTGCCTGGGGTCGAGGTTGATGTAGCTGACAACGAAATTTTCAGCCAGGGCCCGCTGTTTCAGATAGGTGAGGCTGTGGGATTTTCCCTGGCCATAGCCCCCGCAGATGCACAGATGACAGGGCCTGCCCGTTTCAAGTCTTGCGACCCCCTGGTCAAACAGCTGGTTCAGTTTTTCTTCCCCCGAGGTGAGCCATTGCACCCCCAGGGGGTCGAACAAGCCGTCCCTGATGCGCTCCACCGCCCTTCTGAGAAAAAAATTATCCGTACCGTTGACCCGGGTTTTAAAGGATTGGTCATCCATCTTGTATATCCTGCCCTAAGAGTCCCAGGTCGGCTGCATCTGTTTCATCTTGTCGGCCTCCATCTCGTGCCGGGTTTCCACCATTTGACGCGCCATGTCCATATCCTGAGGTGACGTCCCCTGCTCCGCCAGGTCAAGAATGCTGATCAGCTGCTTGATAAAGAGA
>JAABUB010000092.1 GCA_011389575.1 Desulfotignum sp. | reverse complement strand
GGCGCCCCGTGGAATTCTACGGTGAGTGCGGCGGAGACATCCCCTCCCCGGAAAAAATTATCGACATTATCAAAGGACTGTTATAGGAGCACACCATGGGAAAGACATTTACCACGCCAAATGCGCTCAGCAAAACCCACACCCACTACTGTCCCGGATGTACCCACGGCATTGTCCACCGTCTGGTGGCTGATGCCATAGATGAATTAGGCATCCAGGGAAAAACCGTGGGCATCGCCCCGGTTGGGTGCGCGGTGCTGGCATACAACTATTTTGACTGTGATTTTCAGGAAGCAGCCCATGGCCGGGCCCCGGCCATGGCCACCGGCATCAAACGGGTCCGGCCGGATCTGATGGTATTCACCTACCAGGGGGACGGGGACCTGGCCTCCATCGGCATGGGAGAAATCATCCATGCTGCCAACCGGGGAGAAAAATTCACCACCATCTTTATCAACAATGCCATTTACGGCATGACCGGCGGACAGATGGCCCCCACCACCATGGGCGGGCAGCGGGCCACCACCGCACCTGCGGGGCGGAATACCGCTGACACGGGCATGCCCCTGCGCATGGCCAATCTGCTGGCAGAACTGGTGACCCCGGGATATATCACAAGACAGGCCGTGCTCAAACCCCAGCAGGTAAACAAAGCAAAAAAAGCCATAAAACAGGCATTTCAATACCAGATGGAAGACAAGTGCTTCAGTTTTGTGGAAGTGGTTTCCACCTGCCCCACCAACTGGGGCATGACACCGCTGGATGCTTTGAAATGGGCGGAAGACACCCTGCTGCCCTATTATGAACTGGGTGATTACAAAGTGCCTGAATAGATCGATTCTAAATATTTTTGGAGAAACCAATGCAGACAGAAATAAAATTTGCCGGATTCGGCGGCCAGGGGATCCTGCTCAGTGCAAAGCTTTTGGCCTATGCAGCGATGAAACAGGGGTCCTTTGTGGCCTGGATACCTTCTTACGGTCCGGAAATGCGCGGGGGAACCGCCTATTGCACCGTGGTGATCAGCGACAGGCTCATCGGATCGCCCATTATAAAAAACCCCACCCATCTTGTGGCCATGAACCTGCCGTCTTTGGAAAAATTTGAAAATGACGTCAAACCCGGGGGTATCATTTTCATCAACTCTTCTTTGATCCCGGTGACAAGCAAACGCACCGATGTCACCCAGCTGGTGGTGCCGGTGAATGATATCGCCATCAAGGCCGGTTCTGTCCGGGCTGCCAACATCGTGGCCTTAAGCGCGTTTGCCGCCAAAAGCGAACTGGTGGACCTGGATCTGCTCAAAACCTGTGTCAAGGAAGAATTTGCCGCCAAACCCAAAATCATTCCCTTGAACATGGATGCGTTTGACCGGGGGGTGGAGATCACCCGGAACGCTCAGGCCCAAACAGCGTAAGCGGTTTTACCACCCGGCGTATTGTGCGCCAACCCGGAAAAATTAAAAAGGGGACACCACCATGATCAGAATTGAAATATCGTTGTTTCTCAAAAACGTGCCCGGTGAGCTGGCAAAGCTCACCGACCTGTTCGGACAGGCCGGTATCAATATTGATGCCATCACCATCCAGGATGCGTCATCTTATGTCCAGAACCTGTTTGAAGCCCGGGGCAAATCCCTTAAACGGCTGGCCTCGTCCGCCAGTTACAGCTCCATGCGCAGAGATTCCGCGGAATTTGCCCTGGTCCGCCTGTTGACCGACAAGCCGGATGCGTCAGTGGCCCTGTTACGGGAAAACGATTATCTGTTTGACACCAAGGAAGTGGTGGCGGTGGACATCACCAACAAACCCGGGGAATTTGCCAAAATCACCAAAAAATTCGGTGAAGAACAGATCAATATCAATTATGTATATGGATCTGTGTCCGATGCCGACGGCAAATGCCTGTTTGTGTTCTGCCCCGAGGATGTGGCCTTTGCCGAATCCATCTTCAAGGACAACACCTACTAAGTCGTGGGGTCAAAGCCTGACCCCCATTTCAATTTCAGAGCCCCCTGTGGGTGCCGTGTGACAGGACCGTCAGATGACAATCTCGGGCCGGTCACACGGCACCCACAGGGGGCGGGGTATCAATCCAGCTGAACAGGTTGTGGTTACATGTGATGCCCCTGAGTATACGGTATCAGGGCTTGCGCTTGTCTTTGAGTATATTGTTGGATATCACGATGCGCTGTATCTCGGATGTGCCTTCATAAATGGTGAACACCCGGGCATCCCGGTACAGCCGCTCCACCACGTAATCTTTGGTAAACCCGTATCCACCGTGCATCTGGATGGCCCGGGCCGTAATTTCGTTCACCATTTCAGAAGCAAACAGTTTGGCCATGGAGGCCTCTTTGGTATAATATTCTTTTCTGTCTTTCATGGAGGCTGCGGAAAACACCAGCTGCCTGGCAGCCTCGATCTGGGTGGCCATGTCTGCAATCTGAAACCGGATGGCCTGGTGCTTGGTGATGGGCACCCCGAACTGCCGCCGTTTTGAGGCATATTTTACCGCCGCGTCAAAAGCGGCCTGTGCCACCCCCAAAGACTGGGCAGCAATGCCGATACGGCCGCTGTCCAGGCCGGACATGGCGATTTTGAAGCCGTCTCCTTCCTTTCCCAGCATCTGGGATGCCGGCACCCGGCAGTCTTCAAAAATCAGGTCAGTGGTGTCCGAGGCCCGCAATCCCATCTTGTCTTCTTCATGCCCCACGATCAGTCCTTTGGTGCCCTTGGGCACAATAAAACAGGAAATGCCCTTGTGGCCTGCATCAGGATCGGTTTTGGCCGTCACCAGCACCAGTTTGGCATGTTTGCCCGAGGTGATGAACCGCTTGGTGCCGTTAATAATATAGTGGTCCTTGTCCGTAACAGCGGTGGCAGCCTGGGAAACCGGATCCGACCCCGCATCCGGCTCGGTAAGGCCGAAGGCCCCGATGATTTCCCCTGAGGCCAGGGGTTTTAAAAACTGCTGTTTCTGGTCTTTTGTGCCGAAATTGTTCAGGCTTTCACACACAATGGAGTTCTGTACAGACATGACAACGGATGTGGAGGCACAAGAATAGGCAATTTCCGACAGGGCCAGAACATAGGACACCGTATCTGCGGATTCTCCCCCGTACTCTTCGGGAATCATCATACCCATCAGGCCCAGTTCGCCCATCTGCCTGAAATTGTCTGCTGGAAATTCCTTGGTCTGGTCGCGTTGTGCTGCCGTTGCAGCCACCACTTTTCTGGAAAACTCCCGGACCATGTTCCGGATCATTTTCTGTTCATCTGTCAATTTGAATAACATAGCCGGACACCTTTGTATTTAGGGAACATACACAACCACGATCAACACGGCATCAGTATCTGCGGTATTGCGCAGGTCATGTCTGACCCCTGAATTAAAATGAAGAGAATCCCCGGCATCCAGGACATTCACATGATCTCCCACCTGGACTTCCACTTTCCCTTCCAGCACGTGAACAAATTCCTCTCCCTCGTGCTGGAACCCCACCCCCTCATGCCGGGTGCCCGCTTCCACCACAATGCGGAACCCCTTTAAATGCTTGTTTTCCGCACCCGGGGTCAGGGGGGTGTAGGCATATTTGTCAGTTCTTTTGGTATAGGCATCCGAGCGTTTTTCCCGGGCCTGTTCCGTATCCTTGAGTAGAAAATCAGAATCCAGCTGCAGGACCCTGGACACCTGGAGCAGGGTTCCCACAGAGGGCCGTTTTTGTCCGCTTTCTATCTGTTTGATGACATCCTTGGACAACCCGGTCTCATTGGCCATGGTATCCAGGGTGATTTTTCTGTCCAGCCTGGCCCGTTTGATCCGTTTCCCAATGGGGGGGTTTTCTTTTTTCCTGGCCATTGTATCTCCAATCGTGCGACAGTGGTACTCGCATTATTCTTTTATGTCACGAAACCGGATCGGCCCCGGTATCAATCAACTTTTTCAATCCAGTTTTCCGTATCTTCTGCTGTTCCGTACTGGATGGATGTCAGGGCATCATAAAATTTCATGGCGGTTTTGCCGGGTTTGCCGTCACCGATGTGGATCTTTTTTTCTCCATAGCAGATTTCACCCACAGGGGATATCACTGCTGCTGTGCCCGATCCGAATACTTCAGTAAGGGTTCCTCTTGCATGGGCCTCGAATACCTCGTCAATGCTGATTTTACGTTCCGACACCGGCATGCCCCATTTTTTGGCCAGGTCAATGACCGAAAACCGGGTGATACCGGGCAGGATACTGCCGGTGAGATTGGGGGTCACCAGTTCACCATCAATGAGAAAAAAGATGTTCATGGCCCCCACCTCTTCGATGTATTTTCTTTCCAGGGCATCCAGCCACAGCACCTGGGCATAGCCCTTTTTTTTGGCGATTTCACCGGCATTCAGGCTGGCCGCGTAATTGCCTGCTGTCTTGAATTCTCCTACCCCGCCGGGAACGGCTCTGACATGGTCTCTGGACACCCAGATTTTCACCGGTTCCAGGCCCCCGGCATAATAGGCCCCTACTGAAGACAGGATAATGAAAAACTTGAAGGTAAACGAGGATCTCACCCCCAAAAAAGGATCGGTGGCAATGATAAACGGCCGGATATACAATGCGGTCCCCAGGGTTTCCGGGATCCAGTGTTTCTCCAGTTTCAGCTGCTGTTTCAAGGCATCCATGACAAAATCCACATCGATTTCCGGAATGCACAATCCCCTGGCAGACTTGTTCAGCCGGGCAAAATTGTCCCGGGGCCGGAACAGCTGGATTTTTTTGTCCGGCGTTTTATAAGCCTTGAGTCCTTCAAAAATAGCCTGCCCGTAATGATACACCATGGCAGCCGGTGACAGGGCAAAATCAGCAAACGGTTCAATGCGCGGATCATGCCACCCTTTTTCTTCTGCATATTCCATCACAAACATATGGTCGGTAAACACCTTACCAAATCCAAGATCTTCATCTTTTGGCCGGGTACCTGCCTTGGCCACCCGGGTTACTGCAATTTTCATCCTCTCCTCCTGACATGCAATCAGAATTACCCCTTGCATGGTAAAAATAATTATAAGACTTTTCGTATAAGAGCGTTTCACAAAAGCTTTGTCAAGCATATTTTGCCCGGAACCGGGGGCAGCTGCCGGTAAGATGGGCTCCAGGGGGCAGGTATCGCACCAAAAAAAACACGCGTTGTCACCTGTAAAAGCATGGCTGAAAAAAATTTTGACTGGTCAAGGCAATGGTTCCGTATTATGATGTATCTGAATGTAAAAAGGTGTTTTAATCAGGGAGAAAATCATGGCTGAAAAAAAATTCAAACAGGTATGCACCTGTGAAAACTGCGGTAATGAAGCGGAAATGATCGTCACCTGCCAGTGGGTGGAAGAAGATGCAGCACAGGAAAAACCTGAGGCCGGCAGCAAACCGCAGAAAATCAAAGGCACCGGCACCTGTACCAACTGCGGCAATGAAGCGGAAACCTGGGTGGATCTGTAATTCACCTGTATACAATCAAAGGAAATTGTCATGGATGACCGCCGGATACTGGAAGGAAAGCGCATACTGGTGGTGGATGATGAACCCGATATCCTGGAAACGCTGGAAGAACTGCTTTTCATGTGCCGGATTCATACAGCCGGCTCCTTTGAAGCTGCTGTGGATCTGTTGAAAACCAATACCTATGATGCTGCTGTTTTTGACATCATGGGGGTGGAGGGGTATCAGCTGCTGGAAATCACCCGCCGTTTGAATATACCCACCCTTATGCTCACGGCCCATGCGTTGACACCGGAAAATCTGAAGACCGCCATTGAAAAAGGAGCAGACGCCTATGTACCCAAGGACAAACTGGTGGATATCTCCTTGTTTGCAGCAGATGTCCTCACCGCAAGAAAGCAGGGACGACAGGCCAATGCCGGCTGGTTCTCCTTTGTGAGACCGGTATTTGACAAATTATTCGGCCCCGGGTGGAAAAAAACGGATCAGGATTTCTGGGATGCATTTGAAAAACGCCAGAAAGAATAACACACAGCCGGGGTCATCAGCCAGCGCATTCGGGGAAAGCCCCCAGTTCCTGCCCTTCTAAAGCAGGGGAATGACCACCTTGAATTCAGCTCCCTGTCCGGAATCTGAATCCAGGGCCAGCTCACCGCCCATGTCCCTGAGCAGCACCATGACCCCGGCCAGTCCCAGGCCATGGCTCTGTATGGCATCTTCAATGGAACCGCCGGTGGTAAAATAGGTTTCAAATATCCGCTGCTGGTCTGATCTGGGTATACCCCGACCGTCATCTTTCACCCACAAGGTAAGAAGGCTTTCGCGTATCAGACCCCGGATATCAACCCGGGTGGCCCGGTGTTTAAACGCGTTGGTAACAAGATTTCTCAAAATCTGGCGCACTTTGGCCGCATCCAGGCATACCCGGGTTTCCCATGTTTGTTTCTGAAAATTAAGACTGACCCCGGTTTTCTCAATGACCTCCTGGAGCTGCACATAGGTCCGGGTCTTTCTGATGGTGTCGGCCACATTGGGATCAGCCATGTCAAACACCTCCACCAATACCCCTACAACCAGAGATGCCACAGTGAATTCCGAACAAATCTGCACCCCTTCCCTGGAGCGTCCCAGTTCCAGGACATCGTTCACCAGGCGCTGGGTGGCAAGGGTGTTGCGCACAATGCGTTTAAGTACTTTGATCTGCTTTTCCGTAAGCGGGCCGTATGCATCCTGGCGGTCCAGCAAAGACTTTGCCCCGGCATTGATAACAGATATAGGCACCTTTAAATCATGGATGAGAATCTCTGTTTTGATATTGGAATCAGGCATCTTATCGGTCACCTTTTAAAATCCTTGCAATTTGATTCAATGATTTTATATAGTGGCAATATCATATCACCAGATTGTTATACGGGGATATGGGGATCTTGTAAAGCCTTTTGGAGTTTTTTATGTGCAACCGCGACACTGACATTTATGCGCTGAAAAAAAAAATCACTGCACTGGAAGAAGAAAACCTTCTGCTCAAAAACATCATTCACAAGGCCCCCATTCCCATATTTGTCCTGGATCGCTTTCATAAAATCATCCATTTCAACCAGGCTCTGGAAGAATTAAGCGGTTTTAAGGCAGAAGATATGATCGGCACTCTTCACCAGTGGAAAGCATTTTATGCCAAAAAACGCCCGGTCATGGCTGATCTGATCATCGACAATGCACCGGATGAACACATCATCGACCTTTACGGCCCCAAATACAAAAAAGCCCTTTCCAACAAAAAGCTGTTTGCCGCCACCGATTTTTTTTCCGACCTTCCCCCTTCCGGAAAATGGCTGTTCTTTACAGCAGCAGCGGTCTTTGACAGCAAAGGAAACATTGCAGGGGCAGTGGAAACCCTGCAGGATGTTACAGCTGAAAAAACAAAAGAGCAGGAGGTGTTTGAGCTTTACCAGACCTACCAGAAGGTGCTGGAATTCATTCCCTATCCCATTATCCTGTATGATGAAAAAGGGCGGGTATCCTATGTGAATCCCTCTTTTACGGCGGTGTTCGGATGGGATCTGGATGAACTCAAAGGCAACATTCTGCCCTTTGTACCGGAAGATCTCAAAGATGAAACCACCCGGGTGCTGGACCGGTTCAAAGAAAAACAGCAGCTCACCCGGTATGAGACCCAGCGGCTCACCAAAGACGGCCGGCACCGGGATGTGATCATCTGGGCTGCATCCCACACATTGTACAGGGACAGACCCGGGGAACATTTTGTGATTCTGCGGGATATCACCGAAGAAAAACGGCTGGCCGCCAACAACCGCACCATCATGCGCATCAGTGCTGCGTTGCCCCAATACCCGGACCTGGAAGACCTCATGGATTATATCACCCGGGAAATCAAAGGTCTGTTGAATACAGAAGGTGCTGTGGTACTGCTGTATGACGAAATAAAAAACGACCTGTTCTTTCTGGGGGCATCCTATGATGACTCAGATACGGAACAGCGTGCCCGGAAAATCCGCTTTGCCTTAGATGAGGTGCTTGCCGGAAAAGTTTGGAAAACCGGCCGGCCGGCAGTCAACAACCAGGCTGCCACCTCCTTTGAATCCTATCCGGAAAGAGACCGGAAACTGGGGTATGAAACCAGAAGTATTCTGTGCGTGCCCATCGGAAGCGACAGCCGCATCACCGGCATCCTGTGCGCCATAAATAAAAAACAGAACCCCTTTGACGACAATGACATGGAGTTGATGACCATGATTGCCGGTACCGTGGGCATATCCATTGAGAACGCCCGGTTTTCCGAGGCCCTCAAAGAGGCCTACCGGGATGTGGCATCCATGAACCGGGCCAAGGACAAAGCCATCAACCATCTGTCCCATGAACTCAAAACACCGGTGGCAGTGCTCACCGGTTCACTGCAGATCCTGGAGAAAAAACTGGCGGACCTGCCCCAGATCAAGACCGCCTCCACCCTTAACCGGATCCAGCGAAACCTGAACCGCATTGTGCAGATCCAGGAAGAAACCGCTGATATCATGGACAAGAAGGTCTATGCAGCCCGGGATCTCATGCTGGTGATGCTCCAGACCTGCAGGGATGAACTGGAAACCCTGATCCAGCAGCATCTGGATGAAGAAGACCCCATGGAGGTGGTGCAGGCGGTCATTGAAAAAGAGTTCGGCTCTCCTGCCCTCAACTACAGAGATATTCACTTTGCCCGATCCTTTGACAACCTGTTTGACACTTTGCAAAAATCCTTTGATTTCAGAAATCTGCAGGTTTTTGTCCACATGGATGAAAACCTTTCCAGAATCCGCCTGCCCAAAGATGTTTTTGAAAAGACCGTAACCGGTTTGATTAAAAACAGTATTGAAAACACCCCGGACCATGGACGGATCGATATTTCCGCCCACAGCAAAGACAACGGCATTCTTTTTTGCGTGCATGATTTCGGGGTGGGCATTGAAACAGATGACCAGAAACGCATATTTGAGGGATTTTTCTCCACCCAGAAAACGGCTGAGTATTCCACCAAAACCCCGTTTGACTTCAATGCCGGGGGCAAAGGCGTGGATCTTCTGCGCATGAAATTGTTTGCCGATCGCCTGGGGTTCTCCATTCACATGGAATCCAGACGCTGCTGTTTTCTGCATGACAACCCGGGGGAAACCTGTCCGGGAAACATTCTGCACTGCCGGTTCTGCAATGATCCCTCAGACTGTCTGAAATCCGGCTATTCCATATTTTCGGTATTTTTTCCCCATGAAAAAAAAAT
The DNA here is from genome assembly GCA_011389575.1 of Desulfotignum sp. GTDB lineage: Bacteria > Desulfobacterota > Desulfobacteria > Desulfobacterales > Desulfobacteraceae > Desulfotignum. The sequence continues at coordinate 3,429 of JAABUB010000092.1, read as the reverse complement.
ATAAAAAAGTCTTTGACAAACCCAAATCAATTGCATTACAACTAAAGTTGTGTGAAGACTGAGCGCTCGTTCTGCTTTGAAATCAGGGCTTTTCCATGCGCACCGGCACTTAAAAAGACACCATATGTTGGAATAAATCATTTTTCCAGGAGGGTATTGATTCATGGACAGCAGAGTGCACCATTTAAGCTTTTTCGATATCTATGAAAAAAATGCCCGGAATCTGGAAAATCTGCCTGCCCTCCACTGGAACGGACAGGACACCTCCCATGCAGATCTTTTTTTACACGCTGCACAACTGGCCGCCGGCCTGTCATTTCTCACACCCAAAACCCGGGTGGCGGTGCTGTGTAAAAACCATCCTGTGTTCTTTCACCTGTTCGGGGCTGCCGCAGCCCTGAATTTGACCCTGGTGCTGATCAACCGACGGTTGTCCGACAGCGAAATCCGCCATATTATAGAAGATACCACCCCTTCCATAATCGTGTGCGACAATGATATGGCAGATCAGGCATCTCAGATGACAGCTGATTTTTCTTTTCTGAACCAAAGCATTGTGGTGGACGGCCCGGATGAAAACCTGTCGCCGTTGTATCAGGACAGCAAAAATTTCACCCCGGTGCAGTTTCAGGCAAACGATCCGTTTGTCATTATCCATACTGCTGCAGTCCTGGGCAAACCCAGAGGAGCGGTGCTCAGCCAGGAAAACATTGTGCTGTCCAATATGCAGTTGATCCATTATTATAATCTTGATGCAGAAGCATGCCATGCCAATATCCTGCCCTTGTTTCATATCATGGGCATCAACATGGCCCTGGCAACCCTCCAGGCAGGGGGCAAAAATGTAATAGTGGAAAAATTCGATCCCCTGCAGACCCTCACCCTTATCAAGGAACAAAAAGTCACCCTCCTGGGTTCCTTTCCCCCTATATTAACCACCCTTTCAGATGCGCTTGAAAATGGCGGCCACGATCTGAACTCCCTTAAAATCACAGCCGGTCTGGATGCCCCGGATACAGTGAAAAAATGGGAAACCGCCACCGGCACCACCTTCTGGACCATGTACGGCCAGACCGAAACCTCAGGATTGATCACCTTTTCGCCCTACTTTGAGAATCCCGGGTCAGCCGGTACCATATCCCCTCTGGCCCATGTGAAGATCGCTGACGATCTGGACAATTTTCTGCCCTCCGGTGAAACCGGTGAGATTCTTGTCAAAGGACCGCTGGTATTTCAAGGATACTGGAATGCCCCTGATCTGAACAGCCACACCTTCAGACAGGGCTGGCACCATACCGGTGATCTGGGCATGATTGATCCTTCGGGATTTTTGTTTTTCAAAGGCAGAAAAGCAGAAAAGGAATTGATCAAGCCCGGTGGTGAAAACGTGTTTCCGGCGGAAGTGGAAAAAGCCATCATGCAGCATGATGCTATCAGAGAAGTGTGTGTATTCGGCGTACCCGATCCCAGATTCGGAGAAGGCATCAAAGCGGTGTGCAGCCTCCATCCACAAAAAGAACTGACAAAAGAGGCATTGATCCAGTTCACCGGATCCCTGATTGCCGGTTACAAAAAACCCCGGTATGTGGAATTTATCGCTGAATTACCCAAAACCGAAGACGGGGCCATTGACCGGGCACAGATAAAGCAGACGTTTTCATGAAAAGCGCCTTTGTTTTGTGCAGGGTTTATGCAAAACACTGTTTTGGCTTGACACCGGACCAACCATTTATTAAGGGAAATCACAGGGTCTGGCGCAAAAAATTTTTGTTGTACGTTTTGGTGTTTTTAGTGAATCAACCGGGCAGGATGGACTGCCACATGCGGCAGGAGTAAATTTTTTTCCAGTTAAACCCAAAGTATTTGGATTATTTATGGCCCATTTAAAAATTTCAGATGTAACGCTTTCTTTTGGCGGGCTCAAAGCATTGTCCCAGGTGGACATGAACATTGAGCCCGGACTGATCACTTCCATCATCGGGCCCAACGGGGCCGGTAAAACCAGTATGCTCAACTGCATCTCCGGATTTTATCATCCCACAAAAGGAGAGATCCTTTACAAGGATAAAGACCTGAGCCATGCTTCCCCCCATCAGGTTTCCACCATGGGAATTGCCCGGGCCTTCCAGAACCTGGAGCTTTTTTCCGGATTGTCGGTTCTGGACAATCTGCTGCTGGCCCGGCACCAGAACCTGACCTATTCCTTTTTCCATGCCGCTGTATTTTTCGGCAAAGCCTCCAAGGTGGAAGCGGAAAACAGAAAATTTGTGGAAGATATCATCGACTTCATGGAGCTGGAACCCTACCGCAAAAACCTGGTGGGCAGCCTGAGCTACGGGATCCAGAAAAAGGTGGAGGTGGCCCGGGCCCTGACCCTGGACCCTGAAATACTTCTGCTGGACGAACCCATGGCCGGTATGAACATCCAGGAAAAAGAAGATATTGTCCGGTTTGTCATGGATATCCAGAAGGAACGCAGCGTCACCGTGGTGCTGGTGGAGCATGATCTCGGGGTGGTCATGGATATTTCCGACCGCATCTATGTGCTGGATTTCGGAGAGGTTATCGGAGCCGGTACACCGGACGAGGTTGCCAACAATCCCAAAGTCATTGATGCCTATATCGGAGAGGACTGATCACCATGAGCAATAATGAACACCTGCTGAAATTCTCCATCCCCCAGCTGCTGCGGTGGCGGGTTGCTGAATCCCCCAAACGCACCGCCCTGCGGGAAAAAGATTACGGCATCTGGAATGCCTATACCTGGGAAGAATATTATACGTATGTGCGGAAAACCGGCATGGGGCTGCGGGCCATCGGCCTGGGCAAGGGAGATACCATTGCCATTATATCTGACAATATCCCGGAGCTCTTGTTTGTTGCCATAGGCGGCCATGCCATTGGCGCCATATCCGCGGGCATCTACCAGACCACCATGCCGGCTGAAATCGCACAGATCATCCAGTATCTGAAAGTATCTGCCGTTTTCTGCGACAACCAGGAACAGGTGGACAAGGTAAGAGAAGTGCGGGACCAGATCCCCAATGTCAAAAAAATCATTTTTGAAGACTCCCGGGGCATGCGCGATTATATGTCGGATGACTGGTTTGTGGATATCAGGGATCTGTTTGAAATGGGGGATGCGGCCCATGCAAAAGACCCGGACCTGTTTGAATCCCTGGTGGACCAGGGCAAGCCTGATGACGTGTGCCACCTATGTCTGACCTCGGGCACCACAGGACTGCCAAAGGGCACCATGCTGACCCATAAGAACTATATCAACATGGGTGTGCAGCTCACCCAGGTGGATCCTTTGGAACCTACAGATGAATATGTCTCTTTTCTGCCCTTTGCCTGGATCGGGGAGCAGATGAACTCATTCGGTGTGGCCATGGCCACGGGCATCACCCTGAATTTTCCGGAATCTGT
>JAABUB010000091.1 GCA_011389575.1 Desulfotignum sp. | reverse complement strand
TACGGGGTATTGAAAACGGGGAACGGGTCAAGGTAGCCAGTGCCCGGGGCAGTCTGGAATGTACCGCCATTGTCACCCGGCGGTTCAAGCCGTTCCAGATCGGCTATGCCACGGTTCACCAGGTCGGCATTCCCTGGCATTACGGCTGGAGATGGCCTGCCAGCGGGGCGGAAGAGAGCGCGAACCTGCTGACACCTCCTTCCGGAGACCCCAATACCCGGATTCCGGAAACCAAGGCCTTTATGGTCAATGTCACAAAACTCTAAAGGAGGTGAATCTGTCATGACTATGTCAATTTTGATCGATACGACCGTCTGCACCGCGTGCAGGGCCTGCCAGGTGGCTTGCAAACAGTGGCATAACCTGCCGGCCGAAGAAACCACCAACAGGGGTGGATTTCAGAACCCCGAAAATCTGTCCTTCTCCACCTATAAACTAGTGAGAATGAATGAAAAACAGATCGATGGCAAATTGCAATGGCTCTTTTTTCCGGATCAATGCCGGCAATGTGTAGATCCGCCCTGTATGGAAACCGCCTATGATGAAGAGGCGATTTACCAGGATTCAATGACAGGGGCGGTCATCTATACCCGTCAGACCAAGAGACTGGATGCTGAAGAGATCAACTATTCTTGTCCTTATGATATCCCCAGAAAAGGGCCTGACAGCGTTTTGGCCAAATGCGATTTTTGCAACGACCGGATCCATAACGGACTCGAACCTGCCTGTGTCAAGGTCTGTCCAACCGGTGCCATGCGCTTTGGTACCCGGAAAAAGATCCTGGCTGATGCGGCCGCACGTCTTGAAAAAGTGAAAAAGAAATACCCCGAGGCTGCGCTGCTGGATCCGGAGGCGACCAATGTGATTTATCTGGTGGCATTCGATCCGGCCCTGTATGCCAAAAATGCCGTGGCAGCCACCCGGCAGCGGGGGATCTCCCGCCTGGTTGCCCTGCGGCGAATGATGGCACCTGTGACCCGTATGATGCGCATCTGATGCCAAACCTCCTGCCCGGGAAATCTGCAAAAATTTTTCGGGCAGGAACCACCTTATTCAAAGGATCCATTATGAACGTCAGTACACAGATGATCACAACCGCAGATATCATAAAACAGGCACGGCCTGCCTACGCAGCCATACTTGATTTTTATTCCCGGGTAATTGCGGCCCAGGAAAAAAACCGTGAAAGAATCAGCATCCCGCCCATTCAGATCGATCCGGATCTGCTGTCAGTCCGGAAAAAAAATGAAATGCCCCTGATTGATCCATCTGAATTTCGGATCGACAGGGATGCGGCTGTGGCGCTTTTCATCGAGATCTGTAATTTGGCCGAAGATTGGGCACCCCACCTGGCAGAAGATGCGGCCGTCATGAAGACAGCGTTGCAGGACGGTCGTATAGATCTGGATGCCCTGTTTTCCGCCCTGCTTGACAGCCGGTTCGAACCACTGGAAGAAATGGCCCGGGCGGTTTGTGTTTCTGCGGAACACTTGTCCATGATCACTTATTTGAGCATGGCCCCGGGTATTGAAACCGCGGCCCAACAGCTCAGTGGTCACCTGGAACCGCAGTCCGGTCTGAAAAACGGATACTGCCCGGTGTGCGGGAATGCTCCGAATATGGGTTTTCTGGATGATACAGGTTCCCGGCACCTGATCTGTTGTTTTTGTTACCATACCTGGCAGGTCCAGCGGATGGGCTGTGCGTTTTGTGGAAATCTGGATATGGAAAACCAGGGATATTTTTTCAGTGAGCAGGAAAGAGAATACCGGGTCAGCTGGTGTGATCATTGCCATAACTATATCAAGGTGGTGGATTTGCGGCATCTGTCCAGGGATTTTTTTCCGAAACTGGAAATGGCAGCTACCCTTCATTTGGATATGCAGGCAAAAGAAAAAGGATATAAAGGGCATGTATTACCAACATAATACAAGCAGAATGCTGAATCTAATTATTATGGCCATCCTGGTGATGGCAGCCGGTTCTGTCTGCATCATCCGTCCCGGGATCTGCAGCGAGAGGACCGGGTCCCTGGACTTTGATCTGCCGGTACCCGAAGAAACTCTTCAGCAGGCCTATCTCGGGATCCAGGGGCAAGACCGGTTTACCTTGGGACAGATTTCCGGCCAGGTGGTGATCGTTGAAATTTTTTCGATGTACTGTCCCATCTGCCAGCGGGAAGCTGCGGATGTGAATGCATTGTTTGAACGGATCCTGCAGGATCCCCGACTCAGAGAACGGGTAAAACTTCTGGGAATCGGAGCAGGCAATTCAGCTTTTGAAGTCACTTTTTTTAAAAAAAAATACGATATCGAATTTCCGCTTTTTCCGGATGAAGATTTCCGGCTGCACAAACATATCGGGGAGGTGAATACTCCCCATTTTTTCGGTTTGAGATTGTTGGAAAATGAAAAGGCCGATCTGTTCTTCAGCAGGTCCGGTGAAATCGAAGATGTTGAGAAGTTTTTGCAAACCCTTTTAAAGGAATCCGGGATTACATTAGAGCCATGAAAAAAAGAGTATGGATTATTAGTTTATGTGTGATATGGGTGCTGGCGGCTTCCGGGTCAGCTTTTGCACGGTCCAGTGCCTTTGGGGACAAAATATTTGATTTTGGCCAAATGGTGCCCCTGGACAGCCAGGCGAAACTGTCGGTGGGGGAAACCGCCCCGGATTTTGACCTGCCCGCCATTTCCGCAAAGAAGAGAGTCCGTTTGTCTGAATACCGGGGAAAGCGGAATGTTATGCTCACCTTTATTCCGGCCGCCTGGACACCTGTATGTTCCGATCAATGGCCGGGATACAATATTGCCCGGGAGCTTTTTGAAAACCTGGATACCGTTGTGATCGGCATCAGCTGTGACAATCTGCCCAGCCAGCATGCTTGGATCCGGGAGATGGGCGGTGTCTGGTTTGACGTGGTCTCGGATTTCTGGCCCCATGGAAAAATCAGTGATGCATACGGGGTGCTTCGTTCGGACGGGATGTCCGAACGGGCCGTATTTATCATTGACAAGACCGGAATCATCCGGTTCATTCACCTGGAAGATATCAATGTCCGTCCGGATCTTGGCGTTCTGATTCAGGCGCTGGAACAACTGAAGCCCTGACACGGGCAAACGGGCCTTCAGAGCAAAAAAGATCCTTCAGGGAACAGCCTTTCCAGCGCTTTTCAGGATATCATGGAAAGGATATGGATGGTCTGTTTTTCCGGCCCGGCACCCAGGTCCTGTTCCAGCCGGTCCCGGAAACGGTTGAACAGATCCACGGCTGCCTGACGCCGCCCGGCATCGGCATAAAGAATCATCAGGTTGCGGCAGGCCCTTTCAGAATAGGGGTCTTGTTCCAGGAGCCGGTGCCAGACGTCAACAGCGGTTTCCACCCGGTCCAACTCTTCGAGCAGCCGGGCTTTTTTGGGCAGCAGTTCCAGATATTTCAGCCTGAAATATTCCCTTTTCTGCTCCACCTGTTCCAGGTAAAGATCGTCTGCAAAAAAATCACCCCGGTATAACGACAAAGCCCTGTCATAATATGCAAGGGCCTGTTCATAACGCATGGCTGCTTCATGGCGGCCGGCGGTCTCCGCATAAGCGGCGAACAGGCCGGTATCCAGGCAGACCAGGTCCGGATCCAGAGAAACAAGCCCGGCTTTCTGGCGGATGTAGGAATAACCGAAGACGGGGTGGGGGACAGGCTCCAAAGCTTTGCGAACCCGGTGCAGATTGGTCTTGAAGTTTTTCTCCCCGGCCGCTGCTGCGGTATCCGGCCACAGGTCGTTCACCAGGATCTCTTTGGGAATATCCTGCAATCCTCTGAGCACCAGAGATTTGAGCAGCATCAATGGTTTCTGTCCGCCAAACCGGTCCTTGTCCAGGGGTTCCGACCCCAGATAGAGTTCAAAATGCCCCAGGGTGTTGATTTTCAGCAGGGGCAGCAGGGCGTTGTAAATAGGGCGCAACCGGCGCACTGCGGTTGCCTTGTCCCGGGGGTGCAATCCGGCCAGCACGTCATCCATCGCTGTTTGAATGATTCGGGCTGGGCAGGCGGCCATCAGTGATTTCCGGTAGGCGGCATCGGATATTTTTCCATTTGATGCGGTATGGATTACCAGGCAGGATGCGATCATCAGAGGGTCTGTTGTGGGAAAAAACAGGTGCCGGCCGGCCATCGCTTTTTCCAGGCCTTTTTCCATCATTGTCAGCCCCGCAGTTTTTTGATCGCGTCTCCAGAGTGTCAGCCCAAGGCCAAGGCAGGCTTCGGTATGAATGAGGTCAAAGGCGGTGGGTGTAAAAAAATCGAGAACTTCCAGAAAATCGGCTTCTGCCTGGTCCAGATCATTGGTTTCAAAATGAATCATGCCGGCCAGATGTCGGGTGAGAAAATGCTGTATACGGCCTTTTTTTTCCGGATCAAACTCTTTGAGTGCCATGTGGATGCAGGTTTTGGCCCTGTCATATCTGTGTTCATGAAAATAGGAAAAGGCATTGATCCGGTGGGAAAGACCTGTGTAAAAATTGTTTCCCTCCAGAACGGCAAAATCGTTCAGGTGATCCGCCAGGAGGCGGGCATCTGCAAATTGCCCGGTGTAGACAAAATACAGGGCCTTGACCTCCACAAAGCCCGGATAGAGAAAAATCAGGCCAAAGGTATCAATATCGGTTTCAGACAGTTCCAGCAGGTGGCGGGCCTCTTCGAATTGTCTGGTCTGCAGTGCAAAATTGATGTCGACAATGCGTTTCAATGCCCGGTATTCCGGGTTCAATCCTTCACGGGTCATCCGGCTGATCCGTTTGAGGGTCTGTCTGGCCAGGGACAAATCTCCGGTTTGGACATATGCATAGGTCATGATGATCAGGGCATTGAGGGCAATTGTCTGATCATCGATCTGCTGTGCCATCAGCACGGCATTCCGGCAGGCAGATACCCCGTTTTTGAAGTTGGCATAACCCGCGATATATCCCAGGCCGATCTGCTGCAGCAGCAAAGCCCTGGCCCAGGGATACCGCTGGGTTGCACGGAGGGATACAAGAAGCTGCTCGCCTTTGTGAATCCAGTTTGTAACCACTGCGGCAGGCTCCCGGATAAAGACGGCCGCTTCGATGAGGTACCCGGTGGTCAGCAGCATGCCTTTGGTGTCCCGGGTGTTTTCAAACATCTCCAGGGCAGTCCGGAACCGCTGGATGTTTTTCTTTCCGCCTTTAATCCGCCGCACAAGGGCGGAAAAAAAGAGCAGCCAGGGGTCCTGTTCAATCCGGTTAAAAGGCAGCTGGTGTAACCATTCTTCCAGTGCCGGTATCCTGCCTGTGATAATACATTCCGTTCCTCTGGCCTTGATGATCCGGATGATGTCATCAAAGGCCCGGGCCCTGACAAAACAGGGGATGGCTGCTACAGGGTCCCGTTTTTCCCAGAACACCCTGCCGATCGCCTGGTTGAGTTGTTCAAGGTGGTCTTTGCCTTTGGATTTGACAAGCTGGTCAACCAGAAAGTCCCTGAACAGCTGGTGGTATGTGAACCGGGGGGTCTGGCTGCCGGTTTCGATGCGCTGGATGAACAGATGCCTTTTTTCAAGTTCGGTCAGGATGGCCAGGATCCGGTCCGTGCCGTGGCCGGGGTGCCGGCCGTCGTCAAAGGTGAGGCTGACCACATCCGGATCGATGCGATCCATCACCGATGTATGGAGCAGAAATCCTTGAATGAATCCAGGGAGCGTGTGGAATATCTCCCGGGAGAAATAGTTGAACAGGTCGGCGGACAGATGGGCCGGTATGTTCATGGAATCGTTGCACTGCCGGATGGACTGGGCTGCCAGCGTCACACCGCCGGCCCATCCGCCAGTGATTTCCTGGATTTTTTGTGCATGGCCGGCGATGAGGGGATGGGTGTTTGACAAAAATGACCGGGTTTCCTCCAGGGTAAAGGACAGATCGTCATTGTGGATGGTGAACAGATCTTTGGTCATCTTAAGCCGCACATAGTCGAAAGGCGGCCGGGTCCGGGACAGAATGAACAGCTTCAGGTTCCTGAAGTGCTGCAGGGTCAGACCATGGATGAGTTTGAACCCCTCTTGGTCCTCTTTAAGATTTTCAAAATCATCCAGCACGATGCACACCTTGCCGGGCAGTTCCTGGATCAGTATGGACAGGGAGTCAAGATGCCGGGCAATCCCCTTGTCAACCCCCAGAATACCGGGTGAAAAAGCGATGCCCGCATCTGATTGTGTTTTTTCCACCCATTGGCCCATGGACCGGAAGAGTCGGTCAAACAGTTTTGCCGGGGCATTGTCCTGTTCAGACAGGGAAAACCACAGCACCGGATAGGGGGCCTGGCGCAAAAACGATGCCGCCAGCGTGGTTTTGCCCTGGGCCGCCTGACCGGTGATCAGGATGTTCTGTACCGGTTCGTGGGCTTCCAGCAGATTGAAAAGCCGGTTCCGGATGACGGGATCCGGAATATGGGGGGGTGTACAGCGGTGAACCATGTCTGGGACCCTTTTTTGTTACACCGGTGACGGTTCCGGGAAAAAAGCGGCGATTTTTTCCATGCCGGCCATTTGAAATATTTTTATATAGTTATAGGGAAGCGCATTGAACACAATGCCAATCCCCGATTTTTCAATGGACCGCAGCTGTTCCATCAGCAGGGATATCCCGGAACTGTCAATGGAAAAACTGTCTTCAAACGTCAATACCACCTTTGAAATCTCTTGAAGCGCTGCCGTATCCAGGCAGGATCGCCACAGGAATGCGGCCGGAGCGGACAATCTTCCGTGCAGCGTCAGTTCCAGGGTACCGCCGGAGGGCGGATGGGAAACCTTCATGTCAAACGGAAGATGTCCGGGCATCTGCCGGCGTTTTTCCGCACGGCAGAGGGCGGCATTCAGGGCATCCCTTTCCACGGGTTTGTTGATGAAATCCGAAGCCCCGAGATCCAGTGCACGAAGGGCTTTTTCCATGTCCCCGTGGCCGGTGATGACCACCACTTCCGGAGACAGGTCCATCTTCCTAATTCGGGCCAGGACTTCAAGCCCGTCCATGCCGGGCATTTTGATGTCGGTGAACACCATGTCCGGCTGCACTTTCCGGCACAGGGAAAGGCCGGTTTCTCCATCTTCAGCAATGTGAACATCATATCCATATGCGGTCAAAAAGAGCTTGAACATGGACAGGGTGGGTTTTTCATCATCGATAACAATTATTTTCATTCTCCGCTCCTTTGTGGTGCGCCGGAAAAATAATCTGAAAACAGGTGCCTTTCCCCGGTGTGCTTTTCACTGAAATGGTGCCGTTATAGTCTTTGACGATTCCGCGGATGATGGGAAGACCCAGTCCGAGGCCTTCCCCCATTTCCTTGGTTGTATAGAAGGACTCGAAAATACTGTCCATCCGTTCCGGTGCAATACCAATGCCATTGTCGGTAATTTCCAGGACCGCATTGCTGTGGTCTGAAAAGGTGTGAATCAGGATATGCCCTTTTTGATCATCTGTCATGGTTTCAATTTTTTCATGGATGGCATCCCTGGCATTGGTCACCAGATTGAAAATCACCTGTTCGATCCGGTTTTGGTGCGCCAGAACCCTGGGAAGACAGGTGTCCAGATCCAGAATCAGTGCGATATTCTGGAGCGTTATCTGGCGGCCGATGATTTTGTTGACAGAGTGAACACAGTCGTTGATGCTGATGATTTCACTTGTAAAGCCGGTTTTTCTGGAAAATGTTTTCAATCGGCCCACGATTTCCGCAGCCCGGGTGACCTGGGTACTGATCTGCGTGAGTACCATGTGCAGGTCATCCTGGTCCACAGGCCGGTTTCTCTCCTGCATCATGCACAGGTATTCACTGCCCATTTTGATCGCGTTCAGGGGCTGGCTGATTTCATGGGCAATCCCGGCGGACATCTTTTCCAGGTTGGCCATTTTACTGGCCTGAATCAGCTGGGAATCTTTTTCCACAAGTTCGGATATGTCGGTGGTCCCGACGATGATCACATCTTCATCCCGGTATTTTGAGGGACTGGTATGGATGTTGACAAAAACAATGGTCCCGTTTTTTTTGCAGAACGCTGCTTTGGAGCTCCCGATCATGGCCTGATTCCATTCCGGATCGGTGGAAAAATGATCTTGACCGCGTTTGGCAAGATCGAACAGTTTCATCCCGATAAGCTCCTGAAGATCATATCCGAAAAGTGCTATGGCATTGGGGTTGGCATCCAGGATCTTAAAAGAGGTCTTTTCCACCACAAATATGGGATTGGGGCCGCTTCTGAAAAGGGAGCGGTATTTTTTCTGGGACTCTTTGAGCCGGTCAGTGGACTCTTTGAGCTGACAGGTCATTTTGATGAACGAATCGGTCAATCTGGCGATATCATCTTCTTTTTCAGAGGACTTGGGTGGCAGAATTTCGGCAGATCCTTTTTCCGGCAGGATATTGAAGTCCCCTCTGGTGATCTGATCGGTGTAGCGGATCAGCGAGGAGATGGGTTTGGTTATGTGCAGTGCCAGCCTATGGCTTAAAAAAAAGAAAATAACGGTGATCACGGACAGAAAGCTTAAAAAGATCAGCCGCAGTTTGGCAATCAGGCTTTCGATATGTTTTTTGTCCAGACCGACATGGACGGCCCCGATGGTATAAATTCCTTCTTTCACCGGTACGCTCACATGAAACACGGAATATCCATGCTGGTCCAGAGAATCGATGAACAGGATGTCGGGATTTCGTTGCTGGATAAACTTTCTGATACCGGGGAAAAACCCCGTGGTAAAGGTGTGACCCAGTATCCGCCTGTCTTTGTCTGAAATGACCAGGTAACTGACAAAATCCTTCCGGTTTCCCAGGCGGGCATCATAGGCGATGGCGGTGAGTTCAACCCGGTTTTCGGTCAGGATAAACACCCTGGCGCTGTCGGCGATACTCTGGGCAATGCCCACCCCTCTGGCTTTCAATCCGCTGGTCAGGCTGGAAATCAAAAGCGCCCTTGTGAACAGTGCGATGAGCACACTGACCAGCAGAACAAATCCAAGGCAGGTGAAAAAGATCTTGTTTTTCAATGTCAGGTGGTTGAAAAAATTCATTTGATCAGCACCAGATCACCGTCTTTGATCACAGTCAGATACACATGGTTCAATCCCTGGTATTCCCGGGTCCCGAAAGACACCGGATTTTGAATTCCCGGATCGTAATCGTCAATGGATGCAATGGCCTGGAGAAACTGTTTCCGCGTCAGGTTTCTGCCGGCCCGTTTGAGCCCTTCACAGAGTATTCTGGCATTCAGATATCCTTCAAGGCCGACAAAACTGGGCCGGGTGTCAGGATAATGGGAGGCCAGCAGGCGGATATATTCTGCAACCCCCGGGAGCAGCGGATTTTTTGTGTCCAGAGTCGGCAGGGGAACCACCTGGGAGACAATCACGCCTTCACCGTCATGCCCCAGCCGTCGGGCCAGCTCTTTTGAGCCGACAAAGGAAACATTGTGGAACAGTGGAGAGAACCCGCTACGCCTGGCCAGAAGGATGAACTTGGCACAGGGGTCATAGGTGCCGATCATGACCACGGCCTGGGGACTGGATGCCAAGATTTTTTCGAGTCCGGCCTCCACATCCAGGGTACCCCGGACATAAGACCCCTTGGCCACGGGTATCAGACCGTATTTTTTCAGGGCGAGTTCGGTTCCCCGCAACCCGTCAAATCCGTATTCATCATACTGGTAAAAAACCGCCACCCGGTCAAATCCTTTGGTCTGGACCATGTAATCCACTGCTGCCCGGGTTTCCTGGTAATAGGATGCCCGAATGTTGATCAGAAAGGGGTTGACCGGCGATCTCAACCGGTTGGCACCGGTGAACATGCCCACCAGGGGGATCTTTGCTTCATTCACCAGGGGAATGATCCGGACGGTGGTGGGGGTACCCACATAGCAGAACAGGGCAAACACCTCCTCTTCCAGGATCAGTTTCTGGGTATTGTACAGGCACCGTGTGGGATCATATCCGTCATCCAGGGCAGTCAAACGGATCTTTCGGCCATGGATGCCCCCCTGGTTGTTGATGTGAAGGATATAGGATCTGGCGCCCTGGAGCATCTGGGTGCCCAGGTATCCGGCATGCCCTTTGAGTGCCAGAGAGGAGCCTATTCGGATCTCATCTGTTGTTACGCCGCTGGAGTTGTCTGACACCAGATCGGTCCGGGGTGGGGCGGTGCAGGAAAAACAGGCGGACATGCAACAGAACAGGAGCAGAAATGTAACGTACCGGCCAGGGTTCATTTTACAAGGTCTCCCATGATATCTTTGTGTCCGCCTCTTCGGCGTGCATTATTTTTCCGGCCGGCCGGTGGATGCCGGGCCGGCTGCGAATCGAATCAGGACGTTTCCTGCCTCGACCGCATGCCCAGGGGCCACCAGCACCTCATCGATCATGCCGTCCACGGGTGAAGCCACGCTGCTTTCCATTTTCATGGACTCCAGGGTAACCAGATTCTGCCCCCGGATGACGCGGTCGCCCTTTTTCACAGGCACTGACACCACCAGTCCGGGCATGGGACATTGCAGTTCATTGGAGGGCGGTCCCTCCCGCCTTTCCGGCATGTGACCGATCAGATCCCATTCTTTGGGGCAGTAAACTTCGAACCGCCGGGTGAGGCCGCAAAAAGCGATCCAGAAAAAAGACTGGTCAGTGCGCAGGCGAAACCGATGAAACCGTCCATCTATTTTCAGCTTGAGACGGCGGCGGTAAAATTCAAAATCAGGGGTGTTTACCGTCATCTTCTCCTGGTTCACGTGGATGGTCCACATCTGTTTTTCAGATCCCTTTTCCAATTGCACGTCATACACATCCCCTTGTGATCTGACAACATACTGGTGGATCCCGGCTGTGCCTTTTCCCCCGCCGATGCGGGACACCAGGGGTTTTACCGACTCCCGCACCAGGATGGTGCGCACATGGTAGATCAGGGCCGCGGCCAGGGCCGACAGTTTCAGGTTGCGTTCATCCGGGGGGGACAGGGGAAGGTGGCCTTTATATAAGCGGTCGATGAACCCTGTATTGAGTTCGCCTGCGGCAAATGCCGGCTGACACAGTACACTGTTGACAAAATCGATGTTGGTAACAACCCCTTCGATGTGGTATCCGTTAAGTGCCTGGATGAGGCTGGTGCGGGCAGTTTCTCTGTCTTTACCGTGACAGATGACTTTGGCCAGCATGGAATCATAATGGACCCCGATCTTGCTGCCCGTATCCACGCCGCTGTCCACCCGTACTGATTCGCCCCGCGGTTCGGCATACCGGGTGATCATGCCGGTTGCAGGCGTGAATCCTCTGGCAGGATCCTCGGCGCAGATGCGTGCCTCCATGGCCCAGCCGTTGAGCCGCACCCCGGCCTGATCAAAAGGCAGCCGCTCTCCTGCGGCAATGCGTATCTGCAGTTCCACCAGATCCTGGCCGGTGACCAGTTCTGTGACAGGATGCTCCACCTGCAGCCGGGTATTCATTTCCAGAAAATAAAAACCCCCCCCGGGGTCCATTACAAACTCGACTGTTCCCGCATTGACGTACCCGGCCCTGCGGGCCAGATTGCAGGCTGCTTTTCCCATGCGCTGCCGCAGTTCAGGATCCACCCCCGGGGACGGCGATTCTTCGATGATTTTCTGGTAGCGCCGCTGTATCGAACACTCTCTTTCCCCCAGAAAAACGATATTGTCAAAGGCATCCGCCAGGACCTGGATTTCCACATGGCGGGGCTCTTCAATGTAACGCTCTAAAAATATTCTGCTGTCGCCGAACGCCTTGCGGGTTTCCTGGCGGCCGGCTGCCAGCGCTTCCGCCATCTGGTCCGGACCTGCCACAATACGCATGCCCTTGCCTCCGCCGCCTGCCGCCGGCTTGAGCAGCACCGGATAACCGATGCTTTCGGCGATGGACAGGGCCTGCTCCACGTCATTGACCGCTTCCACATGACCGGGTATCACCGGGACCCCGGCTTTGAGCGCCAGTTCCTTGGAGGCAATCTTGTCTCCCATCAGGTCGATGGCGCCCGCCGGCGGACCTATGAACACCAGGCCTGCTGCATGGACGGATTCTGCAAACCGGGCATTTTCCGACAGGAATCCATAGCCGGGATGCACGGCATGGCAGCCATTTGAAAGGGCTGCAGATATGATTTTATCTGCATTCAAATAAGAATCCGAAGCAGGGGCTTCACCGATATACACGGCATCATCGGCCATCTGCCGGTGCAGGCTGCGGTTGTCTGCATCGGAATACACAGCAGTGGTCCTGATTCCCATGCGTTTGCAGGTGCGAATGATTCTTACGGCGATCTCCCCGCGGTTGGCAATCAAAATATTATCGAACATGGCGCACCTCACAAAGGGATGTTTCCGTGTTTGCGGTCAGGGCTGTCAGCTGTTTTGCCATCCAGCACCTGAAGGGTTCGTATCAGTCGGTGGCGGGTATCTCTGGGAAAAATCACATCATCGATATACCCCCGCTGGGCTGCCAGAAACGGATTGGCAAAGGTCCGGCGGTATTCATCCATTTTTTCATTGAGCACTCCTTCCGGGTCTGAAGCAGCCTGAATTTCCCTGCGATGGATCACTTCCGTGGCCCCCTTGGGACCCATGACCGCAATCTCGGCCGTGGGCCAGGCATAGTTCACGTCGCAGTGAATGTGCTTGGAATTCATCACCAGGTAAGCCCCGCCATAGGCCTTGCGGACAATGACCGAGATGCGCGGCACCGTGGCCTCGGTAAAAGCGTAGAGCAGTTTGGCCCCGTGACGGATGATACCGCCATGCTCCTGGTCCGGGCCGGGCATGAACCCGGGTACGTCCACCAGGGCGATCAACGGGATGTTGAACGCATCGCAGAAACGTACGAACCGTCCGGCC
>JAABUB010000090.1 GCA_011389575.1 Desulfotignum sp. | reverse complement strand
AGGGCCAGTGAAAAACTGATGGGTACGGCAACGGCGACGATCAGTGCCTCCCGCCATCCCAGTGCAACAGCCAGAAGAATCACCACCGATGCGATGGCAAATCCCAGAGAGCTGACAAGGCCCCACACTTTTTGTGCAGCAGTTTCTCCGTAATTGCGGGTGATCTGATAATATACGCCATGGGGAAGGATCTGCTCATGGATCCGCTCGAATTCATCTATGATTTCTTTGGCCACTGCTACGGCATTGGATCCTTTTTTCTTGGAAACTGCAAGGGTTACGGCAGGGTAGCGTTTGCCGGCCACATACCCGGTATGTTTTTTTGCATAGGCGTTTGAAAAACTGATTGCCGTGTAGCTGTCGGCTTGTCTGGGTATGTCCTGGATATGGGCAATATCTCTCAGATACACGGGAATATTGTCTTTTATCCCGACAACCAGAGATTTTACATCTTCGGCAGTATACATAAAAGAGGTGGTGGTCACCGGAAAATTTGTATCGTTTCTGGAAAAATCTCCTGCATTGACAGAAAAATCCGCCTCCTGCAGTGCCTGCTGTACATTCAGATAGGAAATCCCATAGCCGAACATTTTTTCAGGATCCAGTTCAACCCGTATTTCTCTGGGCCTTCCCCCGTGCAGAACGGTTCTGGAGGTGTTTTCAACCCGGCTGAGCCTGGCCAGGGCTTCCCGCCCTGTTCTGTGGAGCTGGGCACCATCCAGCAGGTCGGAAAACAAACTGATGGTGACGATGGGTACATCATTGATTTCTATGGGTTTTATTACCCATTTCCTGACAATGGGGGTGACCTGATCGATGTGCATGGATATCCTGTTGTGCAGCTTTATCAGAGAATCTTCACGGTCTTCCCCCACAAAAAAGCGGACCGTGACCACGGCCATGTCCTTTTGCGAGATGGAGTAGACGTACTCAACCCCGTCAAGCTGCCATAAAAGCCTTTCCAGGGGAATGGATACCAGCTGTTCAATTTCCTGGGGACTGGCGCCCGGGGCAGTGACAAAGATATCTGCCATGGGCACAACTATCTGGGGTTCTTCTTCTTTCGGGGTGACAAAAAGGGCGGCAGCACCCAGGCAAAGGGCAATGATGACGAGAATCAAGGAAAATTCTGAACCGAGAAATACCTTGACTATGGCGGGAATAATTCCTTTGGGATCAGAGGGCTGCTGGTCTGTCATATCAGCGGGCCTCCCCGATGCCTATGGTTTCATTTGCAGACAGCCCTGACAGAACTTCCACGCGGGTGTTGTCCAGGGGAATGGTTTTAATATACCGGCGCTGCCAGGTATCATTGGTTTTGACCATCACAAGTTCGAGCTGTCCGGCATGGATAACCGCCTCTTTGTCCAGGGTGATGATGGTTCTGCGGGCTTCCGGGATCATCAGCTTGGCATACATTCCTGAATAGATGCCTTCTTTGGTCGGGATGGCAGCTTTGACAAGAAAGGTGCGGGTCCGGGGATCGGCATAGGGAATTAGTTCTTCAACCACTGCATTCACTGAAAGGCCGGGGGTGGGGATAAGTGCTTGAAGATGCGAACCGGTTTTGATGGTGTTGATAAGGCCTTCTCTTACATGGGCTTCCACCCTGTAGCCCCCTTTGGTCCGCACCGCTGCCAGGGGCTTGCCCGGCAGGGCCAGATCTCCGGGTTCCACCAGGATCCGGATGATTTCTCCGTCCACCGGCGCAATGATTTTTGAAAAACCAAGGTGTACCTTTGCCTGGGTAATGGTTTCTGTGGCCTGTTGGATGCCTGCCTCTGCCTCCACCAGGGATTCACGGGACATGGACAATGCGGCCCGGGCCTTCAGAAAACCGGCTTGTGCATTTTCAAATTCCTGCTCGGTGGCGGCACCTGATGCATAAAAGTTTTTGATACGCGTAAAGTGCTGTTTTGCATTGGTATAAGAGGCTTCAGCAGAGTTGATGGCCTGGAGGGCTTTGTCCCGTGAGGCTTTGGCCCCGCGAAGCGCTTCTCTGGCACTTTCCAGCCTGGCTGCGGCCTGTCTGCTGTCCAGGGTGATCAACAGGGTGCCTGATGTTACGATCTGCCCTGCTTTGACATGCACATCGGTTATCTGGGCACTGATCTGGGCACTGATATTGGTTTCACTTTTGGGCCGGACAGTTCCCACAGCCGGATAGGTCTGGGCAACGGTCTGCTCCTTTGTTTCGACTGTTTTTTGCGGCTGATACCCTGCATCTGCATCAGCTGTTCTGCAGTGGCAGGGGGCAAGCACCAGCAGGGCTGACAAAACTGTTTTTGCAATCAAACCGCAGACAGCGTTATTTTTATGTGAAGACATCTTTTTTATTTCTCCTGTGACCAGAGTCTGGAAAGGGTTCCAGTGGCCCGGGCAATCTCGATTTTTGCCATTTTGCCGTCATAAAATGCAGTAGCCCTGTTGATGCCGGCCCTGGTTCTGTCCAGTTCCGCCTCCAGGTACCTGGTAATAGGTTCAGCACCGCCGTTATAGCGTTTTTTAACTATATGAAGGGATTCTTTGGCCATATCCACACTGGATCGGGCAACATTCAGCCGCTGTTGTGCGTTTTCATAGTCCAGATAGGCCTGTGTCACATCCTGGTAAATCTGCATCCGGATTTTCTGCCGGGCTTCCAGAGCCCTTTCCAGTTCATGCCTGGTTTCGGCAATTTGCGCCCGGGTGGCAAAGCCGTCGAACAGGTTCCAGGCAAGATTCAGGCTGGCGGTGTAATTGTCCTTTGATGTATTGAACGAAAGATCATCACTGTCCATATACCAGCGGGCCTGCAGGTCAACCCGGGGCCGGTATCCGCTGGCTGCCAGGGATACAGCTGTCCTGGCCATATCGATCTGCTGCTTTGCCCGGTGCAGTTCCGGCCGTTTTTCAAGGGCAAGGGCATAGGCTTTGTCAATGGATAGGGGAAAGGTTACCAGACAGGTGCTGTCCGGGTCCGGGTCAAGTGAAAAAGAATGGCCGGGTTTATGCCCGAGCAGTGTGGCCAGGGCTGTCATGGTGGTGGCAAAGGTGTTTTTGCTTTCCACCAGATTTTTTTTTGCTTCAGCCAGGCGGACCTTCAAAGAGAGAATGTCTGATTTTAAAACACTGCCGCCCCTGAAACGCACCGTCATCATATCCAGCTGTTCTTTCACCGTCTGCACCGAGTTCCGGGCTATGATGATATATTCCCTGGCTTTGAGCGCGGTGAAAAACATCTGGATCACCGCAGCTATGCGGTCATTTTCTGTCTGAAGGGCCAGTGCGGTCCGGTCTGCGAGTTTTTTTTGTGCCAGCTGCTTTTCCAGCCGGTTTTTTCCGCCATTATACAGATTTATCCCGGCCATGATGCCCACTTCAGTATTGGTGAACGACCCGGGATCGTTAAAATCAACATCACGGGGCAGTTCTCTCTGGTCAATGGTTTTAAACAGGTAGGCAGAAGGGGCATCACCTGCTGATAATTCACTGAAAGCCGTCACCCGGGGCCAGAAGACAGCTTCGGTTTTTTTGACCGAAGCCTGGGCTTTTTTGATCAGGGTGCGGGCCATCCGGATATCCGGGTTGTTTTCCAGTGCGGTTGTGATGGCTGTTTCCATGGTCAGCAGGTTGTCTGCTGCCCGGGATGCTTCCGGCAGGATACTGCAGGTTGCTGCAATAAGAAAAACAAGTATCAAAATGCTTTTAAACAACTCATCTGAATTACTGGTCGGTTTGGTGCCGAACATTGCCCCGGCAGGTGCGCTTTTGAATGACAGAGTAACGGATTCCATCTGTTTCTCCCATATGTGCTGGTCTCAAACTGCCATGTGTGCAGGGAGCAAAAGGGATGAAATTACATTTTTGGCTCCCCAAAACAAAAGTCTATCATGCATTCGGCTGATTTAAAAGAAAATGATGGCAAAGATAAAAGTAAAAATGCAATGCCGTTCTGAGCCATATAACCCGGTACAGGGAGATTCGGTACTGATTTGTTCCAGTCTATACCCACAGATACAAAAAACAGCAACACCCAGATGAACAGGGCTGCGCCGGCGTGCATCAAAATACCCTCCCGGTCAATGCCAATCCGGGTGGGCTTGTCCGGTTCTGCCGGGCAAAATCTGTGTTTCAGAAGACCCGTGCCGGGGGGCACCTGAGAATCTGCCTTTGGGCAGTCGTTGGTGCTGCCGGTAAATTTATTTATTCGGTTTCTTGGGCGCATCGTCTGGATCCACTTCAGGTTCCTCAGCGTTGCGCACCACTTCCTTGGATGCTTTAAATTCCGATTGATTCTGGATTTCCGCTTCCGGATGATCTTTGCTGAGATCTGATTCGATGGCCCGGGGAGGTTCCGCTGCCGTTTGAGACGCTTTGAGAAGATGCATGGGCGGAGCAGCCCCCTTTTTGTCCTCTCCAAACCAGATGGTCTGGTGGGGGAATGGAATCTCGATGCCGCGCTCGTCAAAAACACGCTTCATTCTTTCCAGAAAGGCCCGGCGGACCGCAAACTGGCGCATGGGTCTGGTTTTCAGTCTGACCCGGACTTCTACTGCGGAATCCCCCAGATTATTAAGGCCAAACAGTTCCAGGTCCCCGATAATATCCGGTCCCGAGGTTTCATCCTGCTGCAGCTCCGTGGCCACATCCTGCAGGGCCTGGACGACCTCGCCGTAATCTTCCCTGTAAGCGACGCCTGCGTCCACCAGGGCAAAACCGTAGTCGCGGTTGCTGTTTTTCACGGTGGTGACCTCCCCGAAAGGTATCACAAATACTGCGCCTGCCAGGTCACGCAGGGTCAGGGTCCGAATGGTGAGGTGTTCAACGGTTCCTGCATATCCACCTGCCTCGACCCAGTCACCCACTGAAATGGAGTCCTCCATCAGGATAAAGGCCCCTGTAATTACATCCCGAACCAGGGTCTGGGCACCAAAGCCCACAGCCAGGCCCACGACCCCTGCACCGGCCAGCAGAGGGGCGATATTGATGCCTATATGGGATAAGACGCTCATGCCTGCCACCAGGACCAGGGTAATCCGGATAACGTTGTTAATTAAAGGCAGCAGGGTCAGTATTCTTTTGTTGGCCGTCCGTCCGGTAACGCCTTCCCGCTCCCGGGTCATGTAGGCTTCTATTTTCATACTCACCAGTTCCCAAAACACAAAGGCACCGCCGATAATCAGTGTAATCACCAGCAGCTTGGAAATGATAGTGCCGCCCTGGGGCGACAATATCCAGCTGAAGGTGCCGATTCCCCAGGCCTGCAGAATCGAAAAGGCGGCAATGATGTACAGGACCCCTTTGACAGTATGCCTGAGCAAAGGGAGATACCGGTTGGCTCTATCTTCCAGGTTCGGATAATTCTTTTTCAATTCATCACTGATTTTGAACAATTGATCCAGACTCCGTTGACTGATGCGGAAAAGAAAGGCGGTCAGGACAACAACCATGATGGTCAGGATCAGTGCCCTGGCCACAAAGTAAACCCCGCCCTCGATTTCCAGAGCCCAGATTCCGAATATGCCCAGGGTAAACAATATGGCAGCGATGTGCCAGAAATCGGCAAATCGGTGACGTAAAGCAGCTACAGTCCGGACCTTTTGCAACTGGGGATCAACGGTTTCCGATTCTGTCCGGGGCTCGGGTTCTTCTGTCAGTTGTTGACCGCCTCGCAGCCACATGGCCACATCCGTCCGATTTTGCAGCACAAGAATGATTACCATCAGAACAATGATCAGTCCCAGCATTTTGAGAAGAAAAAGGTAAAGACTGGAGGAAACACCAAGAATCAAGACCGCTTCAAGAACAAAATAGCCGTAAACCGAAATTCTGACGACTCTTCTGACCCAGATGTAAAGATACTGCACAGACTCGCTTTCCAGAGGCAATAACCTGAGGGAAGGGGTGCCGGGCATGAGCAACCGGCTGGCAAAGGCCAGAATCACCCTGACCAGGACATTGGCATTTATCAGGGTCAAGGCCATCAGTTGGGTGCCTGGGCGCGGTTGAAGCAGGGGAAGCAGTCCATAGGCTGCAGCCGCAAAAGCAGCGACGGGAATCAATTCCAGCAATGTACTGCCGAACATCAGAAGGACTCTGATCTCTTTGCTGTATGTTTCACGATCTTCCAGAGAGTTGCGTATCCTGGACAAAAGGTGGGAAACCAGCAACTGTGCCAGAAAACCTGCCAGCAAAACCAGTATGACTTTGCCAACCATTTCCCCCCAGGTCCTGAGTATTTCCGGATCCCGGGCCTGCCCGGCAATATTTTTGGCCAGGTCGGGTATCTGGAGCATGTTCTGCCCCACGTCTGCCAACACATGATTGATTTCCTGCATGTAACCGAACATTGCCCTCAGCAGCTCTCCGGCAAAGCCTGTGGATTCAGCCCCTGTTTCTTCGGAAGATGCTTCGCTGGCCTGAAGAAGCACCCGCAGGTCGTGCTTAAGGTTTTCCAGCCTTTGCGGATCTTCCAGATCCTGCAGTAATTTTTCAATACTGACTCTGGAAGGATCCGTGCTCCCGGAAGGATTCCCCTGGGCCCCTGCCTTGAATGGGTGCAGGATGAAAACAAATAATACCAGGACGAACCAGACATAACCGCATGAATGTATTAAAGCGCGCCGCATCAATTCTCCTTAAATGATTGGATCAGGGTAGGAATTTTCTTTTTTGTGCCCATAACACCGCTTGGTTATCTGTTTGTTGCTGGCATGCAAATACCATGTTTTTGCCTTTTATGCAATTGCGGTTTTGATGTTGAAACAGGCCCTGCAGTCCTGAATCCGGGGTGGGGCGGATCCGGCCGAAAATGAAATCAGGGCATTGTCCTGGTCGGTCCTCACCACCTGTTCCTGCCGGTCATTTCAGGACTGTTTTTTGGGTCTGCCTGGCGATTTCCAATTCTTCATCAGTGGGCACAACCAGGACCGCCACAGAGGTGTTTCCCGGGTTGATCCGCCGGGGCAGGGCTGCAGTGTCTTTGTTTCTGACCGGATCGACCGCAATACCCAGGCCTGACAGGCCCCGGCAGCAGTACTCCCGGACATCGGAAGCGTTTTCCCCGATCCCGCCGGTGAATACCAGCGCATCCACCCGGCCCAGGACGGCTGTATACGCCCCGATATATTTTTTGATGCGGTAGGTATACACATCCAGGGCCAGCCGGGCATGGTCATCTCCGGTGGCTGCTTTTTCCAGCACCGAGCGCATGTCATTTTCCCCGCACAGGCCTTTGAGTCCGCTCTGCCGGTTGAAAATTGCATCGATCTCATCCAGGGACATGTCCAGGTGCCGGGATAAAAAAAACGGGATGGCCGGATCCACATCCCCGGAGCGGGTTCCCATGACCAGACCCTCCAGCGGAGTCAGCCCCATGGAGGTATCCACACTTTTGCCGTTTTGGATGGCTGTTGCACTGGCCCCGTTGCCCAGGTGCAGTGTGATCAGGTTCAGCTGTTCCAGGGGAATGTTGAGAAAATCGGCGGCTTTGCCGGCCACATATGCATGGGAGGTGCCGTGGAACCCGTACCGCCGTATCCGGTGGGTGTCATACAGGTCATGGGGCAGGGCATACATATAGGCCTGTTTCGGCAGGGTCTGGTGAAAGGCGGTGTCAAACACCGCCACTTGGGGGACGTTGAGAAAAACCGAGCCTGCCACCCGGATACCGGTGAGGTTGGCCGGGTTGTGCAGCGGGGCCAGGGGGGTGTTTTTCTCGATTTCATCTGTCACGCTCTGGTCGATGATCAGGGGATCCTTGAATGTTTCGCCGCCGTGCACCACCCGGTGGCCTACCGCGGCAATATCTAAAGCATCCTTGATCACCCCGTGTGTTTCATCCGTGAGCAGTGCGGCGATGCAGGCCAGACCCCGGGCGTGGTCCATTTGTTTTTCACTGATCTCGGTGGTGTTGCGGGTGCCGTCCTCTGCCACGGTGGTGTGGGACAGGGTGCCGGTATCACTGCCGATACGTTCGGCCATGCCTGTGGCCAGCACGGTTTCTTCTGCCATGTCAAACAGTTGGTACTTGATGGAGGAGCTGCCCGTGTTGATCACCAGGATCTTCATGACGTTTCTTTTTCCGCTGCGGCCTGGATGGCTGTGATGGCGATGGTGTTGACCACATCGGCAACCGTGCATCCCCGGCTCAGGTCATTGACCGGTTTGTTCAGCCCCTGGAGTACCGGGCCGATGGCAACGGCTCCGGCAGAGCGCTGCACCGCCTTGTAGGTGTTGTTGCCGGTGTTCAGATCCGGAAAGATGAATACCGTGGCTTTTCCAGCCACATCGCTCCCCGGCAGTTTGATGCCCGCCACAATGGGATCGATGGCAGCATCATACTGGATGGGGCCTTCGATCTTAATGTCCAGCCCCTGGGCCGCAGCCAGTTCCCTGGCCAGCCGGGTGGCCTCCCGCACCTTGTCCACATCCACACCTTTGCCCGACAATCCGGTGGAATAGGAGAGCATGGCCACCCGGGGGGCGATGTCAAAGGTCTGGGCGGTGCGGGCGGAGCTGATGGCGATCTCCGCCAGCAGCTCCGCATCCGGGTCCGGGTTGATGGCGCAGTCCCCGTACACCAGGACCCGGTTCTTGAGGCACATGAAAAACACACTGGAGACAAAGGAGATGCCGGGCCGGGTTCTGATGATTTCAAAGGCGGGCCGGATGGTGTCCTGGGTGGTATGCACTGCCCCGGACACCATGCCGTCGGCATCTTTCTTGTGCACCATCATGGTGCCGAAAAAATTGGCATCGTTCATGACATCCCCGGCTGTTTCCAGGGTGATACCCCGGTGTTTGCGCAATTGATGATAGGTCCGGACATAATCGTCAAACAGATGGGAAGTCTGGATATCCAGAATGTCTGCCTTGTCCAGGCGCAGCCCCATTCGGGATATTTTCTTTTGTATCCGGGTCTCATCCCCCAGCAGGGTCAGGTGCACCGCATCCCGCCGGAGCAGGATTTCCGCTGCTGCCAGAATGCGCTCATCCTCAGCTTCGGGCAGCACAATGTGCTGTTTGATTTTTCTGGCTTTCTGCAACAGGCCGTATTCAAACATTTTGGGGGTCACCACCGAGGTCCGGGTACTGATGATCTTGTCGGCCAGCTTTCGGGAATCGATATGGATGTCAAATACTTCCAGAGCCCTTGTGATCTTGCGTTCATCGTCCGGGGAGATGCCTGCATGGACCCGGCTCACCTCAACTGCGGAAGGAAAGGTGTCCTGTTTGACCAGCAGAATAGGCACCATGGTGGAAAACCCTTCGATAAGCCGGCACACCGGTTCTTCGGGTGTCAGCCCACCGGTGAGCATGATCCCGGAGATATTGGGCATGGCCATGGAGGACACGGCGCAAAGACAGGCGACAATGACATCGGATCGGTCCCCGGGGGTGATGATCAGGGTGCCGTGGGTGATGCGGGTCAGAAAATTGCGCAGCTGCATGGCCGCTACTGTAAAACTGTGCACATGCCGGTTGAGCTGGTCTTTGCCGTACAGGACCTCAGCGCCCAGAATATGGGCGATCTCACCTACCGTGGGACTTCCCAGATGGATGTCATTGGGTATGGCATACAGCAGCTGTGCCGGAACCGGGCTTTGTGCGGCCAGTCGGGAGAGGATCTCAGGACCCTGGTCCGACCGGGTCCGGTTCACGATGGTGGCAAGAACCTCACACCCCTCCTGAATAAAGGATTTGTGGTAGATGTTGATGGATTGAATCACTTCGTCCATGGATTTGTCCCGGGCGTTGGCAACCAGCAGGATGGGGCACCCCAGGTTTCTGGCGATCCGGGCATTGACATCAAACTCAAAGGAGGCTGAGGAGCCCTTCAGTTCGATACCTTCACACAAAACAAAATCATGGTTTTTTTCAAGTTCCTTGTAGGCTGAAAAAATTTCTTCCAGCAGGTCATCCTGCCTGCCGCTGCCGATGAGGTTGCTGGCTTTTGCCAATGTACAGGCGAACATTTTGTCAAAGGGAGTGCCCAGCTTGAAGTGGGTGGAGAAAAGCTGGATATCATTGTCGTGTCCGGGCGCGTCTGCATCAATGAGGGGCCGGAAAAACCCCACCCGGCCCACCTTCCGGATCAGCAGCTCCATGATTCCCAGGGATATGGCGGATTTGCCGCTCCGGGCCTCAGTGGCCGTTATATACAGATTGTTTGCCATGCGCTCCCCATTATGTCATGCTTTTCCAAGTATCCTTCCAATTTGTAACATCGGCCCGTCAAAAGGTCAACACTGGCATGGCCCGTCCGGTGCAGATAAAAAACAATTTCCTGAGTGTACCTTGATTGATCTGCTGCGGATCACAGATGGCAAACTTTCCCGACATTGCTCTTGCTGTCAAAACCGAGCAGCCTTTTGACGGTAATCCCCAGGATAAGAAAATCGGAGATAAAAATCCGTGGCTTCCGGTCTGTTCTCACCTCGGACATATTATCAAAATCGGTCAGAATTACAAGCAGCCAAATATTGAAATATAAAAAATGGAGGTTAAAAAAACAGGTGGAAATTTGGATAAAATTTGATCGGATAATTTATCCGAATTGCAACCATCATTTCTAAGCAAATCGACCATATCAGGTTTTGAATATTCTTGGTATCCCAAAGTAAATGACCCTGGAAATTTTTACCCATGGGATAATTTATGTGCAACTCTGGCAAATGGCACAATTTGATTATATTTAATCCATTGTCAGAAAAATGTTGAAATATAGCCATTTTTACCAAGAGTAGTTTTAAGCAAAAAATGGGTCTCTTTGAGAAGGACTCCCCTTTAAGCGGATTGGCACAATTCGTGTATAACTGTTTTGTTAAAAGACAATAATTGTCAGTTTGGTTGGCAAAATTTGTCCAACTTAACATTAGCCCAAATACAAAGGAAAAAGCATGAAAGACCTTTATTTTTCTCAAAATTCAGACTTTTTGACAACCCATTGCCCTTTTTGTGGAACATCCCACACAGTCACAAAAACAGACGTTGAAAATTTTGATGACCAGAAAATCGTCAGATTTGTATGCACTTGCGATTGCGCTTTCCACCAGAGAATTTGCAAAAAGAACCCGAGGGAAATTGGTTTGATCTCTGCATTGAAAAGTTTAGATTTTAAAGTTATCAGATATAAACTGCGACACCAATTAGTCTCTTTTCCATAAATATAGGGTCGGGCCAGGCTAACCATTTGATATATTGAGAAATAGATTTTATTTTTGGCTGCTTTTGGAGATTATATCTTCATTCCTCTCTCTCAGCGTGAGATCTTCGTATCCTTCGTTTGCAGGCAGGTCTTTTTGAAGTCATCAAACCTTTCGCATGTCGTCTTCACAAATGATTTCTGAGACGGATAGAACGTACACTTAGTCCGGTAATGACAGGTACTGTTGAATTCATCCCAGTGCTGGCACTCTTCAATGCACTCGATATTTTTGTACACATAAGTCGTTTTTTCAAACAGACACTTTTGGTTGAAATTATCCCAGTACTGGCAATCTTTAATGGCCATGGTTGTTGGATCAGTCGATGCTTGGCCCCAGCCACAGGTAACGGTGAGGTCCCCTTGGTGGAAGATTTCTCCTGCATTGAGGTTTATCTCCTTGGCGCCGATATTGCCTGACCAACATATAAGCCCTGTAATTATAAAAAACAACACAAATCGATACATGGTTGGACCCCTTTTGATTTTGGTTAGAGCATTGGGAATGTCATTGGCATTATGCCTGTCAATTCTTTCAGATGAGACCCGACAATTATCAATAAACCTCTGAACGTACTGCTGGAAATGGTGCTCCGCTACCATTTGCTTTATCCAATCTATATACTCCTCCTTTTCCTGTTTTTGGTCATGATTCTATCTCCATTTTTGAATTGAATGATCATCTGAATTTTTGTCGGGGAAAATCACCCCGATGTTTCCTGAATATCCGCATAATAAAATGACACTGGGCCCTTTCTTTCACCCCCTTTTATTTTTTTTTATACGCTTTTTCCGGATACGTTGTGGATTATAATTTCATCTTTCTTTTCAAACTTCAATCAGGTGTTTTATGTACTTTCCGGGAGGGATGCATGTAGAAAAAAAATATTTTTCGGATTCCGTATAACGATTGTTGGATACTTGCACCCATCATTTTTTCATGGATGGAACCAGGTTTATAAGGATATATGGCCTGGACCTTGGATTCTGGCTTTACAAAACTATATGGAAATCAACAAATCAAATGGTTTTTGCCATCCTTTGACAATGATAATTGGCCGGTGCTGAAATAGTTTTCATTGAATCTACCGTCCAATCGTCCAAACAGGAAGTTACAGGGAACTGGAAAGCGTTCGGTGGACGGTGTGGAAGATGATTTTTTGGAAAAAAATATCAAGTATCGAAATGGTATCCATTATTTTTTACGGCCGTAAAAATTTTTGCTTTGGATAACCTTGATTTTTATCTGAAGCCATATCCAGCAATTTCCGAACTTTCACTGTCATGTCCGCCGTTGAAAAAGGCTTTTGAATAAATGCCACCCCATCATCCAGAATCCCCTGATGGGCAATGACGTTGGCAGTGTACCCAGACATGAACAAAAGCCGGATGTCGGGGTAAAGCGCCCTGATTTGTCCTGCCAGATCACGCCCGTTCATCTCGGGCATGACCACATCGGTCATAAGCAAATCAATGGCACTGGAATAATTTTTTGCCTTTTCCACGGCCTCCGATGGTAGGGCTGCAGATATCACTGACTGCCAGCAGCACAAAATCACCGGGGATGAATCCCAGGTGGTCCCTGCAGTATGCTTCATCAAACGTTTTTCTTCCCGTCTCTATGGTGAGTTTGCCTACGCCGTCAATGGCATCCCGGGCGTTGATACACAGGTTGGCAAGGATCTGGTCTATCTGGGTCGATTCCATTTTCTGGGCCTGGAGGAGCTGGGCCTCCATTTTTTTCAGATCGGTAATATCTGTGGCGATCTGCATCCGGACCAGGCGGCCGTCCGTCCATACAATGGCCCGGTCGTAATTGATATAATACCTGCCTGTGACAGGTTTCTTGTCATGCCAGATACGGACACCTGCCGGGTTCCCGTGTTTGTCGACCAGTTGATCATTTGTGCAGAATTCGCAGGGTTCTGAATTTTTCCTGAAGGCACTGTAGCAGATATCACCAGTTTTATCCCCGCCGAAATCGGTTATCATCCTTTTATTCATGAACAAAATTTCACAGGTGTCCATGTCTGAC
>JAABUB010000089.1 GCA_011389575.1 Desulfotignum sp. | reverse complement strand
AGCGGCCGACAGGATAACCAATATCAACAATACCATCACCCCTGATGCCGCCGGCATTGATGTGTCTGCAGAAGAAATTTTTGAAGGGGATCAGATGGAGATCACAGCGGAAGTGACCAATGGTATTATTTCCCTCAGCGGCGCAGATGCCCATCTGATCGACTCTTTTGATGAATGGCTTGCACTGGCTGCTCTGGTGACGGAAAACGGTGCCACTGCCGGGTTTGAATTTTTGGATGATACCTATATCATAGAAATGGGTGCCGATGGTACTGCCGACAGTCTGGTGGCCCTTTCCGGTGTGGTTTCTCTTGAATCCCTGGGTACGGAAGCCGGGGACAACACAGTCATCGTTTCTGCATGAATGTTTTTTTAACCGGTGCCAGCGGCTTTATCGGCAATGCATTGCGCCTGGACCTTGAAAAAAAAAATATTAATGTAACCTGTCTGTTTCGAAGACCTCCTGCCGGTCCGCCTGGAAAAAATGCTTCAGGCACCCCCCGTTTTCTGGTTGAACAATGGGATGCACATACGGATTTCAGCCAGTATCTGGCGCAGACAGATGTGCTGATCCATGCGGCAGGGTGCGCCCACATGCCGACCAGATCTGATTACGACAGACTGGAGATGTTTTTTGATGTGAATGTATATGCCACAAAAAACCTTGCTCTCCAGGCGGCCCGAAGCGGGGTGCGCCGCTTTGTATATATCAGCTCCGCCTCTGTCATGGGCAGATCAAACAATAACCGGCCGCCATTTTGTGAAACAGATGCGCCCGCACCTTACAACAGCTATACCTTGTCAAAGCACAAAGCAGAACAGGTATTGGAAACCATTGATGAAAAAACCGGGATGGAAGTGGTTATTTTGCGGCCGCCCCTGGTCTACGGCCCTGGTGTGAAAGCCAATTTTCTCAAACTGCTGGATCTGGTATATACCGGCCTGCCCCTGCCTTTTGCCGGTATCCACAATGCCAGAAGCTTCATTTGTCTGGACAATCTTATAGATGCCATTGCAATATGCGCTGTTCATGCACATGCCGGATCCCGCACCTTTCTGATCAGTGACGGCCCGCCCATGTCAACCTCACAGCTGCTGACCCATATTTCTGCCGGCATGGGGAAAAAGCCCGGGATGTTTTTTTTTCCGCCGTTTCTGGCCAGGTCTGTATTGACCTTTTTGGGAAAAAAAGGGATATATGACCGTTTATGGTGTGATATGGCCCTGGAAACCCAAAAGATCCGGAATGTGCTGGACTGGCAGCCGAAGACAGGGCCTGAAGCAGGAATTGCACAAACGGCAACCTGGTACGTAAACCAAAAAAAGCAGCAGCGGTGAGTACCGGAAAAAAGGTGATGTGGGTGATGTGCCCGAAAAAAAAATATCAAATAATGAGATCCAGGATATGACGCTCATTTTATCAGGCTTTCTGCTGGGATATACAGGGGCATGGCTTGTGATGCGGTATGGGGACAGGCTGGGCACAATTGATATTCCCGGCCACAGAAGCTCGCACCATAAAGAAGTTCCCAAGGGAGCGGGTTTGGGCATTCTGGCCGCCCTTGTTTTTTCCAGTCTGATGTTGCAGATTCCTGTGTTTATATGGATGCCGGCCCTGGTGATATCCCTGGCCAGTTTCTGGGGTGCGGACAAATATATTCTGCCGGTGTCACAGCGGCTGGTAATCCATTTTGGGTGCAGCCTTTTGTTTCTGGTTTTTTTCTTATCCTGGAAACAGGCGGATGCCCTTTCCTATGCTGTTTGGCTGCCGGTTCTTATTTTTATTGTTGGGACGGCAAATTTTTACAATTTCATGGACGGCATAGACGGCATTGCCGGCATAACAGGGTTTCTTGCGTTTTCATTGACGGGTTTTTATGCCCGGCTTTCAGGCCTGGACCAGGCCTTTTTTTACCTGGGCCTTACCCTGGCGTTTTCATGCCTGGGATTCCTGTGTTTGAATATCCCCAGGGCAAAGGTTTTTTTAGGGGATGTGGGCAGCATTCTTCTGGGGTTTGTCTTTGCCTGTCTCATTGTTTTTTTATCACAGGATCTGTCTGATTTCATGGTCATGGCCGCGTTTCTGGCACCGTTTTATTTTGATGAAATGTTTACAATGGTTGTCAGAATAAAACATGGGGATTCTTTGATAGAGCCGCACCGCAGGCATATCTATCAGATACTTGTAAACGAGGCCGGTATCGGGCATTGGAAAGTTGCACTGGGATACGGCATGGTACAGCTGGCCATTGGGGTGTCTGTGATCGCTGCCCAGCCAAAGGGATGGAAGGTTTTATTGGGTATATATTTTCTTTGCGGCCTGATGTTTGCCATTTTTTCCATCATTATCCGCAGAAAGTTTGTTGCTGATGAGAATTAAATTTACCAGAAATCTTCTGGTGGTTGTGCTGCTTGATGCTGTCCTTTTATGGATATCCTTTTATCTGGCCCATCTGATTCGGTTCGATTTTGATCCGCCAATCTGGGCCATGGGAAAATTCAAGGAATTGGTTTTCTTTGTTTTGGCAGGAAAGCTTGTCTGCTTTTATTTTTTTGATTTGTATAAGGGCATGTGGCGGTATACCAGCATCAACGATCTGATGAATATCATCAAGGCATCAACAATTGCCAGTCTGGTCCTGGTTGTATTTGTTCTTTATAAAAACAGATTTGAAATGGTATCCAGATCGGTATTCATTATTGACTGGTGCCTGACCATCATGCTGGTCATAGGTCTGCGAGTATTTATCCGGTTGTGTTTTGAAAATTTTACAGAAACTTTCCGTGTGCAGGATCTGGTGGGCAAGCTTGTATCAATTTTTGCAAAAAAAACACAAAAAGGCAGACAAATGTTGATTATCGGGGCAGGGGACTGCGGAGAAAAAATCTGCCGGCAGTTCCGGGAAAACCCTTCTGTCCAGTCCCATGTGGTGGGATTTCTCGATGATGATACCGCCAAGATCGGAAGGAAAATTCACGGTGTTCCGGTGCTGAATACCATTGATGCGCTTGAAGCGGTTGTCATCAGTATGTCAATAGAACACATTATCATTGCTATTCCTTCCGCTACTTCAGAACGGATGCGGCATATTGTGGATCTTTGCAAAAGTATGGATGTGGAATTTAAGATCATACCTGATATGGGAGAGCTGATCGACGGCAGGATAACTATCAATGCTATAAGAAATGTGGAATACAGGGACCTTTTGGGAAGAGAACCGGTTCGCCTGGACAAAAAGGAAATCGGCGGCTATCTGGGCAAAAAATGTGTGCTGGTCACAGGGGCAGGGGGATCCATTGGAACCGGTTTGTGCAGGCAGATTTGCCGATTTTCTCCAAAAAAAATTGTTCTGCTGGAAAGGGCGGAAAGTCCGTTGTACGAGATTGCCCTTGAACTGAAGAAAAATTTTGTACAGGTGGATGTGGTGCCGGTGCTGGCAGATATCCAGGATAAAGCAGAGCTGGTAAATATATTCCGCCGGTATGGTCCGGAAATTGTGTTTCATGCAGCCGCCTACAAACATGTTCCCATGCTGGAAGACCATCCCTGGAAAGCGGTTGAAAATAATATCTGCGGCACACAAAATCTTGTGGCTGCAGCCCGGGATTATGGATCTGACAGGTTTGTCTTTGTGTCAACCGACAAAGCGGTGAATCCGGCAAATATCATGGGGGCAAGCAAACGCGTTGCAGAGCTGCTGGTCCAGAAAACAGATGCTGCAGCCAGGTCATCCACACGGTTTATGACGGTGCGGTTCGGCAATGTTATCGGCAGTGTGGGCAGCGTGATTCCTTTGTTTAAAAAGCAAATCCAGGAAGGGGGACCGGTGACTGTTACCCATCCGGACATGTTGCGGTATTTCATGCTGATCCCCGAGGCCTGCCAGCTGATTCTCCAGGCAGGGGCCATGGGAAAAGGCGGGGAGATTTTTATCCTTGAAATGGGGGAGGCGGTGAAAATCGATGCCATGGCAAGGGACCTGATCCGATTTTCAGGGTTTGAGCCGGATAAGGACATAAAAATTGCATACACCGGGCTGCGGCCCGGGGAAAAACTTTACGAAGAACTGATGACCGATCAGGAAGGGGTCGTGCCCACCAGCCACAAAAAAATAATGGTTTTGAACAGCCATACCGGGGATGTGAGCCTTCTTACAACCAGGCTGGAAGCTTTGAAAAAAGCGGCAAAAAACAGAGATCCGCATGGAGTAAGACAGGTGCTGTACCAGATTGTACCGGAATACCATGAAACTGCTGGTTGATTTTTCCACAGCCCTGGTATTTGGTTACTGCTCTTTTATCATTACAGTGACGAAGCTTTTTTACACCCCGTTGTTTATTTTGGTTGACACAAAGCAGGTTTTTTGCCTAAATTGAGAATTTTATAACCGCTCTTATTTATAGTATTTTGTTTATAATAAATCCGAATTTTGAGATCAATATATGAATTTTTTTGTTTCTTTTAAACAATTGAGCAGGCGGCTGCGCCAACCGCTGAATGCCCGGTATGCAGCCCGGCGGCTCCGGGAATACCATTCTGAACCCAGATCACTCGAGGATGTGGTTCACTGGGCCATGCATTTTGGTGGTGGCGGATACATGCGGATCAAAACCATGCAAATCCCTTCAGAAATCCTCAGGCTGGCCCGGGCTGTCGCTGCCATCAAGCCCCGCATTATTCTCGAAATCGGTACGGCCAGCGGCGGCACCGCTTTGATCTGGGCATATCTGGCCAAAGAACGCCTGATCACCTGTGATCTGATCGACATGGCTTACCAGGAACCATTGTTCACCCGGTTTCCGCCACCCGGTTCAGCCTGTCGCGTGGATCTGCTCAGCGGCAACTCCCATGACCCCGGATTTAAGGCCCGGGTGAAAAACATATTGAACGGCGATCTGGTGGATTTCCTGTTTATTGACGGAGATCATACGGAAGCCGGCGTTACAGCCGATTATGAAGATTACCGGGAGTTTGTCCGGCCCGGCGGCTTGATAGCCTTTCATGACATTCTTCAAAATCAGCCGTTACCGACCAATC
This sequence comes from Desulfotignum sp., assembly GCA_011389575.1. Lineage (GTDB taxonomy): Bacteria > Desulfobacterota > Desulfobacteria > Desulfobacterales > Desulfobacteraceae > Desulfotignum. The sequence continues at coordinate 9,274 of JAABUB010000089.1, read as the reverse complement.
AGGTTTTTTATCTCTGGCAGCGCCTCAAAAAGATTGCCGTTGTTGAAGAGTTTGTTACCCCGGACAACCATTGCGGTTTCGGCATCGGCCTGGTGCATGTTTCTGAAGAGGGAGCACCGCAACTTGGGCCAAAAAAGCAGGCACGCCAAGAGTATGGTGTTGAAAGCAAAGCGTGACGCGCTCAATTTCACTATCTGGTTTATGAGATATTTTTGAACATTATCACTACATGCCAGCGGATTTTCACCAGTCAGCGGGCGGCCTTGGTCCTGATCTCTTCTTTTCCGGCCACTGTTCCGTTCGGACAGCTTTCCCAGCTACCCATGGCTTTGATGGCGCTGGCGGGAATGGTACTGCTGATGAAGCAGGGCCGGGCTTTATGGGAAAGGCCAGAAATAAGATTGTATTTCCTGCTTTTTCTCTTTTTCTGGGTGCCTGTCGGCATTTCGCTAGTCGATGCGATCAACCCCCTGAAGACCCTGACAGTATGGATTGTCTTTTTGCGGTTTTTTCCGGCGGGTGTTTTTATCATCTTCATCCTTACAAAACCCGGTGCTCCGGCAAAGCTTCTGCGTTTGACCGCATGGGTTCTGCTGCTGTGGGTGTTTGATGCACTTTTGCAGGCAGTGGTGGGAATCAATTTACTGGGAAAACCTCTCCAGGGACCGGTTAACAGCTTTTTTCGTACCGGCAGTGACCTGGGTATGGTTCTGTCTGTTTTTTCTCCTTTGCTGCTGGTTCACATCCACCGCCGCTGGCCCCTGCTTTTACAGGTTTTGGTCATCAATCTGCTGGTGGCTGCGGTATTTCTGGCCGGCGGCAGGGGCGGATGGATATGCCTGGCTGTTGTCATGACCGGGTTCTGGATCTGGATGATTTATCAGGACCGAAAAACTCTTTTTTTGTCTGCAGCTGCAGGTATGCTGATGGTTCTGACCCTTGTGGGTACCTGGCAGTTTTCCCATGAGGTTTCCGCAAGAGTCAAACAGTCCCTGATGGTTTTCAGCGGGGATACCGAATTGATTGATACTGCTTTGGGCCTGCGGTTGGGCATCTGGCAGACAGCTGCCGATATTTTCCGGAATAACCCGGTCAATGGCGTGGGGGCGCGCAATTTGCGATATGTTTATGCTGATTCTGCTCCTTCAAATGACACGTTTATCAGCGATGGTCTGACTGTTCACCATGCCCATACCCTGGTACTGGATATCGGCAGTGAAACCGGAATAATTGGTCTGGGGGGTCTGGTGCTGGCCCTGGGACTGCTGCTGCGGACCTGGTTGCGTGCCGATCTGCCCCGGCGTAAAGAGATGCTGCCCTATGCTTTGGCATTATCGGCAGTGTTCTTCCCTGTTAATACCCATTATGCTACCTACTCATCGGCCTGGTCAGCTGCCTGTTTCTGGTTGCTGGCCCTTTTTTGCGCCACATCCTGTAAGGGTGCCGTGCAATCGGTAAAAACGGTTCTCTGGTGGGGCCGGTTTGATCAGAATTATTCCCGCAACCGCCTGATCCGGCGCCTTCTGGTTCAACTGGGATGGCAGCTGCAGGATTTCCGGCCCCTTATCTCTCCGCTGGGCAACCTTCAGGCGACATTGACCCGGGTATCCAGGCCTGATCTGGTCTGGGTACCCAGCTTTCGGCACCGTGACCTGCTTTCTGCCCGGCGGTGGAGCCATAGACACAAAATCCCTTTGCTGTTTGATCCGTTGATCAGCGATTATGATAAACAGGTTTTTGAGCGACGCAAATTTGTTGAAAATTCTCATAAGGCCAACCGTCTGCTGGCCCGGGAAAGCCGCCTGCTGCAGGAGTCTGACCTGGTGCTTGCCGATACTCCTGAACATGCCCGTTTCTTCAAAGATGTCCTGAAAGCCGATCCCCGACGGATTTTTGTGCTGCCTGTGGGAGCGGAAGAAGATTTGTTTTATCCAGACAAAAGTGAATCTGAAAAATCTCCTGGATGGAACAACAACGCCCCCGCTGAAATACTTTTTTACGGCAGTTTTATTCCGTTACAAGGACCACAGTTCATTGCTGATGCTGTCCACCAATATCAGGGTCCTCCTGTAAACTGGGTCTTTCTGGGTGATGGCCCTCTTTTGGACAAATGTCAGAAAATAACCGCCGGACTGAGCAATGTGTCTTTTGAAAACTGGCTGCCCTATTTGCAGTTACCATCCCGGATTCGCCGCGCTGATATTCTGCTGGGTATTTTTGGTGCCACACCAAAAACCAGACGGGTGATTCCCAACAAGGTATTTCAGTCCATGGCCTGCGGACGGCCGGTAATTACCGCTGCAACACCTGCTTACCCCCGAAGCCTTCTGGAAAACAGCGACAGCGGGATCGTCTGGGTAGATCCTGCAAATCCAAAACAACTGGCTGAGGCCGCAGCCCTGCTTGCCGGCAGCCATGAGGAACGGCAAAAAAAAGGTATCCATGCGCATCAAAATTTTAATCGGTATTTTTCCATGCCTCAACTACGGGGGGAACTGGGAAAAATTCTTGCACAATTACCCAATCCCGGGGAAAAGCCTCCTTGTGCGGCAAAGCAGTCTGCCGGAAAATAAAAATGGTAATTTGTGTGATTACCACAGCAGGCAAAATTTTTAATAAATTCAAACAGCCTTAGGGCCAAAGACCTGAATATATACAAAAATATTTCAACCATAAGGAAAGAAATCCATGAAACAGATCCTTGTCACCGGCGGTTGTGGATTCATTGGAACCAATTTTATACAATATGTGCATAAAAACAGGCCTGACTGGCATGTTTTCAACCTGGATGCCCTGACCTATGCCGGCAACCCTGTCAACCACAGCCATCTGGAAAATGATCTCGGGTATACCTTTATCCATGGCAATATCTGCGATGCAGATTTGCTGGCACAATTGTTTGAAACCCACGGGTTTGACGGAGTGTTTCATTTTGCGGCGGAATCCCATGTGGACCGGTCCATTGCCGGACCTGAGGTGTTTTTGCATACCAATGTCACCGGCACCTTCCGGCTTCTGGAAGCCGGTCTTGCCCATGTCAGAAAAAATACCGGCAAGGAATTCCGGTTCGTCCATGTGTCCACGGATGAGGTTTACGGCAGCCTGGGGGTTGATGACCCCGCATTTTCTGAAACAACCCCCTATGACCCTTCCAGCCCGTATTCCGCGTCCAAGGCTGCATCCGATCATTTTGTCAAAGCCTGGTACAAAACATTCGGCCTGCCCGTGGTGGTGACCAACTGCTCCAACAATTACGGGCCCTACCAGTTTCCGGAAAAACTCATTCCCCTGATGGTCCTCAATATACTGGATAACCGGCCTCTGCCTGTATACGGCAAAGGACAGAATATCAGAGACTGGCTGTATGTAACAGACCATTGTGATGCCCTGATCCGGGCTTTTGAAAACGGAGAAGCAGGACAGACCTATAATATCGGCGGGGGTGAGGAAAAGACCAATCTGGAGGTGGTAAAAACCATCTGTGACCTGATGGATGACAAAACAGGGCGGCCAAAAGGCAGCAGCAGGGAATTGATTTCATTTGTCACAGACCGGCCCGGCCATGATATCCGGTATGCCATCAATGCAGACAAATCTTTTGAAAAAATCGGATTCAAAGCCTGTTATTCCTTTGAACAGGCATTGTCCGCCACCATTGACTGGTACCTGGAAAACATGGACTGGGTCAGATCCGTGCAGACCGGGGCGTACCGGGAATGGATCAAGACCCATTATGACAAGGTTCCATAAAATGACAAGGCCCCATAATAATGATAAAGCCCATAAAATGTGCCCCCGCCAAAAAAATTTTACTGCATGCACGGTCCGGACTACTATCTTTTTTTTATTTTTGTCTTGCTTTTTTAAAAAATCTGGATTAGGTGTGAAAACATAGCGATTCCTGGTGGTATAGTGATCCCGGTTTCTGTCGTTATCAACTGCGCAATGACGTAGATTGTTTTTCTTACTGACACTGTTTTTCTGCCATACGGCTGCATCTCTTTTTTCGATCTGGCTCTCCTCTTGAGTAAAAAATCACGGAATCGTGAGGGAATCAGGGACAAGTGCCGTTTTTTTCACTAAAGGAGAAAAGTTAACTGTGGAACCAAACAAGGAGAAAAAGCTGATGGAAAAAACAAAAAGATATGTGAAGATTGTTTTGATAGGATTGCTGCTGCTGGGTTTCATGGTACCTGTTGTATCAGGTGCCGGCAAGGTCAACATTAATACTGACGGCAAGGAACAGCTGATGAGCCTCAAAAACGTCGGGGATGTGGTGGCTGACAGGATCATTGCTTACCGCGAAGCCCATCCATTCAAGACACCTGAAGATTTTATGAAGGTAAAGGGCGTGGGAACGAAAACCTTTGAAGCAAACAAGGATAGAATCATCATAAAAAATGAATGATGGTAATAATGATGATATTGTAGCTTGTTTGTCCCTGATTCCCCAAGTTAAAAAATCATTGCTTGCACACCTTGAATTTTGTATTATTTTGAATGACCATGTTGTACAAAACAGCATGGTTTTTTTTTGTGAAAAGGCAGACAGTGCAATAAATCACGCAGGCTGTATACATGCAGGTGAACGCAAAAACAAAAGAGGGTGCAGTGGACAGAGTAAAAAAAATGCGGAAAACATCGTTCTGGGTGGTGTCTATTTTTATGCTGGCAGTGTCTGCAGGGCTTGGAGCGGCAGCTTACTATGGTCTTGAACAGGTGGTGGCTGCATTTGCCTCGGATGCCGGAAAACCCTTGTCCGGAAGCCAAATTGCTGAAATGGCGGCGCTTTTGCAGGCAAAATTTTATGTGTGGGTCCTGCCGGCGGTGGCCGGTGTCATGCTGGTGGTGGGCTGGATTCTCTGGCTGATACTGGGCATTGCCCTGGCCACTGTGGTTAAAGCCCCTGTACAGGCAGAACCCGCCAGAACCGCACCCAAAGCCGGGAAAAAAGATTTTCTGGACCAGAAGATTCAACAGGATCGCAGGCAGCGATTGTTTCTTCATTCCCTGTCGGTGCTGCAGCGCGAAGGTCGGCTTCTGGATTTTTTTGACGAAGACCTGGGCCGGTACGAAGATGCCCAGATCGGGGCGGCAGTAAGAAGTATTCAAGAGGACTGCAAGCGGGCCATGAAAAAATATATCGATCCCCGGCCGATCATGGAGGTTGAAGAAGGGGAAGCTGTGACCATTCCACCGGGATTTGACATGGATGCCATAACCCTTGTGGGAAATGTAGCAGGCGATCCCCCCTTTGAAGGGGTTGTAAAGCATCCGGGATGGAAAGCAGGCAAAAAAGAAGTCCCCAAACTGTCCGACATTCAGGACCCTGCCGTCATCACCCCGGCAGAAATACAAATTGGAGACAGGAACACAAGTTGATTTTGGATTTTCAAGACAAACAATATATTATCGGCATTGATCTGGGTACCACCAATTGTGCGGTATCCTATGTGGATGTGGCAGGTTTGAAAGAGGCGGCTGCCAAGACTTTGGACGGGAAATTTCCGGACAAGCGCCAATGGATCAAACCTTTTTCCATTCCCCAGCTCACAGGCCTGGGAGAATTCACCAAGATTCCCGTGCTGCCGTCATTTTTATATATTCCCGGTGAATATGATATTTCAAAAGAAGTCCTCAAACATCCCTGGAAAAAGCGCCAGGACATGTTTGTGGGGGCATTCGCCCGGGACCATGGCTCCAAGATCCCCACCCGCCTGGTGTCTTCAGCCAAAAGCTGGCTGTGCAACCCGGCTGCGGACCGCACTGCCAAAATTCTGCCCTGGGGCTCTCAGGGGGTGGAAAAAATATCTCCTGTGGATGCCACAGCCCAATATCTGTCCCATATCCGGTCTGCATGGAACCATTTTGTCAAAGATGAGGACAAATTCATTGAAAACCAGTTTGTGGTCATTACCGTGCCGGCCTCCTTTAATGAAGAGGCCCGGGACCTGACCATGGCGGGTGTGGAAAAAGCAGGCCTGTCAACAGCGGTCACTTTGCTGGAAGAGCCTTTGGCTGCATTTTACAGCTGGCTGATCCTCCATGAGTCTGACTGGGACCAGCAGGTAAAAGAAGATGATCTCATCTTTGTGTGTGATGTGGGCGGGGGCACCACCGACTTCAGCCTTATTTCCCTGAAGTCCGGAGATCAGGGCACCCCACGGTTTGAGCGCCTGGCTGTGGGAGACCACCTCATCCTCGGCGGGGATAACATTGATCTGGCCCTGGCCAAAATTGTGGAATCCCGTTTCACATCCGACACTGCCCTGACCTCTGATAAATGGAAAACTCTGTGTCACCGGTGCAGGGAAGCCAAAGAACGCATCCTGGAAAATAAAGAAAAATCGGTACGCATCACCATCAAAGGAGAGGGCAGGGCCCTGATTTCCGGTACCCTGTCAGCTGATCTCACCCGAGCGGATGTGGAAAGCGTTTTGCGCAGCAGATTTTATCCGGATGTGGCATCGACTGATCTGAAAGAAGATGATGCGGGCAAGGAAATTGCCGATTTCGGCCTGCCCTTTGAAAAAGAATCTGCCGTGACCAGGCATATTATCCGGTTTCTGGAAAAACACCGGGACAATGTCAAACAAAGCCTTGGCAAGGATGCACCCCTGCCGGATTTTATTTTATTCAACGGCGGTACCCTCAAGCCTTTTTTGGTCCAGTCCAGGATCAAAGAAGCCATCCGGCGGTGGTTCCGCACCACAGATTCCCTGCGTCCCCGGGTTTTGGAAAATCCCTACCCGGACCTGGCAGTGGGAATCGGGGCATCCTATTACGGGCTGGTCAAGCAGGGTATCGGGGTAAAGGTGGGCTCCGGCAGCCCCAGAAGTTATTACCTGGGGGTGGGCATGGCATCTGACGCTGACCCGGGAGGTGCTGACACCGGTCCCGGCACAAAAGATATCTCCTCCGGCACCGCAGGTACCAATCGCAGCACCACAGGCACAAGTTCAGGCACAAGTTCAGGCACCGCAGGGACTGATAATGGCACAGCAGATATCTCCCCCGGCACTGCAGACACCAATCGCAGCACCGCAGGTGCAGGCACAGGCACTAACCGCAGCGCGGTTTGTCTGGTGGAGCGGGGCCTGGATGAGGGATCTGTGATCGATCTGCCTGAAATGGCCTTTGAGGTGCGGGCCAACCAGCCGGTCAGTTTTGATGTGTACAGTTCCAGTTATCGGTCCGGTGATACTGCCGGCAGCATTATTCCCATTGATGACACCCTTACCCCCATGACGCCCCTCCAGACCATTATACGGTTTGGCAAAGATGGAAACAAAAAAGCCATTCCCGTGACCATGGGGGCGGAATATACGGAAATGGGCACCCTGTCCATGTACTGCCACTCCCGGGTGAGTGACCACCGGTGGAAACTGCAGTTTCAGCTCAGGGATCAGACAGGTGACCCGGAGACCACGGAAACCGAAGTGTATGATGACAGCCTGATAAAAAATGCCTGTCTTCTGGTGCATTCTGTGTTCTCAGATCCCGATGCATCCGGGGTGCAGTCTGTGGTCAAGCAGGTGGAATCGCTGGTAGATCAAACCAGGGCCAACTGGCCTTTGTCTTTTTTGCGCACCCTGGCAGACCAGCTCATTGAGGCTGCACCCTTGCGTTTACAGTCTGCCGCACATGAAGCCAGGTGGCTGAACCTTACCGGATTCTGCATGCGCCCGGGTTTCGGGGATGCATTTGATCAGGACCGGGCAAAAAAATTGTGGAAAATTTACCTGGCAGGCCCGGGGTTTGAAAAAGCCGTACAGAATCGACTGGAGTGGTGGATTTTTTTCAGAAGGATTGCAGCAGGCCTTAAAGCCGGACAGCAGCGGCAGTTCTTTCAAAACATTGCCCCGGATCTGTTGAAGAACAAAACCAGGATGCCGCCCCAGGAGATGGTGGAGTTGTGGATGGTGGCCGGTAATCTGGAGCGGCTTTTGATCAAAGACAAGGTGCGCCTGGCAAAAGCGTTGCTGCCGCGGATAAAATCCGGAAAATTTCAGGACCGGCTGCTCTGGACCCTGTCACGCCTGGGAGCCAGAGACCTTTTATATGGTTCTGTGGACCGGGTGGTTCCCCCGGTTGAAGCGGGCCGGTGGATTTTGCAGGTCATCAGACACCCATGGAAAAAAACCGATCAGGTATGTTTTCTTGTGGCTGAGATGGCCAGGAAAACCGGAGACCGCACAAGGGATCTGGATCCCGGGGTCACCGACACTGTCATAAACTGGCTCAAAGACCAGAACGCCCCTTCCGGTCTGGTACAAATGGTTCAGGAAAAAACTGCCAGGGCCATGGCTGACCAGAGTATGCAGTTCGGGGAAAAACTGCCTGCCGGCCTGGTATTAAAATAAACACACAAATATTAAAAAAGTGTTTGACATGGGTTTGGTTTCCATGTATTCTTCAGGGGTTCTTAACGAGGGATTTTGAAACAAAAAAACCTGAAAAAAGACAAGATGTTTGATCTTTGAAAATTGGTCAGTGATAAAGTTTGAAGCGGGTCTTAAACAAGACCTTAAAGAGTTTTAGAAGACTTAAATTGAATTTAGGTCAAGGATTTAACTGGAGAGTTTGATCCTGGCTCAGAATGAACGCTGGCGGCGTGCTTAACACATGCAAGTCGAACGAGAAAGGGATTGCTTGCAATCCTGAGTAGAGTGGCGCACGGGTGAGTAACACGTAGATAATCTACCTTCAAGCCCGGGATAACCATTCGAAAGGATGGCTAATACCGGATGCAGTGCATATGCACAAGTATATGTATGAAAGACTGCCTCTTCTTGAAAGCAGTTGTTTGGAGATGAGTTTGCGTACCATTAGCTTGTTGGTGGGGTAACAGCCCACCAAGGCTGTGATGGTTAGCTGGTCTGAGAGGATGATCAGTCACACTGGAACTGGAACACGGTCCAGACTCCTACGGGAGGCAGCAGTGAGGAATTTTGCGCAATGGGGGAAACCCTGACGCAGCAACGCCGCGTGAGTGAAGAAGGCCCTTGGGTCGTAAAGCTCTGTCAACTGGGAAGAAGTTACATATTATTAACAGTGGTATGTATTGACGGTACCAGTGGAGGAAGCGCCGGCTAACTCCGTGCCAGCAGCCGCGGTAACACGGGGGGCGCAAGCGTTATTCGGAATTATTGGGCGTAAAGGGCGCGTAGGCGGTTCTGTCGGTCAGATGTGAAAGCCCGGGGCTCAACCCTGGAAGTGCATTTGAAACAGCAGAACTTGAGTACGGGAGAGGAAAGCGGAATTCCTGGTGTAG
>JAABUB010000088.1 GCA_011389575.1 Desulfotignum sp. | reverse complement strand
GGCTGCTTTTAAAAGGGCCTTGATACCGGGTCTGGGCGCTTTTCGCATCTGTTTTATGCCACCCATGCACAATATTCTGTTTTCCTGGACCAGGGGAACCATATCACCAATGGTGCCGATGGCAAACAAATCCAGAAACTGGATAAGCCCGGGTTCTGGAAAGTCATTCCAGATTCCTTTTTCCCGGAAGAATTTGCGCAGGGCCATAACCAGAAAAAAAACCACCCCCACACCTGCCAGAAAAGACAGGCCTGATTGACAGTCCGGCTGTTTGGGATCCACAACGGCCCATGCCGCAGGCAGCTGCACCCCTGGTTCGTGGTGGTCCGTGACAATGACATCCATATCTTCCCGGGCTGCAGCAGCCACAGCCTCCATGCCACTGATGCCGCAATCCACGGTAATGATCAGATCAATATACCGGGCAGCTGCCATGGGGACATGGGACGGGGCAATCCCATATCCCTCCTTTCTCCGGTGGGGGATATACCAGGTCACCTCCGCATCCACCATGGACAAAAATTCATGAAGAAGGGCCGTGGCTGTGACACCGTCTGCATCAAAGTCCCCGAATATCAGAATTTTTTCCCTGTTGACCACGGCTGTATGGATGCGCTCTACTGCCTTTTGCATGTCTTTCATGGAAAAAGGATCGGTCAGGTTGTCAAAATTGGGATTGAGAAAAAAACGGGCCGCATCAACAGAGGTGAAGCCCCGGTTCCAGATCAATCCGGCGATGACCGGATGGCACCCCAGGCTCCGGGAAAGCAGGCGTACCCCTGCAGGATCAGGTTTTGCATATGTCAGGTGTGTGTTCATATCGGCTGCACCGGTTTTATATAAACTATAGACCGTAAAGTCAATCTTGTCTGGATATTTGCCATAAGCATTCCAGGTTTTCGATCGTTCTGTGCGGCACTTTGTTTCAAGCCCCGCCCCTGGTGGTATCCTGTGCCCGGCCCGAGATCTGCGGGGGCCTGTTTGCATAAGAACTATGAAGAGCGGCAATCCGCCCTCTGGTTGAAAACCATTTCGGCATATTTTACCAGGCCCCCTCCGGATCTGACGGTCCGTTCACAGGACACCACCAGGGGCTCCCCAAAGAAGCGCTGGCTACTATAGCAAATATCCAGATCTTGTTAAAAGTATTTGAGTAATGACTGCCATTAATGGTATATTGTAAAATTTGAGAATCGGTAAATAATGAATGACATGAAGACACTGCACAAAGAATACCGGGTTGACAAGACCCGCATCGGATTTATCAAATTTATATTTGAAGCGTATGAAGGGGTTGCTGTTATTACCACTTTGCATCCTGAAACAGGCCATGTGCGTATGGCCATTGCCCCGGACCAGGCGGAAGATGCATTCAGAATTATTGCAGACCTGAAAAAGGATTTTGCGTTTCATGCAGTATAAGGGGCATGCCTATATCAACACCATCGGGTGCCAGATGAATGTATATGATTCTGAAAAACTGGCAGCGATTCTCAATGCCCTGGGATTTCATCCTACCCGGGATATGGACAAGGCAGATATTGTGGTATGCAATACCTGCTCCATCCGCCACAAAGCAGAAGAAAAAGCCTTCAGTTTTCTGGGCAGGTTTGCCAAAGAAAAACAAAAAAAGCCATATTTGCTCACGGTCATGGCAGGATGCGTAGCCCAGCAGGAAGGCAAAAATGCCTTTAAACGGCTGCCCCATCTGGACCTGGTGCTTGGAACCCAGGCATTTTCCAGATTCGGGCAGCATATTGCGGCATTGCAGTCCGGCCGCCGGCAGATCGTGGATACAGGGCCTGCAGATGGCTTTTTTGAGATTATGCCGGACACGGCGGATTTTTGTGAAAACCAGGTATCAAAATTTGTCACCATCATGCAGGGGTGTGACAATTTCTGCACCTATTGCGTGGTGCCCTATGTCCGGGGCAGCGAGAGAAGCCGGGCATGGGAATCCATTGTGGAGGAAATCCGGATTCTGGCGGACAGCGGTATTCGGGAAGTCACCCTGCTTGGCCAGAATGTCAACTCCTATGGCCGCAAGGAAGGCGGCATATCCTTTGCCCGGCTTCTGGAAAAAGTTGCCGGAGTGGAAGGGATCTGCCGTATCCGGTTTGCCACCTCCCATCCCAAAGACCTTTCCAGTGAACTGATCCAGGCCATGACAGATCTGGACAAGGTGTGCTCCCACCTGCATCTGCCGGTGCAGTCCGGATCTGATAAGATTTTAAAAAAAATGAACCGGGGATATACAAGAGACATCTATCTGAGCAGAATCAATGACCTGAAAAAAGCCTGTCCCGGTATTGGCCTTTCCACAGATATCATCGTGGGATTTCCCTCGGAAACCCGCACCGATTTCAATGATACCATGTCCCTGCTCACAGAAGTGCAGTTTGATTCCATTTTTGCCTTTGCCTATTCAGACCGGTCATCTGCCCCGGCTGCAAAATTTGCAGACCAGGTAAAAGAAAAAGAAAAAATGGACCGGCTCAACCAGCTGCTGGCACTGCAGGACCAGGTGACGGAAAATATAAACAAAAAGGTGAAAGGACAGGTGGTGCAGGTACTGGTGGAAGGTGTCAGCACCAGGCTTCATGAAAAATTTGTGAAAACCTCGGACAAAATGAAACAAATGACAGGAAGGACTGCTTCCAACAAAATTGTGCATTTTCCCTCTGATACATCCGGTATAGGGGATCTTGTGGACATAAAAATTTCAGATGCCTATCTGCATTCCCTGTGGGGACGGCCCCTGGAGCGACTAACACCATGAAAAATAAAGCGGGAAAGATCGGCAGAAATTCCCCCTGTCCCTGCGGCAGTGGAAAAAAATACAAAAATTGCTGCCGGAATATCAAAAAGGAAATTTCTGTGAAACAAACATATAAACAACAGTATGATATTATTTTAAAAACATCAGAACAGGTGGAAGGTATCCGGCGTGCCGGCATGTTATTGATGCAGATCATGAACGGGGTGGAAAAGATGATCGCCCCCGGGCTTGTCACCGAAGAGATCAATGGCTTTGTCCATGAACAGACCATAAGGGCCGGTGCCATACCTGCCCCTTTGAATTATCGGGGGTTTCCCAAAAGCGTGTGCGTCTCTGTCAACGAGGTGATCTGCCACGGCATACCGGGCGAACGGGTCCTGCAGGATGGTGATATCGTCAATGTGGATATCACCCCTGTTCTGGACGGGTATTATGCAGATGCCAGCAAAACCTTTTTTGTGGGCACCCCGGGGCCGGATGCCAAAAAGATTGTATCCATTGCGGCAAATTCCCTTAAAAAAGGCATACAGGCGGTGGCCCCCGGTGCTACTTTGGGGGATGTGGGGCATGCCATCCAGCGCTATGCCGAGGGTCAGGGATGCTCTGTGGTGCGCGAATTTGTGGGCCATGGCGTGGGTATCGATTTTCATGAACAGCCCCAGGTGCTGCATTTCGGAGCCCCGGGCAAAGGGGTGGTTCTGGTACCGGGCATGGTGTTCACCATCGAACCCATGATCAACCTGGGAAAAAAAGAGCTGCATGTGCTGGCGGACAAATGGACTGCGGTGACCAATGACGGGTCGTTGTCTGCCCAGTTTGAGCAGACCATTATGGTGACGGAAACCGGGTATGAGAGCCTGACCCCGTATGATCTTTAGCCCAACCAGGGGTCATACCCGTGTTTGGCGGTCCCTGCTGCCCGCACCTTGTTTGCGCCGGTTGACACGGTGTAAGGCATGCCCTGCTAAACGGCAAAAACTCCGGTCCGGTTGGTCCTCAAACAGTTTGCCGTTCTTAACGCCGGGCATGCCAACACCGTGTAACAACCGGCTGCAAAATACGGTGCAGACAGCAGGGACCGCCAAACACTAGTCGGTGATGCCAAGGTGAACCATCCCGGATAATTTGCCTCAGTGGATCTGCGGCCCCTGTTTTTGGTTCTTTGTTATCAACAAAAACAACCCTTCCTGTAATTTCCTGCAACCAGATCGAACTGCAATTCGTGTGAATAAATGAAAAGATGTTTTGGATAATCGCATATGGATGGGTCATCGCCTGATTTGACCCCGCCCCCTGACGTGTGCCTTGTGGCCAGACCGTCAGATGATAATCTCGGGCAGGGCACAAGGCACACGCCAGGGGGCGGGGTACCATTCAATCGAACAAATTGTAAAGCAAGCATGCATCTTCAGGACAGGGCGGGCAAACGGTGCACACCGGAAAGGGGCATTCCGCGTATTGCTGTTATGAAGGTGCGGCACAGAACCGGGTCTGTTTTGTGGATGTAAACCAGTCCGTCTTTGTCCATTCCCCGGATTTTTGCATCGTAGAGAAACCAGGTGAGCAGGTTTTTGCTGATTGTGTCTCTGTGGGCACACTGGTCGGAAATAGCAGAAACGTCAGGGGGAGGTTTGGGTGGGGGCAGGGCAAGGCCCATGTCGATACGGTGTTTGATGTAGTTGAGGATCCGGCACAGCCGCAGCAGGGTGACGGTCTGGAGGCGGGAGGTGGTGTGGTCCAGGGGAAAGGCGGTGGCGCGCATCAGGGAGAAATCTTTTGGCAAAATGCCCAGGGTGCGGCAGCGGTTATAATCTTGGCTCCCGGGGGCGGGGTAAAAAATGGACAGCCCGGCCAGGGTGGGCCGGGCTGCAAGATATAAGAGGTCCCGCAGGGAATCTTCCGGGGTCTGATCCGGGGCCCCGGCAATCAAATAGGATACACAGGAAAGGTTTTTTTCTTGGGCCAGGACAACGGCCCGGTCATGGGCGGCCCGCACATCCGGCCGATTGAATCTTTGCAGCTGTTTTTTGGAGGCAGCACCCAAAGACAGGTTCAAAGTTTTAAAGCCTGTGTCTGCCATGGCTGTGATGATCTCTTCATCCAGGGACGGGGGGAACAGGCCGTTCATGGCCCGCAGTTCCACATTTTTATCCGAAAATATGTTTCTGATGCCGGACAGCAGTGCCAGAAACCAGGGTTTGTCCAGGCTGAGGTTTTCGTCTTCAAAATCGATGAACCCGATTCCTTTGCTGTCTGCCTGGTTTTGTATTTCTTCCAGCACTTGAGATACCGGCCGCCTGCGGAATTTTCCATGGGCTGATGTGGCGGAAACCGCACAATAGGAGCAGGGCATGGGGCATCCCCGGCTGGCAACGATGACCATGGCCTCCTGATTTTTGCGGCGGTAGCAGGCAGGGTTTTTCTGGTCCGGCAGGGGCAGCCGGGACAGGTCTGCTGTCCAGTGGGGAGGATTGATCTTGATTTTTCCGGTATCCTGGAAGGCTATTCCGGGAATCTGGTCAATCGCTGTGCCATTTTCCAGTGCCCGACACAACAGGGGCAGGCTTTCTTCGCCTTCGCCCCGGAGCACATAATCCACATGCGGCGAGGCAATTACTGCTTCAGGAAACAGGGTAGGGTGGTGGCCCCCCATGACTATGGGGATGTCCGGGTTCCATTTGCGGATGGCTGCCGCTGTTGCCATGGCTGTGGCATGGTAGGGGGAGAACAGAGAAGATATCCCCACCAGAAACGGCTTTTGCTTTTGCACTGTGCTGGCGATGTGTTCAAAGCTGTATCCAAAGTGGCGAAAGTGGTGGAACAAACAGAATAAGGACTGGTCCGGCCTGCCGTAAAACGGGATAAGATAGGCAAAATCCTCGGGCAGTGCCAGGGGTTTTGCCTTGTTTGTGGCCAGGCTGTCCAGGATCGTTGCATCATACCCGTGCGCTTTGAGGCTGGCAGCCATGGACAGCAGCCCGTAGGGGATGGTGCGCTTTTTTGTGAGATAAAAATCTGCAATAGGCGGCTGGACCAGAACAACCAGAGTCATGGCGATCAGGTGACCTTGGGGAACATGGCAATGAACACCAGGCTGAGCAAAGGAATAAAAGCCGTGTAAAGCAGAACGGTTTCAATGCTGTACATATCTGCCAATTTGCCCACAGCAGGAGACAAAGCCCCGCCCAGACCATAGGCAAATCCCATCATCAGACTGGAAACCATGGCCCTGGATCTGGGCACCAGTTTCTGGGCCATGACCACCCCTAAGGGAAGGGAAGCCAGCACAAAAAATCCGGCAAAAAATGCGCCCGCAAACACATAGGGGCCGGGCAGATACAGATAGAGCATCAGGGCCGGCGCCATGAGCAGGTGGGAGATGAAAAAGATCTTTTTAAACCCTGTGCGGTCCGCCAGATACCCGGCCAAAAGCCCGCTCAGGGTGCCGGCCACAATAAAAAATGCCACAATCAGTCCCACGCTGGGCAGGGGGTGACCCGCATCTGCCAGATAAATGGGCATGAAGGTCATGAAAGCCTGGCCGGTGATTGCCCGCAGAAACATGACCAGCCAGATGAGAAAGATGGTCTTGTACACAGGGCCCAGAGTTACTTTCAGGGATTTGAAAAACCCCAGGTGGGACAGGTTTTCACTTTTTGGTGCGGGCAGGTATTTCAGGCAGAATAAAAAAGCAATTACCCCCAGAATCATGGTCCAGGGCATGGCCTCCAGACCGAAATGCGCCACATACCAGGTGATGAACACAGGACCTAAGGCAAAAGCCAGGGTGCCGCCGGTGTTGTATATGGACAAACAGAAACCGGTTCTGTTGCCGCTGTACAGCGGTACCATGCCGGTGGTGGCCGGATGGAACATGGAAGATCCCAATGATCCCAGGCACAGCACCAGCAGAAGGACCCAGAAATTGGGGGCCAGTCCGGAAAACGGGATGCAGAAAAACGCCAGAAACAGCCCGGTGAAGATGAACCACCGGCTTTCATACCGGTCCGACAGATACCCCACCACCGGCTGGATCATGAAGGCCAGCAGCCGCACAAGACCCGTGAGCAGGCCCACCTGGGTCAGGGTAAGCCCCAATTTGTCCACAAAAGCCGGCAGGAGCGGTGCAAAAAAAGAGGAGTAAAAATCACCGGAAAAATGCACCAGGGTGATCACCAGGACAATGCCGTAATTGACCCGGGAATCGGTTTCTGGAGCAGGGGAATATTCGGGTGCCGCTGCAGCTGGAGAATCGGTTTCCGAAGCAGGCACGCTGATGTTGTCGGATTTGTTATGCATGGTGCCACGGGTGCAATTGTCTGCAGACTTTGTGTGCGGAGCGGTTTTCTGCATGGGGTCAGAAGCGTTTGTTTCTGCAGATTTCGGGCGCATGGAGTCAGAATCGGTCATGGGTTAATTTTTCAGGCTGTGGATGGGGGCAGGGATTCTGCCGCCGTACCGCATGAATGCATTGGTTTCCATCATATGGGGTACGGCCATGATCTTTGCTTCTCCTAAAAGGCCGCCGAAATACACGCTTTCTCCGGCTTTTTTGCCGGGCACCGGGATGATGCGGCAGGCCGTGGTCTTGGCATTGATCATGCCGATAGCCATTTCATCGGCAATGATGCCGGCCAGGGTTTCTTCTGTGATGTCTCCGGGCACCGGCACCATGTCCAGTCCGACAGAACATACCGATGTCAGGGCTTCGAGTTTTTCCATGGACAAAAATCCCTGGTGGGCCGCATGGGCAATGTTCAGGTCTTCGCTCACCGGTATGAATGCCCCGCTCAACCCCCCAACATGGGAAGAGGCAAATGCCCCGCCTTTTTTAACGGCATCATTGAGCATGGCCAGAGCTGCTGTGGATCCGGGCACCCCGATGTGGCTTAAACCTAATGCCTGGAAAATCTCACCAATGCTGTCTCCCACCGTGGGGGTGGGCGCCAGAGAAAGATCCACCACCCCGAACCGCACATCCAGGTTTTTTGCCACTTCCCTGCCGATGAGTTCCCCTACCCGGGTGACCTTGCAGGCGGTTCGTTTGATCACCTCGGCAATATTGCCCAGGGTCATGGGGCCGTTTTCCAGATGCCGCTCAATGGCCCGTTTCACCACGCCCGGCCCGGATACCCCCACATTGATCACCGCATCCGCAACCCCCACCCCCAGGTAGGCCCCGGCCATAAAGGGCATGTCTTCCGGGATATTGGCAAACACGCACAGCTTGGCGCAGGCCAGGCCGTCTTCATCTGCTGTGAGTTCTGCAGCCTGCTTGATGGCCTGCGACATCTGGAGCACGGCATCCATGTTGATGCCGGCCTTGGTGGTGGCCACATTCACCGAGGCGCACACCCGATCGGTCTGGGCCAGGGCCCGGGGCAGGGCCGCAATCAGGGCCAGGTCCCCTGTTGCCATGCCTTTTTCCACCAGGGCGGAAAACCCGCCGATGAAATCGATGTCCACTGTTTTGGCAATATCATTGAGTTCATGGGCGATCTCCACCATCTGGTCTGCAGAAAATGCCGCCCCCACCAGGGCGATGGGGCTGATGGAGATGCGTTTGTTCACCACCTGGATCCCGTATTTGTCTCCCACTTCGTCGCACACTGACTTGAGGGAGGATGCATGGGTGAGAATCTTATGGCGGATATTGTGCCTGAAGGTGCCCAGGTCATGGCTGATGCAGTCGAACAGGTTCACCCCTAAAGTGACGGCCCTGACATCCAGGTGTTCGTTTTTCACCATTTCTATGGTGGAGATGATTTCATGGTCTTCAAACATGGTGGTTCCTCAGGTTAAATTTTGTTGATGGCATCAAAGATGTTTTTGTGCTGAATCCGGATGTCCAGGCCCAGTTCCGCAGCTTTTTTGCGCAGGGCAGCGAACATGGCGGCACTGTCCACATCCGGTGTCACCCACACCTGGTAGGACATGACATTGTTTCTGGGGTCCGGCCCGCCCTTGAACACTGCCTTAAGGTTGATAATATTGCCTTGATACTTGGCGATAATTGCGGAAAACCTTGCCACCAGGCCTTTTTGGTCCGGGCCGATGGTTGTGATCAGAAAAATATCCCCTGCACCGTCCATGGCGCTGCCGTTGTTTTCATCCAGGTCATTGACATGGATGACCAGGCCGGTGTCTTTTGTCTGGTCATCCAGGCTGGTCTGGAGGCTGTCCTTGTCCAGAGATGGCGGAGATTCCACGAGGAAGAAACCGGCAAACTGGTCCTGGAGGATCATCTGGTTCACATTTTCCAGGTTGCATTCCAAAGCAAACAACACCTGGGTGACATGGGCGATAATGCCGGGCCGATCTTTGGCCAGCACTGTGATGATAAGCTTGTTCATGGGATTACCTTCCTGTTGCATCACGCAGTTTTGCAATGGTGTCGGAATAGTCTGAAGTATTGAAAACAGCGGATCCTGCCACAAAACATCCGGCCCCGGCCCGGGCCACCAGATCGATGGTGTCTGTGTTGATGCCGCCGTCCACCTGGATAAGGGCATCGGAATTCTGTTCTTTGAGCAGACGGGAGAGTGCCTGTATTTTTGTAATGCTGGACTGGATGAATTTCTGGCCCCCGAACCCCGGGTTCACGCTCATGACCAGGACAAAATCCAGCTGGTCCATGATATGTGCAATGGCAGACAGCGGGGTGGCAGGGTTCAGGGCCACCCCGGCCCTGACATTGTGTTCCCTGATGAGCTGCAATGTCCTGTGCAGGTGGGGGCAGGCTTCCGCATGCACGCTGATGTAATCCGCCCCGGCTTTTGCAAAATCCGGAATTATAAGTTCCGGGGTCTGGATCATCAGGTGGACATCCAGGGGCAGGGAGGTGGCTTTTTTGCAGGCCTCCACAATGATGGGGCCGTAGGTGATGTTGGGGACAAATTGTCCGTCCATGACATCGATGTGTATCCAGTCTGCACCGGCTTTTTCCACGGCGGCAATCTCTTTGCCGAGGCAGGTGAAGTCAGCTGAAAGAATGGATGGTGCAATTAATTCCATGATGCGCTCCTGTATCATAGCATATAAAAAAGCCTACCATAGTGCTTATTTTGCAGGGAATCAATATTTTTTTATTGTGGGAACACCCGGGTGAACCGGGCGGCAAAAAAACCGTCCATGCCCATGGTGTCGGGAAAGGTTGTAAAAAAATTGTCACAGGCACGCCCGTAAAAATGGCCCATGGGATTCAGGGCATAGTCTTTGCGGGTTTTCAAAAAAGCGGCGATCACCGCCTCATTTTCCTCTTTTTCACAGGAACACACCGAATACACAAGGGTTCCCCCGGGTTTTACCAGGTTGGCGGCCCTGTTGAGCAGCCGCTTCTGCCGGCCCGCCATTCTCTGGATATCCTGGACAGAGCGCTCCCATTTGGCATCCGGGTTTCTGCGCAGCACCCCGAGACCTGTGCAGGGGGCATCCAAAAGCACCCGGTCGAAAAATTTAGGAAAATCGGAGATATCCGCCCTGAGCAGGTCCAGAACCTGTGTTTCGATACAGGTAATGCCCAGGCGCTGTGCTTCAGATGTAAGTTGCGCCAGTTTGTTTTCCTCGGTGTCCACGGCAGTGATCTGTCCTGCGTTTTCCATGAGCTGGGCCAGGTGCAAAGATTTCCCCCCGAGTCCGGCACAGGCATCCAGGATAGTTTCCTCCTTTTGCGGGTCCAGTATCCGGGATACCAGCTGGGCTGCTTCGTCCTGAATCTGAAAAAGCCCGCTGGAAAACCCGGTGAGGTCCTCCACATGGATGCCGGCGCCTGTCAGCAGAATCCCGTCCGGACTGAACGGGGTGAAATCGATCTTATGCCCGGCGGCTGCCAGCAGCCGGCCAAGTTCAACGCGGCTGGTTTTCAGGGTGTTGGTGCGCAGGGTGACCGGCGGGATGCGGTTGACGGCCCGGCACAGATCCAGGGTGGTGTCATGGCCGTACCGTTCCACCCAGCGTTGGGCAAGCCACTGGGGAATGGAGTAAACAACACTGATATGTTCTGCAGGCTGTTTGTGCTGATCCGGCCACACCAGAGAATCAACCCCCCTGGCCGCATTTCTGAGTACGGCATTCACAAATCCGGTAATTTTTTTCCCTCCCCGGGCCTTGGCCAGTTCCACGCCCGTGTTTATGGCGGCAAAATCAGGCACCCTGTCCAGAAACCGCATCTGAAATACAGCCATGCGCAGTATATAGAGCACAGAAAGGTCCATACGGGGGATTTTTGTGTTGGAAAAGGCCTGGATGATGAAATCCAGATAATTGCGGTGGCGCAGCACCCCGAACACAATGGCATGGCACAGGTTTTTGTCCTGCTGGGTCAGGCCTGCCAGCTGGGGCCGGAATGCATCCAAAGCCCGGTCCAGGGTGGTTTTTTTTTGGGCAGCATGCAGCAGGATCTGCAGGGCTGTCTTGCGGGTGTCCAGGGCCATGGATCACGTAAACCGTGAAGGCAGGTCAATGGGATGTCCCCGCAAAAATGCGTCTGCAGACATCCGTTTGCCCGAGGTGCCCATGATCTCCTGGATAATGACCCTGCCTTTGCCGGCAGCCACATGGATGCCCTGGTCGTCCAGGGCAATGACGGTTCCAGGAAAGGCAGGGGTGTCCACGCCAATATCCTCGCCAATGCCCCCATTTTCGGCTGCAGCCGCAAAAATCTTCAGACGGGTGTTGCCAAGATGGGTGAATGCCCCGGGCCACGGGTTCATGGCATTGATATGGGCCACCACCTGCCGGGAGAAAAGTGCCCAGTTTATGCAGCCGTCCTGTTTTTTGAGCATGGGGGCATAGGATGCGCTGTCATGGTCCTGGGGGGTCGGGGTCAGGCGGTTGCTGTTGATTTGGTCAATGGTGGTGATTATCAGGTCCGCCCCCATGGCAGAAAGCCGGTCATGCAGGCTCTGGACCGTGTCCTCCGGATGGATGAGGGTTGATTCCTGCAGCAGCATGTCGCCGGCATCCAGCGCTTTGGCCATGATCATGGTGGTGATCCCGGTCATCTTTTCCATGTTCCGGATGGCAGCCTGGATAGGGGCGGCCCCCCGGTATCTGGGCAGCAGGGAGGCATGGATGTTCACCGGATATTTTTTGGGGATATCCAGCATGCGCTGTGACAGGATCTGGCCGAATGCTGCCACCACAAAATAGTCCGGTGCCAGGGCGGACAGGCGGGCTGCCGCATCATCGGTATTGAGTTTTTCCGGCTGAAAAATATCCAGGCCCAGAGCCCGGGCCGCTTTTTTCACCGGCGGCGGCGCAAGTTTTCTTCCCCTGCCTTTGGGCCGGTCCGGCTGGGTGACCACCAGGCAGATTTCAAAGTCTTTGCGTGCTGCCAGTGCCTGTAACGGGGGAACAGCAAAATCCGGGGTGCCCATGAAAATGATGCGGGTGTTGCTGGTATCCATCATGATGCCCGGGCTTCTTTAATCTGCTTTAAAATCCGTTTTTTATACATGGCCCGCTTCAGGGCGCTGATCCTGTCAATGAACAGAATCCCGTCCAGATGGTCGATCTCATGCTGCATGATCACGGCCGGCAGTCCCCGGGCTTCAAACGCAAGTTCCCTGCCGTTTATGTCCTGGGCCCGGACCCGGACCGTTTCATACCGTTTGACATCTGCCCTGAAATCCACCACGCTCAGACACCCTTCATTCTCGGAAAGATAACTGCCCGAAGCCTCTATGATTTCCGGGTTGATGAGAGCTGTGATTTTTTCTTCGGAGCCGTCATCCTCAGGATCTGCGGCCCGGGCATTATACACCAGTATGCGTTTGTTCACACCCACCTGGGGTGCGGCAAGTCCCACTCCTGACTCCTGGGACATGGTTTCTCCCATGTCCCTGATCAGTTCATGGATTTTTTCATCAATGGTTTCCACTTTGGCAGATGGATGGGACAAAGATTTTTCAGGATATGTGATTATTTTCAATAAAGCCATTTTTTTTAAGTACATCCTTTGCAATATCAATATCTTTTTGAATCTGTTCAGACAATTCTTTTATATTGGAAAATTTTTTCTCATCCCGGAGCCGGGCCACCATGTTTACCCGGATTCTTGTTTCATAAATATCTTTATCAAAATTGAGGATATGCACCTCAATGGTAAACAAATGGTCATCAAAGGTGGGGGAAAATCCGATATTGGCAACCCCCATGAACGTGCCATGTACTGTTTCCACGGTAACGGCATATACCCCGAACCTGGGGCACAGCTCATCGTGCAGCTTGATATTGGCGGTGGGACATCCCAGCTGGCTCCCCCCCCGGCTGCGGCCCTTGATCACCTTGCCTCTGATCTGGTAATGACGTCCCAGGTATTTTTTGGCCTCTGCCACCCTGCCGTCCATGACAATTTCTCTGATCCGGGTACTGGAGATGCGGTCTGGCTTGTCCGGCGCATCACTGATCCAGTTTGCCACAATGGTTTCAAAACCCAGAATCCGGCCCTTTTTTTCTAAAAGATCAATATTGCCTTTTCTGTTTTTTCCAAATGTATAATCCGGTCCTGTAATGATCGCTTTCATACCAATTTTATTCACCAGAATGTCAGTGATGAAATCATCAGCAGAGATGGCGGCAAATTCTTTGTCAAATCTGAGGCAGATCACCACATCAATGCCTGATTGCGCAAGAAGCTCCATTTTCTGGTCATGGCGGGTAATCAACGGCGGACTGGAAATGCCCAAAGCCCGCAAAGGATGGGGCTCGAATGTCAGGGCAACGGAGGTGCCGGATATGTCATGCGCTTTTTTGATGACCTGGCGGAGCAGTGCCTGGTGCCCCTTGTGCACACCGTCAAAATTGCCGATGGTAACCACCGCATTTTTAAATGGCGTGGTAATCTGATCCAGAGTTTCAACTAATTGCATATATCCCTTTACCACTATAATAATATTCTTGACAAAACCTGCAAACACATATATATATCCCAACCATCGCTTTTACGCAATGCATAAATTGCCGGCGGCAGAGCGGTCAAAAGATGTGCCGAAGTGGCGGAATTGGTAGACGCACCAGTTTCAGGGACTGGCGAGCGCACGCTTGTGGGAGTTCGAATCTCCCCTTCGGCACCATCTTTCCTTAAGATCCAAAGCCGAAGTGGTGGAATTGGTAGACACGCTAGACTTAGGATCTAGTGCCGCAAGGCGTGGAGGTTCAAGTCCTCTCTTCGGTACCAGAAAGAAAAGACAGGCCTTTCAGGGATTTTGACCAAAGTTTCTGAAAGGCCTGTTTTTTTTGATACGGGTTTTTTAATGCGGTTTTTATGCCTTAAAACCACGTTATTGAAATTGGTGCAACCCTCTTTCGTTTGACAAGAAAATCGGCACATACCTGCCGCAGGACCAACATCTAAGGAGACAGGCATACTGTAAACGCCAGGGACCAGCATGCATTCCCGGGAACAAACAGGAGTTTTCAAATTGGATAGCAGACAGAATCCGTGATTATGGGTTCAAAAGAGTTTGGACTTTACAACATTTTTTTTGTATCTGTAACCCATCTGTGACTTAAACCCCTTTATATTATTATAAACGATAAATTCTAATGCAAAGACTATTTGTATCCCTGATTTTCACGGTGGCAATTGCCATTTTATTCATACCATTAATTTTAAAAGGGGGTCGTGATGAGAAAAGGCATGATTTTTTTTCTGGTTGCAGCATTGTCTTTATATGCTTTTACCGCGTGGGGGTCTG
>JAABUB010000087.1 GCA_011389575.1 Desulfotignum sp. | reverse complement strand
ACAAAACAGTTCATGGGTATAAAAAACTCCGTGATTGAGAATTTCCAGGCAGGCTCGGCCGGTATATCTTATTCCCCGATTATTTTTACCAGGACCCGTTTTTTTCTTCTGCCGTCAAATTCCCCGTAAAAAATCCGCTCCCAGGTGCCGAAATCCAGTTTGCCGTCTGTAATGGCGATCACGCTTTCCCTGCCCATGATCTGCCGCTTCATGTGGGCATCGGCATTGTCTTCCCCCACATTGTGCCGGTACTGGGACACCGGTTCATGGGGTGCCAGTTTTTCCAGCCATTTGTCATAATCATGATGCAGTCCGGATTCATCATCGTTGATAAAAACCGATGCGGTGATGTGCATGGCGTTCACCAGGACCAGTCCTTCCGTGATCCCGCTCTCATTAATGCACTGTTGAACATCAGGGGTAATATTGATGAATGCCCGTCTGGTAGGTACCTCAAACCACAGTTCTTTTCGAAAGGTTTTCATGATACTCCTTTGTGTCAGCGTTAACCGTGGATCACATGCCTTTGCCGAAAGGGCAACGCAGGTGAACACATTCCGGACAGTCCTTGCATAAACCGCCATGGCCCATAAATGCAAGTTCTTTTTTACCGATATGCTTTCCGGCCAGCCTCCGGGGCAGCACCAGGTCCAGCACCGTGACCCGGTGATCGAGTCCGCAGGCCGTGTCCTGATTCAAGATTGCGAGATATGTTCAAACTCCAATTTGACCTTATACCCAAGCGCGTTAGCATATTTCGATATGGTGGAAAGCGTTGGAAATGAAATTTTTTCACCACTTTCAAGCCGGGAAATATTGCTTTTTTTCGTCCCCATAATTGCAGCGACCTGTTCCTGGGTTTTCCCTTCTTTCAGACGTAACTTTATGAGTTCTTTTCTGAGTTCCCAGATAGGTGCAAGGGCTTCATATTCTTTTTTAAATTCAGGGTCTGCCATTGCCTCTCTAAAATATTATGTAAGATTCGTCTGTATCCCAACTGGAAAAGACCGAATTTGTTTTAGAACCTTTGGGTTGTAAAATGTAATTTTCCAATTCATTTTGTCAGCCATTTCTTAGATGTCCAATGTTATCATAATTGATAACCATGTCAAGACTTTAAACTTTTTTCAAATCCTCAGAATGAACCTATTGGTTATTTCTATATACTGACATTGACATCCTCCCCTCTCTAAAATGTCTGTTGCGGGGTCTGGGATGGAAGGGTATGGCCCGCATGGACATCAGGGTCCCGAAATTCACCATGCCCGTTAGAAACACTGGGACATGATGGTGAAGCCGGTTCTCTCCCTTTGCCCCGTCTTCCAGCCAGTCGGCCTGGTACACCTGGTACTGGTCAAAAAGGTCTGCCAGATGCCCGGCAGAGAATATCAACCCGGAGCGCCGGTATCCGCGTGATTTTAATTAGTATTCTATTATAATCAATTTAGGTTGACTTTCATTGGGTGATCCCACTATAGATAGAGGGTATGAAATTGCAGGCAAATATGGTGTGAAAACAGGGGGGAGGAACAGCATGAAAATACTGAAAATCGACCATCTGGGCATTGCGGTAAACAGCATTGACGGCCGGAAAAATTTCTGGACAGACGGACTGGGGCTTTCTCTGGAAGGCACGGAAACCGTGGCGGAACAAAAGGTGACCACGGCTTTTTTGCCGGTGGGGGAAAGTGAGGTGGAGCTGCTGGAATCCACGGCTCCGGACGGTCCCATCGCCAAATATATTGAGAAAAAAGGCGAAGGCATTCAGCATGTGGCCTTTCAGGTGGAAAACATTGAACAGGCACTGGCGGAACTCAAGGAAAAAGGCATTCAGCTGATCGATGAAACACCGAGAAAAGGGGCCGGTGGTGCCAAAATCGCTTTTCTGCACCCCAAGGCAACTGCCGGGGTTCTTGTAGAGTTGTGTGAAAGATAATATAGGCGCAGAGCCCTGAAAAATCCTTCCAAGCCACTCATTTGAGCTGCTGGTCGGTTTTGTGCCGGGCATCGCCCCGGTGGAACGCTTTTGACAGACAATTTTGGAGGATAACCATGTCTCACCAGTCTGATATTTCAAAATGGGAAGCATTGGCAGAAAAAGAGCTGCGGGGAAAACCCCTGGAATCCCTTACCAGAAAAACCCCGGAAGGCATCGATATCAAGCCCGTGTACACGGATCTGGACACAAAAGATCTGGAATGTGCCGGCACCCTGCCCGGGTTTGACCCCTTTGTCCGGGGACCCAAGGCCACCATGTATGCGGGACGGCCCTGGACCATCCGCCAGTATGCCGGATTT
Source organism: Desulfotignum sp. (assembly GCA_011389575.1). Classification (GTDB taxonomy): domain Bacteria; phylum Desulfobacterota; class Desulfobacteria; order Desulfobacterales; family Desulfobacteraceae; genus Desulfotignum. The sequence continues at coordinate 12,745 of JAABUB010000087.1, read as the reverse complement.
TCCACAGCCAGGGAATCCAACGAATTTTACCGCAAAAATCTGGCCGCCGGCCAAAAAGGGTTGTCCGTGGCCTTTGATCTGGCCACCCACCGGGGATATGATTCCGACCACCCCCGGGTGACAGGGGATGTGGGCAAGGCCGGGGTGGCCATCGATTCTGTGGCGGACATGAAAATTTTGTTCGACCAGATCCCCTTGGACCAGATGTCGGTGTCCATGACCATGAACGGGGCGGTCCTGCCCATCCTGGCCGGGTATATTGTGGCGGCGGAAGAGCAGGGGGTGAAGCATGAGCAGCTCATGGGTACCATCCAGAACGACATCCTCAAGGAATATCTGACCAGGAACACCTATATCTATCCGCCGGAGCCCTCCATGCGCATCATTTCCGATATCATCGGGTTCTGTTCGGATCACATGCCCAAATTTAACACTGTCAGCATTTCCGGATACCATATCATGGAGGCAGGGGCCGATTCCGTGCTCCAGACCGCCTTTACCCTGGCCGACGGCCTGGAATATGTCAAGGCAGCCCTGGCCACGGGCCTGGATATTGACAAGTTTGCCCCCAGATTGTCATTTTTCTTCGGCATCGGCATGAACTTTTTCATGGACATCGCCATGCTCAGGGCGGCAAGATTTCTGTGGGCCGAACTCATGGGACAGTTCAACCCCCAAAACCCCAAATCCAAAATGCTGCGCACCCACTGCCAGACATCTGGCTGGAGCCTGACCCAGCAGGATCCCTACAACAATGTCATCCGCACCACATTAGAATGCCTGTCTGCCGTGCTGGGGGGTACACAGAGCCTGCACACCAACTCCTTTGACGAGGCAGTGGGCCTGCCCACGGAGCTGTCTGCCAGGATTTCGCGCAACACCCAGATCATCGTACAGGAGGAAACCCATATCTGTGATGTGGTGGATCCCCTGGGCGGCTCCTATTACATGGAAACCCTGACCCAGAACATCATCGATGAGGTCAGAAAAATTTTACAGGAGATCGAAGACCTGGGAGGCATGGCCAAAGCCATTGAGTCGGGCATGCCCAAAATGCGCATAGAAGAGGTGGCAGCCCGGCGCCAGGCCCGCATCGACCAGGGCAAGGATGTGATTGTGGGGGTCAACAAATACCGGGTGGATGATGAAGCCCCCATCCCTGTCCGGGAGGTGTCTGAAACAGTGCGCAAAGAACAGGTGGACCGCCTGGCACAGATCCGAAAAACAAGAGACAATGCCGCCGTGGAAAAGGCTTTGGATGATATCACCCGGGCCTGTGAAAACGGGGACAACCTGCTGGCAGCCTGTCTGCCTGCGGTGCGGGCAAGGGCCACGGTGGGGGAGATCTCCGATGCCATGGAAAAGGTGTTCACCCGGTTTGTGGCCACCACCCAGTGTATTTCCGGGGTGTATGCCCAGAACGCCGATCCGGAGATTCTGGCATCATTGCGCAAACGCACCGCTGATTTTGAAAAAAAGACCGGCAGACGTCCCCGGATTCTGCTGTCCAAGATGGGCCAGGACGGCCATGACCGGGGGGTGAAGGTGATCGCTACCGCGTATGCGGATTTCGGCTTTGATGTGGACTTAGGACCCATGTTCCAGACCCCGGAAGAAGCCGCCAAGATGGCGGTGGAAAACGATGTGCACCTGGTAGGGGTATCCAGTCTGGCAGCCGGCCACAAAACCCTGGTGCCCCAGGTGCTCGCGGAACTCAAAAAACAGGGGGCCTCAGATATCAAAGTGGTGGTGGGGGGCATTATCCCGCCCGGGGATTACGACTTTCTGAAAAAAGCCGGTGCAGCCGGGATTTTCGGGCCCGGCACCGTGGTGACCGATGCCGCCAATCAGACCCTGAATGTCATAGGGGCGTAACCCATGTCGGATGTGGACCTGGAAGCATTGATCCAGGGAGTTATAGACAGAAGTCGGCGCATGACAGCCAAAGCCATGACCCTGGTGGAAAGCCGGGTGCCGGAACACCAGGAGATGGCGGCAAAGATCATGGAAAAGCTCCTGCCGCTGACCGGCAACAGCATCCGGTTAGGGGTCACCGGGGTACCCGGGGTGGGCAAAAGTACCTTTATTGAAAATCTTGGGGTGTATTTGGCAGATGCCGGACACCAGGTGGCGGTACTGGCAGTGGATCCCTCCAGCAAACGCAGCGGGGGGTCCATTCTCGGGGACAAAACCCGCATGGAAAAACTGTCCGCCCATGCCAATGCATTCATCCGTCCCTCTCCTGCAGGAGAAACCTTAGGTGGCGTGGCTGCCAGAACCAGGGAAATGATGCTGGTGTGCGAGGCAGCCGGATTTGATGTAATCTTGGTGGAAACCGTGGGGGTGGGGCAGTCTGAGACTGCTGTGGCCGCCATGGTGGATTTTTTTTTGGTGCTCATGATTGCCGGGGCCGGAGACGAGCTCCAGGGCATTAAAAAAGGGGTGCTGGAACTAGCGGACGGCATTGCCATCAACAAGGCGGACGGTGACAACCAGGACCGGGTGGCCCAGGCCAAAAAAGACCTGGAAAATGCCATGCACCTGATCCTGCCGGCAGCCGCTGCCTGGCAGACCCCGGTGATGACCTGCTCTTCTGTTGAGGAAAAAGGCACGGTGCCGGTGTGGGAAAAGGTGCTGGCCCACAGAAAAACCTGCAAGGCATCGGGTGATTTTGACCAGCGCCGGAAAAACCAGGCCCTGGAATGGATGTGGACCCTGGTGGATGAAGGGTTGAAACAGATGTTTAAAAGCAACCAGAACATTAACGCACAGATTCCAACGGTGTCCCATCAGGTGGCACAGGGGAAAATATCCCCGTCCGCTGCAGCCAGGTCACTGCTGTCGTATTTATAATAAAGGAAATTTAAATGAAGATACATGAATATCAGGCAAAAGAATTATTCCGGCAGTATCAGGTGCCGGTTCCCGAAGGAAGGCCTGCGTTTTCCGTGGAGGAAGCTGTGGATACGGCCAAAGCCATGGGCGGGTTTCCCGTGGTGGTCAAGGCCCAGATCCATGCCGGAGGTCGGGGAAAAGGCGGTGGGGTGAAACTGGCCCATTCTTTGGAAGAGGTGCAGGATCTGGCCGGCCAGATGCTGGGCATGACCTTGGTCACCCACCAGACAGGACCGGCCGGTCGGCTGGTGAAAAAACTGTTCATCGAGGCAGGTCAGCAGATCGAAAAAGAGTTGTACTTAAGCCTTCTGATGGACCGGGCCACGGCAACGGTTGTGATCATGGCCAGCCGGGACGGGGGTATGGACATCGAAGAGGTGGCTGCAAAAACACCGGAACGGATCATAAAGATCCATGTGGACCCCCTCATGGGGATCCAGGGGTACCAGCTGCGGCGGGCCGGGTTCGGCCTGGAGCTGCCCCCTGCCGCCATGAAAGCTTTTTCCAGTCTCCTGACCAATCTGTATAAATTTTTTGTTGCCAATGACTGCTCCCTGGTGGAGATCAACCCTTTGATCCTGACATCCGACCAGCAGGTCATGGCCCTGGATGCCAAGGTGGATTTTGATTCCAATGCCCTTTTTCGGCACAAGGACCTGCTGGCACTGCGGGACCTGGATGAGGAAGATCCCATGGAAGTGGAGGCATCAAAATACGATCTCAATTATATCAACCTGGACGGCAATGTGGGCAATATCGTCAACGGTGCCGGCCTGGCCATGGCCACCATGGATATCATCAAGAAAGCCGGCGCCACCCCTGCCAATTTCATGGATGTGGGGGGCGGGGCCTCATCTGAACAGGTGGAAAACGCCTTCCGTATCATTCTGGCCGACAAAAAGGTCAAAGCGGTGCTCATCAATATTTTCGGCGGGATTCTGCGGTGTGATATCTTTGCAAAAGGGGTGGTGGAATCAGCAAAAAAAACCGGGATTACCGTGCCGGTGGTGGTGCGCATGGAAGGCACCAACGTGGAAGAGGGACGGCGCATACTGGCGGACAGCACACTGAATCTGACCAGTGCATCGGATCTGTCTGATGCAGCCCAAAAAATCGCAGCAGCTGTGAATTAAAGGAGAATGTGGTTGTGAGTATATTTGTAAACAAGGACACAAAGGTGCTGGTCCAGGGAATTACCGGTAATGAAGGCAGTTTTCACACCAGACAGTGTGTGTCTTACGGAACCCGTATTGTGGCAGGGGTTACCCCGGGCAAAGGGGGGCAGAAACTTGATGATATCCCGGTGTTCAATACCGTGGCCCGGGCAGCGGAGCAGACCGGTGCCACCGCCTCTTTGATTTTTGTGCCCCCGCCTTTCGGGGCGGATGCCATCATGGAGGCGGCTGATGCCGGGATCTCTCTAATTGTTGCCGTCACCGAAGGGATTCCCATCCTGGACATGGTGAAGGTGAAAAATTTTTTACGCCGCAAAGACTGCCGGCTCATCGGCCCCAACTGCCCGGGCATCATCACGCCGGAAGAATGCAAGATCGGCATCATGCCCGGCATGATCCACGCAAAGGGCAACGTCGGTGTCATATCCCGCTCCGGTACCTTGACCTATGAAGTGGTGGACCAGCTCACCAAGCTGGGCATGGGCCAGTCCACCTGTATCGGTATCGGCGGTGATCCGGTGAACGGTACCAGTTTCATTGATGTGTTGTCCGCATTTGAGGCAGATCCCGACACCCATGGCATTGTCATGGTAGGAGAGATCGGCGGCAGTGCGGAAGAAGAGGCAGCCGCCTATATCAAGGCCCATGTCACCAAGCCGGTGGTGGGGTTTATTGCAGGATTGACCGCGCCGCCGGGCCGGCGGATGGGCCATGCAGGCGCCATCATATCCGGATCCAGCGGCACCGGAGAGGCCAAGCTCAAAGCGTTTGAAGAAAACGGCATCCATGTGTGTGACAACTTGGGGCTGATCGGCCGGATATGTAAAGATGTTTTTTAGCTGACCTTAAAGGAGGTTACTTTGGAAAGTTATATTATTGAAGAAAACACAGCAAAGAGCAGCCGGCTGCCGGCCAGGCTGGATCTGGCCCAGAGCGGCACAGGCCTGATACTGGGGTTGTTCATGTGGGTGCACATGCTGCTGGTGGGCAGCATCATTCTGGGCAAGGATGCTTTTGACTTTGTGGCCAAAACCATGGAGCTGGCATTTTTGTCCGATACCGGGCACGGGTATCCCATTGCCGTGTTCTTTGCGGTATCCGGGGTGTTTACTCTGTTTATCATCCATGCCCTTTTGGGGATGCGCAAATTTCCCATTTCCTGGCGCCAGCACCGGATTATCAGAGACCAGATGCAGATGATGAAGCATCCCGATACCAACCTGTGGTATATCCAGGTGGTGACCGGATTTGTCATGTTTTTTGCCGGATCGGTCCACCTGTATACCATGCTGGTGAACCCGGGGGGCATTGATCCGTTTTTGTCTGCCGACCGGGTGGTATCCGGCAATTACTGGTTTCTGTATCTGGTTTTGCTCATCAGTGTGGAACTGCACGCCAGCATCGGGCTGTACCGGCTGTGCATGAAATGGGGATGGTTTACGGGCAAAGATGCCAGGCATTCGCGCAAAAAACTCAAAGCCGTGAAAAACCGTCTGATGATCTTCTTTCTGGGCATAGGGTTTCTGGCCCTTTTAATGTTTATTGTCATCGGGTGGGGCCACCGACAGAATGCTGGTGAACGGTACCAGGGAACCGCATACCAGCAATCCCATGCTGCCACGGCAGAGGCACCTGCAGCATCTGCTGTGGATGAGGTGGAAAAGACAGCAGATGAAACCGGTGCCGCATCCCATGAGGCAGACATGCAAGAGACAGCAGCACCGCCCTCCGACCAGGCGCCGGCACTTGATGATGCACCGGCAGATGCTCCCGTTTCGGCAGACGAGGCAGAGCCGGTACATGATACAGCACCGGAACATAACACAGCACCGGCAACGGGTGCAGCTCCGGAACATGATACTGAAGCTGTCCAGGATGAAGGGACATCAGATGCGCCAGGGCCTGCAGCAGACAGCCACACAGAAGCAGATGCCCAAGATCAGGGATCTGATGCCCATGAACCCACCCATTCTGCGGTAGAAACTCAATAAGATAAGGATATTTCAATGAAAGTCATATATACGGATTCACTTGTCATCGGCGGTGGCCTTGCAGGACTCAGAGTTGCCATTGCATCCATGCAGCGGGGGTATGACACCATCGTTCTCTCACTGATCCCTGCCAAGAGATCCCATTCCGCAGCAGCCCAGGGCGGTATGCAGGCCAGCCTGGGTGCCTGCATCAAAGGAGACGGCGATGATGAAGATGTGCATTTTGGTGATACGGTAAAAGGCAGTGACTGGGGATGCGACCAGGATGTGGCACGCATGTTTGTAAACACCGCACCCAAGGCGATCCGGCAGCTGTCAGCCTGGGGGGTTCCCTGGTCCCGGGTCAGGGGCGGGGACCGGGAGGTGATCATCAATGGAGAAAAAGTCACCATCACGGAAAAACATGAGGCCCACGGCCTGATAACGGCCAGAGATTTCGGGGGCACAAAAAAATGGCGCACCTGTTTTACTTCCGACGGCACCGGCCATACCATGCTGTATGCCATGGACAACAAGGCGATCCAGCTGGGTATTCCGGTGCATGAACGAAAAGAGGCACTGGCCTTGATCCATGAGGACGGGGTCTGCTACGGCGCCATTGTCAGGGACCTGATCACCGGTGAACTCATCGCCTATGTGGCCAAGGCCACCACCATTGCCACCGGCGGATACGGCCGGCTGTATTCAGTGACCACCAATGCCGTGATATCAGAAGGTATCGGCACTGCCATTGCCCTGGAAACCGGTGTGGCCACTTTGGGAAACATGGAAGCGGTGCAGTTTCATCCCACAGCCATCGTGCCGGTGGGCATTTTGACCACAGAAGGGTGCAGAGGAGACGGTGGCCTGCTGCTGGACAAGGACGGGTACCGGTTCATGCCTGATTATGAGCCTGAGAAAAAGGAACTGGCCTCCAGGGATGTGGTGTCCCGGCGCATGACCGAGCACATGAGAAAAGGCAAAGGGGTGCCCTCTCCCTATGGGGACCACCTGTGGCTGGATATCACGCTTTTGGGCAGAAAACACATTGAAAAGAATCTGCGGGAAGTCAAGGAGATCTGTGAATACTTCCTTGGCATCGACCCGGTAAAAGAATATATTCCGGTGCGGCCCACCCAGCATTACTCCATGGGCGGGGTGAGAACCAATGCCACCGGCGAAAGCCCCACCCTCAAGGGTTTGTTCTCCGCAGGGGAAGCAGCCTGCTGGGACATGCACGGGTTCAACCGTCTGGGGGGCAATTCCGTGGCCGAGACCGTGGTGGCCGGTATGATCGTGGGGGAATTTGTGGCTGATTACTGTGGTGCCAACCCATTGAATGTGTCCACCGGCACCATCGCACATTTTCTTAAAAAAGAGGAAAAGAAAATCACCGATCTTCTGGTGCGGGATTTCGGGGAAAACCCCTTTGCACTCAAGGCTGAAATGCAGCAGATCATGATGGACAAGGTGGGCATATTCAGAAACGGGCCGGACCTGGAAAAAGCTGTGGAGGAACTGACCGTATTGAACCAGCGGGCCCGGCATATTGCCCTTCGCAACCGGATCTCCTCTTCCAACCCGGAACTGGTGGAAGCCATAAGGGTACCCAAGATGATCAAAATGGCTCAGTGTGTGGCCTACGGGGCCATGCTCAGAACCGAAAGCCGTGGCGCCCATGCCAGAGAGGATTTCCCGGAAAGAAATGACAGAGACTGGCTGAAACGCACCCTTGCCACCTGGCCGGATGACAGCAGTGACCTGCCTGAGCTTTCCTATGAGGATCTGGATGTCATGAAAATGGAAATGCCCCCCGGCTCCAGGGGATATGGGGTGGACAACATCATTGTTCATTCGGATGCGGAAAAGCGGATGGCTGAAATAGAGGAGATTACAAAAGCCAATTCTTCGGCAGACCGGTTTGAGCTGCAGCAATTGCTGAATCCCACACCTATTCCGGAAAAATTCAAAGGCAAAAACGAGCGTATCGGCAGGGGGTATAAATAATGAGTGATCAGGCAAGAGTGTTAAAATTTCAGATATTCCGCTATAACCCCTTGAAAAAGGGGGATAAGCCCCGGATGGTGACCTATGAGGTGGCAGAAGCCCCGGGCATGACCATTTTTATTGCATTGAATGAAATTAGAGAAACCCAGGACCCCTCTTTGCAGTTTGATTTTGTTTGCCGGGCCGGCATCTGCGGTTCCTGTGCCATGGTGATCAACGGGCAGCCGGATCTGGCCTGCAGAACCCTGACCGCCAATTTTGCTGATGGAGAGATCACGCTTTTGCCCCTGCCCGGATTTGAACTCATCGGGGATCTGTCCGTGAACACCGGCAAATTCATGCGGGCCATGAGCGAGCGGGTGGAATCCTGGATCCATGATCTGCATGCAGATGAGGTCAATTATGATGCGCTGGAAGAACGCATGGATCCGGATGTGGCAGATGAAATCTATGAACTGGAGCGGTGTGTGGAGTGCGGGGCCTGTGTGTCTGCCTGTGCCACCAAACGCATGCGCCCGGATTTTCTGTCTGCCGTGGGATTCATGCGCCTGGCCCGCTTTGCCCTGGATCCCAGAGACAAGCGCACCGATGATGAATTTTACGAAATCATGGGCAATGATGACGGGGTGTTCGGGTGCATGACCCTTCTGGGGTGTGAAGATTACTGCCCCAAGGATCTGCCCCACCAGACCCAGATCGCTTATCTGAGACGTAAAATGGCGCTGATCCGATAAAATACATCAATTCACCGTTGTGTTTCCAATATACAATGGTGATTATCAATAAGGTGAATCATGACTGAATTCAAATACGATACCCTGTTTCCCCTGGGTAAGGATACTACGGAATACCGCCTTTTGACCAAAGAGCATGTCCGGGTCAGAGAGTTTGAGGGCAGCGAGGTACTCCTGGTGGAACCCAGGGCCCTTACCCAGCTGGCGGAAACTGCGTTCAAGGAGGTGGCCCATCTCTACAGGACCGGGCATCTGGAACAATTGCGGGATGTTATCCATGATCCTGAAAGTTCGGACAATGACCGGTATGTGGCCCTGGAACTGCTGAAAAATGCAGCGATTGCCGCCAAAAAAGTATACCCCATGTGTCAGGATACCGGCACCGCCATTGTCATGGGGAAAAAAGGGCAGCAGGTGTGGACCTGGTCTGATGATGGTCAGGAGTTGTCCAGGGGCGCATTTCTGGCCTATACCAAAAATTTTCTGCGCTATTCCCAGAATGCGCCGCTGACCATGTACAAAGAGGCCAACACCAAGACCAATATGCCTGCCCAGGTGGATATTGCCGCAGTCCAGGGGGAGGAATACAATTTTTTGTTCATGGCCAAGGGCGGGGGGTCTGCCAATAAGACCGCCCTGTTCCAGATGACCAAGGCGGTGCTCAATTCCGAGGAAACACTGCTGGATTTCATGACTGAAAAAATGAAGACTCTGGGCACAGCGGCCTGTCCGCCCTATCACACTGCCTTTGTCATCGGCGGCACCTCTGCGGAGACCAATTTGAAAGCTGTGAAACTGGCATCGGCCCGGTACCTGGATTCTCTGCCCACCTGCGGCAGTGACACAGGACATGCTTTCCGGGATACCGACCTGGAAGAAAAAGTGCTGGCTGCAGCCCGGAAACTGGGACTGGGTGCCCAATTCGGTGGACGGCATTTTGCCCTGGATGTCCGGGTAATCCGTATGCCCAGACACGGGGCCTCCTGCCCCATCGGCATCGGGGTTTCCTGCTCTGCCGACCGGCAGATCAAAGGCAAGATCACCAGGGACGGCATTTTTTTAGAACAGCTGGAGGAAAATCCGGAAAGGTTTCTGCCGGCCTCGGAACCGAAAATGGCACCGGCTGTAGCTGTGGACCTGAACCGGCCCATGCAAGAGATTCTTGCCCAGCTGTCCCAGTATCCGGTGTCCACCCGCCTGTCGCTTACCGGAAAGATCATTGTGGCCAGGGATATCGCCCATGCCAAATTTATGGAGCGTTATGAAAAGGGAGAGGGCCTGCCCGATTATATCAAAAACCACATCATCTACTATGCAGGGCCTGCCAAAACCCCGGAAGGAGAGGCATCTGGTGCTTTCGGCCCCACCACGGCCGGACGGATGGACCCCTATGTGCCGGTGTTCCAGGCCGAAGGGGCTTCCATGATCATGCTGGCCAAGGGCAACAGAAGCCAACAGGTCACCGATGCCTGCAAAAAGTACGGCGGGTTGTATCTGGGTTCTCCCGGTGGCCCTGCGGCCCGGCTGGGAAAGGACTTCATCAAAAAAGTGGAACTGGTGGAATACGAGGAACTTGGCATGGAAGCGGTCTACATGATCACGGTGGAAAATTTTCCCGCCTTTATCATTGTGGATGACAAGGGCAATGATTTTTATGCCGCGCTGATGTAATCACGCCTGATTCTGTTTTACCAGTGATTTTCAGAGAGCGTCCGTCCCCGGTCAGGCCCGTCCCTGGGGTGGTATGACATACAGCAAAATCTTGTTGCTTGGACCGACGTCCGCCTCCGGTGGTGTTCTGCATCCGGCCTGAGATCCTTGGGGGATCTGACAATCCTGATGCAGAACACCACCGGAGGCTCCTGCTGACTGACCAACAACAGGGTAACGGATCATTCTTGCATCATAAACAGCACAAAGGCAGCCCCTGCCGGTAACCCATGCCCGAACCGTCAGATTATGCAATCTCGGGGCGGGCATGGGTTACCGGCAGGGGCGGGATACTTCCCGGGAAAAACAAAAAACCCGTTGCCGCCTGATTTATTTTTTCAAGGCGTCAACGGGTTTTGTTTACTAGATCCGGCGGTTATGGGTGCCGGATCCGTATCAGGTCGGGCTAACTTTCAATAATCCCGGCTCTGACCCCTTTGAGATAATTCATGCAGTAGTTGTCATGGCCCAGGAGCATGTCTGCGGTTTTGATGGTGGCCATGATTTTTTTGTCCAAAGGATCAATAATGGCGGAATCCATGCCCGCAGCCATCATCAGGGTGACAAAGGTCCGGTTGATGATGTGACGCTGGGGCAGGCCGTAGGAAATATTGGAAAGCCCGCCGGTGATGTGCACCTCCGGATATTTTGTTTTGATGGCCTGCACCGCGTCCAGGACCATCACCCCTTTGGTGGAGTCGGTGGAAATGGGCTGCACCAGGGGATCCACATAGATATTGGCAGTGGGTATGCCGACCTTGTTGAGTTCCGCCACCAGGGAATCGGCCCGGCCCACAATGTCATCAGATGCAGCGGGCATGCCGCCGTCATCCATGCACAGGGCAATCACCTTGCAGTCCTTGCCTTTCAGAAACGGAATCATGTTGTCGAGCCGTTCTTTTTCCAGGCTGATGGAGTTGATCATAGGAGTCTTTTCCACCATGGCAAAGGCCATTTCCAGGATGGCGGGGTCCGGGCTGTCCAGAGCCAGGGGCACGGTGGCAATGGGCTGGATGGTTTCCAGCAGCCATTTCATGTCTGCTTCTTCATGGCCGATGCGGGCCCCGGCATTCACGTCGATAAAAGCGGCCCCTGCTTCCTGCTGTTTTTTGACATCGTCAATGATATAGTCGGCATTCCTTTCCGCCACAGCAGCCTGGACCAGTTTTCTGGAGGTGTTGATACGTTCTCCGATTACTTCAAACATGGGTTTCTCCTTATCTGTCTGCCTTTATGCTACAAGGCTTTTGGCCAGTTTGGCGGCAGAGCCTGCATCTGCTGCAAACCCGTCCGCACCGATTTCATCGGCAAAAGACTGGGTCACCGGGGCACCGCCCACAAGGATTTTGACCTGGTCACGCAATCCTGCTTCCACAATGGCATCTATGGTTTGTTTCATCATGGGCATGGTGGTGGTCAGCAGAGCTGACAGACATACAATCTGGGCATTGGTTTCTTTGGTTTTGGCCACAAAATCTTCAGGCGGAATATCAACACCGATATTGTGCACCTCCATGCCGGCACTTTCCAGCATCATGGCCACCAGGTTTTTGCCGATGTCATGGAGATCCCCTTTGACCGTGCCAATGAGTACGGATGCAGCAGCTTTTCCTTCCCCTTCTGCGAGCAGAGGCTTGAGAATGGTCACACAACTTGCCATGGCATGGGCGGCCATCAGCACTTCAGGGATGAACATGTCACCGTTTTCCATTTTTTCCCCCACAATGTCCATGCCGGCAATCAATCCTTTGTTGAGAATGTCGTTGGCAGATACATTCTGGGCCAGGGCATCATTGACAAGGCTTGTGAGTTTGGCTTCATCGCAGGCAACCAGTGCTTCGGTCATGGCATTAAAATCAGTCATTTTTTTCTCCTTTATTTGGTTTTGCGTTATTTGGTTTTGCGCTTTTCAACGTAATCAGTCAGTTCTTTTTCAATATCCGGGTCGATCTCCGGTTTTTCATAGGCAGCCAGGCGCTGGGCCACTTTGTCTTCCGCCACCTGATAAATATGCTGCCTGCCTGCCTTGGCCCAGGCATCCTTGTTCTTCCGGCTCATGAGAGACGGCATATGAAACTCGGTCCGGCAGAGCTGGAAGGTCTTTGGGTGGGTCAGGTACTGGCCGCCGATGCCCACCTGTTTGATTATATCCAGGTCAATGGCGTCATCTGTCAAAGAAACCGGTTTAAACATGTTTCTTATCATACCACATAGTTCTTCGTCTACCAGAAATTTTTCAAAACTCATAGCAATA
>JAABUB010000008.1 GCA_011389575.1 Desulfotignum sp. | reverse complement strand
CGGCCATTCCGGACAAGAGGCGGAAGAAGCTGCTCAAGGCCGATACCTGGAAGCGGGACAAAAAGCTTTATGATGCCGCCCGCGCCCTGCGGGACAAACTGGGCCAGGATGTTTTCACTGACCACAACATCTTTCGCGCTGCTGTGGCAGATACGCTGAAGGAATTGGGTATCAAACTCAGTGCCGCCGAACAGAAGATCATCCTCAATGCCGTGAGCTGGCGGGCAGAGGACGCGCCCTCGGTCATCAAGAAAACCCACACGCCCGGCAAGGCTGAAGCCGATTCCCTCCACGGCCTGTATGCCGACCCCGACGGCGACCCCGGACAGGTGCTGGAATACGAGCCCGACAGCGACCTGCGGGACTCCGAGCAGGTGCCGCTGCTGGAGGAGGGCGGCATCGAGGCGTTCTTCTGTCGCGAGGTGTTGCCTCATGTGCCCGACGCCTGGATCGACGAGTCAGCAACAAAAATCGGGTATGAGATTTCCTTTACCCGGCACTTTTACAAGCCACCGAAGCTGCGGCCGCTGGAAGAGATCAAGGCGGATCTGCTTAAATTGCAGGAGGAAGGGGAAGGCCTGCTGGAGGAGATTGTCGGGGGGCAGAAAGCATGATTGGTACTATGCGACAGTATGCATACTCCCACCCGTCTTTCGACGATAGGCTGGGCAAAGTACCAGGGCATTGGCGTTCCACTAGTCTCGGCGCTATCGCGACCCGAAAGAGTACACGGAATCGACCTGATATGCCCTTGCTTTCCGTTTTGCGGGAAAAGGGGGTTGTTCTGCGGTCATCGCTCTCCCAAGAAGAGAACCACAACTTTATTCCGGACGACCTGAGCAACTATCTGGTTGCCAACGAAGGTGACCTGGTGGTGAACAAGATGAAAGCGTGGCAAGGCTCCGTAGGGATCGCTCCACAGGATGGAATCGTTAGCCCCGCCTACTACGTCTTTGATTTAGCGGACATCCAAAAGAAGTACGCTCACCGGCTGCTTCGAAGTCGCCTCTATGCTGACTTCTTTGGACGTGCTTCCGACGGTGTACGTATCGGTCAGTGGGACCTGAGAATCCCAGCTATGAAGCGCATTCCTGTGTTGATCCCGCCGCCTGATGAGCAGGATTCCATAGCGCGTTACCTCGATGAAATGGATCGACATATTGCTCGCTTCATCCGCAACCGCCGGCGGCTGATAGAGGTATTGAACGAGCAGAAGCAGGCCATCATCAATCGTGCTGTGACAAGCGGTCTCGACCATGACGTACCCCTCAAACCCTCCGGCATTGATTGGCTTGGGGATATTCCGAAGCATTGGGGACGCAGACGTATAAAGCAGGTCTCGAAGTTACTCAGGGGTAAATTTTCTTACAGACCCCGTAACGATCCGAGTCTATATAATGGACCATATCCCTTCATTCAAACTGGCGATGTATCCCGCGCAGAGAAGAAGGTGGTTTCCTACAGCCAGACATTAAACGAAAAAGGCTTTGCTGTCAGCAAACAATTTCCTTCTGGCACCCTTTGCATGACTATCGCCGCAAACATAGGTGATGTAGCAATATTAGATTTTGAAGCGTGTTTTCCTGACAGCATTATTGGGCTTGCACCAAACAAAGGAATTTTTACCGAATATTTATACTATGTAATGCGAGCAATGAAGCCGCAGTTAGTGAGCATAGCGCCAGTCACCGCCCAAGGGAACCTTAATGTCGAACGTGTTGGCGCAATGTCATTTGCTCTTCCCCCTATATATGAACAAGAGGCAATTGCCGAGTATATTGTTGAGGCAACTCGATCAATAGACTATACAATCAGGACTGCGACCCGCGAGATCAACCTCATCAGTGAATACCGCACCTGTCTGATCTCCGACGTGGTAACCGGCAAAATAGACGTGCGCCATCTGGCCCCATCGGTGGGCAGTGAAGACTTGGAAGAGGCTATGGAAGTGCTTGAACCGTTGGAAGATGTCATGGCTGATGTCGAGATGGATGATAAGGAGGACTTCAATGAATCCGACTGAATTCCCCAACGAAAACAGCCCCGGCAAATTTGGAGAATATCCGCATCTGCTGGCCGAAATCAAGGAGCGCATTCGTTCCGCCCAGTATGAAGCCCTCAAGAAGGTCAACAAGGAGTTGTTGGGCCTGTACTGGGACATCGGGCGTATGATTGTGGAACGGCAGGCAGACGGGAAACATGGTTCTGCCATTGCGGAACAGCTTTCCAGTGACCTTCGGGCCGAGTTCCCGGGGATCAGCGGATTTTCCCGGCGCAACATTTTTTACATGCGGGAGTTCTATCTGCTCTACTGCGACGATGAGCGAGTGCAACCACTGGTTGCACAAATTGGCTGGACCCACAACCTGGTCATTCTTCAGCGCTGCAAAGACCCTCTTGAACGGGAATTTTATATCCGGATGACCCGCAAATTCGGCTGGACAAAGAACGTGCTTATTCATCAGATTGACAACCAGAGCTATGAAAAAACCCTGTTGGGCCAGACCAATTTTGATCAGGCCCTGACACCTGAGTTGCGGGCTCAGGCCAAACTGGCTGTAAAGGATGAGTATACGTTCGATTTCCTGGAGTTGGGCGAGGAACATTCCGAGTGGGAACTGGAGCGGGCTTTGATTGCCCGGATAGAGGATTTTCTGCGGAGCATGGGCGGGATGTTCGCCTTTATGGGCAGTCAGTACCGCCTGGAGGTGGAGGGAAAAGAATTTTTTATCGACCTGGTTCTGTTCCACCGCCGCCTGCGCTGTCTTGTGGCGGTGGAGCTGAAGATCGGTGAGTTTGTGCCGGAGTTTGTCGGCAAGATGCAGTTCTATCTGACAGCGCTGGACCGGCAGGTCCGCCAGGAAGATGAAAATCCTTCCATCGGCATCGTTCTCTGCAAGGAGAAGAACCGCACGATTGTGGAGTATGCCCTGCATGACGTCCGCAAACCCATTGGCGTGGCAACCTATGAAATCACCCGGACCCTGCCGAAATCGTTGAAAGGCCAGCTACCGTCACCAAAGGAAATCAGCCGTTTGCTGGAGGATTTATGATACCCACGGACACAAGCGAGAAAGGCCTTGAAACCCTGATTGTCGACTCCCTGGTCAATGAGGCGGGTTATGAGCCGGGCAGCAATGAGGATTACAGCCGGGAACATGTGATCGACCTGGCAAAGCTTCGGGCATTTCTGGAGGCGACGCAGCCCGACACGGCCGAAATCCTGGCCCTGGATCTGGACTGTCCGAAGCGTACGCAGTTCCTGTACCGCCTGGATGCAGAGATTGCCAAACGCGGTGTGATCGATGTGCTGCGCAAGGGTGTCAAGCATGGGCCGGTGAGCCTGGACCTGTTTTATGGCACTCCTTCGCCGGGCAACACCCGGGCCGCCGAACTGCACGCAGCCAATATCTTCAGCGTGACACGGCAGCTCCGCTACAGCCAGGACGAAAAGCAGCTTGCACTGGATCTGGGCATCTTTATCAATGGACTACCCGTGGCAACGTTCGAGTTGAAGAACTCTTTGACCAAACAGACGGTGGATGATGCCGTGCGGCAGTACAAGCGGGACCGCAGTCCGGATGAGCCGTTGTTCCGGTTCGGCCGGTGCGTGGTGCATTTTGCCGTGGACGACCACGAGGTGCGGATGTGCACCCATCTCAAGGGCAAACACTCGTGGTTTCTGCCGTTTAACCAGGGGTGGAACGACGGGGCCGGGAACCCGCCCAACCCCGGCGGAATCAAGACGGACTATCTGTGGAAAAGAATACTTCCCCGGCCTGGCCTGACCGATATCCTGGAAAACTATGCCCAGATCGTTCAGGAAAAGGACGAGCGGGGCCGGAAAAAACATCCCAAACAGATCTTCCCCCGGTATCATCAACTTGATGTGGTGCGCAGGCTTCTGGCGGATGCCGCCGCCAAGGGCCCGGGTGAAAGATACCTGATCCAGCATTCGGCAGGCAGCGGCAAGAGCAACTCCATCGCCTGGCTGGCCCATCAGTTGATCGGGCTGGAAAAGGGCGGCCAGGCCATTTTCGATACCGTCGTGGTCATCACGGACCGGCGGGTGCTGGATAAACAGATCCGAAATACCATCCGGCAGTTTGCCCAGGTGTCTTCGGTGATCGGGGCAGTGACCGGCGACTCGGGCAGCAAAACCCGGCAGCTCAGCGGATTTCTTAGGGCCGGCAAAAAGATTATTATCTCCACGGTGCAGACGTTTCCCTTTATCCTCGATGAAATCGGGGACGAACACCGGGGGAAGACGTTTGCCATTATTATTGATGAAGCCCATTCAAGCCAGGGCGGCAAAACCTCCGCCAAGATGCACATGGCCCTTTCAGAACATGGCGGCCGGGAGGACGAAGCGGAGACCTTCGAGGACAAGATCAACAAGATTATGGAGTCGCGGAAGATGCTGGCCAACGCCGGTTATTTCGCATTTACGGCCACGCCTAAGAACAAAACCCTGGAAATTTTCGGCATTCCCTGCGAGCCCGTGGACGGGAAAGTGCCCCACCGGCCGTTCCACAGCTACACCATGAAGCAGGCGATCCAGGAAGGGTTCATCCTGGATGTGCTGGCCCATTATACGCCTGTGGAAAGCTATTATAGGCTGATGAAGACCGTGGAAGACGACCCAAAGTTTGACGCGGAAAAGGCCGGAAAGAAGCTCCGGCGGTATGTGGAGTCCCATGACCATGCGATCCGGCAGAAAGCGGAAATCATGGTGGACCACTTCCACGAGCAGGTGATTGCCCGGCAAAAGATCGGCGGCAAGGCCCGGGCCATGGTGATCTGCAGCCGCATCAAGCGGGCGGTCCAGTATTTTGAAGCGATCTCGGCGTACCTCAAAGAACGGAAAAGTCCCTACCGCGCGATGGTGGCGTTTTCGGATTATGAAGAAAACGGCAAAAAGATCACCGAAGCGTCACTGAACGGGTTCCCAGGCAGCAAAATCGAGGCCTATTTCAAGGCGGATGACATCAAGGATATTCCCGGCAAAGCACCTTACCGTTTCCTGATCGTCGCCGACAAGTTCCAGACCGGTTATGATGAGCCGCTGCTGCACACCATGTATGTGGACAAGATGCTGTCCGGCATCAAAGCGGTACAGACCCTGTCCCGGTTGAACCGGGCTCATCCTTTGAAAACCGACACCTTTGTGCTGGATTTCATGAATGATGCGGACACTATCACCATGGCTTTTTCCGACTATTACCGCACAACAGTGCTCAGCGAAGAGACTGATCCGAACAAACTGCACGACCTGAAAGCCGCGCTCGACGGGTATCAGGTCTATAATGACACGCAGGTTAATGAGCTGGTCCGCCTTTTCCTGGAAGGAGAGGATCGCGACAGGCTCGACCCGATCCTTGATGCGTGCGTGGGGGAGTACAACGAGACCCTTGACGAGGACGGCCAGGTGGATTTCAAAGGCAAGGCCAAGGCGTTTATCCGGGCGTACCAGTTCCTTGCTTCCATCCTTCCTTACATGAACGCCGAATGGGAAAAGCTGTCGATCTTTCTGAATTTCCTGATCCCCAAGCTGCCGGCGCCCATGGAGCAGGACCTGTCCAAAGGTATTCTCGAATCCATTGACATGGACAGCTACCGGGCGGAAGTGCAGCAGACCCTGACACTCACGCTGCCTGATGAGGACGCGGTCATCTTTCCGCTGCCCATGGGCGGGGGCGGCCGGGTGGCTGAGCCGGAACTGGACTATTTGAGCAACATCATCAAATCCTTCAACGGCCGGTTCGGGAACATCGAGTGGGAAGACACAGACCGCATCCGCAAGGTGATCACCGAAGAGATTCCTGCCAGAGTAAAAGCGGACCAGGCGTACCAGAACGCAATGAAGAACAGCAGCAAATCAGCAGCGAGACTCGAACATGATCGGGCCTTGCAGAAAGTGGTCATTGAAATGCTCTCCGACCACACGGAATTGTTCAAGCAGTTCAGCGATAATCCGGGTTTCAAGAAATGGCTTTCAGATACCATCTTCGGTGTGACCTATGAAGAGGTGGCCTGATGCCCACAATATTGAAAATAGGCCCTTCTCGCGAAATTCCGAAGATCTTGATTAATGATAATTTGATTTCAATCAATGGTGATTAAATGCATACGGGCAGGCAGGTGATTGTGAAGTGTCATGTGCATGCAGCCATACAAAAGCATACCCGAGAATGTAATGAGGTGATAAAATGAGACCAGATCAAATCAAAGAGGAAATCAGCAGGCTGGAGCTATCCGAAAAGCTGCGTCTTGTGGAAGATATCTGGGATGCCATAGCCGCCGAAAATTCTGAAATCCCCCTGCCGGAGTGGCAAAAGCAGGAGTTGAAAAAAAGATATGAAGAATATAAGGAAGGAAAGCTGGAATTGCATGACTGGAAATCGGTGCACGAGGGTCTGCGGGAAAAATTCAAATGAAACTGCGTTATACAGACAGGGCAAAGGATGATGTGGAGCTCGCATTTGCATGGTACGAAAGGCAGAGACGCGGGCTGGGATATGAATTTTTGGATTGTGTCGAGGCTGCTGTAAAATCAATTATCGAAAATTCAGCAATGTACAGGATTCATTTTCTGCACTTCAGGGGGTGTTTGGTGCGACGATTTCCCTTTACCGTGTTTTATACAGTCGAAAAAAATGAAATTGTTCTGCATTCGGTTTTTGACAACCGGCAGGATCCGGAAAAAAGGCCATAAGGGGTTCAGCAGTTGGGCAGCCGATAATGTAAAAGACAGGAAATGTGCCATATGGAAAAAGAAAAATATGCTGATGCTTTTCTGGAAAAAAGAATTGCCAAATATGACGAATGGCTGGGCAAAGGCCGGATTTCATACGCGTCAAAGGTAATTCCTGTTTCAGAATCTTTTACAACAAAACAATGGGTGCTTCCGACAGAGCAGGCCATGGAGATACTGGTTAACGCAAAATCCGTGGCTGTCCAGAACTGCGAGTGCAGGACCCATTACCAGCGGTGCGACAATCCTTTGGAGGTGTGTTTTTTATTGAATGATGTGGGGGATAAGCTGGTAACAAAGAGAAAGGCGCGCCATGTTGATCTAAAGGAGGCGGCCGAAATATTACAAAATGCAAACCAAAGCGGGCTTGTACATCTGAGCCTGTACATGCCGGATCATGAAATCTTTGCCCTTTGCAGCTGCTGCCCGTGCTGCTGCCATGATCTGCAGATAGTCAGGCGTTTTGACCGCAAAGATATAATGGTCCATTCAGAATATGTGGCTGTGACAGGTTTTGAGGATTGCATTCATTGCGGTGAATGTGTTGAAAGGTGCGTATTTGATGCCCGGGTCTTCCAGGATGAAAAAATGGCATATAATAATGAATCATGTGTCGGCTGTGGACTTTGCGTTACTGTCTGCCCGGTCGGGGCAACATCCATGGTGCTCAGAGGCAGGGAATGAATGAAAAAGAATAAAAACAAAAAAATACAGAAATCCTTGTCAAAAAGTGAAGCTTGCCACAAATGGTCAGGAAATATTCAAGATTGACCCTTTGAAATAAAGAGGCCAGTTATGAATCCAAGAGTAAAAAAAGTGACTCCGAATTTTGATTATACGATCACCCTTACCTTTGAACACGGAGAACAAAAAATATTTGATGTAAAACCCTACCTGGACAAGGGAATTTTTCAAGAGCTGAAGGATCCCAAAAAATTTAATTCAGTCAAACTATGTCTTGGAAGTATACAATGGCAGGGAGGACAGGATTTCTGCCCAGACACATTGTACGTAGAAAGTGTCATCCGATAAGCCAATCCAGCTGTCTGCTGAAAACGGCATCTGGCCGCTCCGACGGCCGGAGAAAATAATGAAGATACGGCCGGGGTGCTTGATCCGCTGGAAGATGTCATTGGTGATGTCATGATGAAAAATGAGGAGTAGGTCAATGAATCCGGCTGATACACCCAACGAAAACAGTCCCGGCAAATTTGGAGATTATCCGCACCTGCTGGCCGAAACCAAGGAGCAGATCCGGTCCGCCCAGTATGAAGCCCTCAAGAAGGTCAACAAGGATCTGGTCGGTCTGTACTGGGACATTGGACGGATGATCGTGGAACGGCAGGAGATTGAGGGCTGGGGCAAATCTGTGGTAAAGCAGTTATCTGAAGATCTGCGGCAGGAATTTCCCGGTGTGAGAGGTTTTTCAATTCAAAATCTCTGGTACATGCGCCAGTTTGATTCGGAGTTCCATGACAATGAAAGGCTCCAGCCACTGGTTGGAGAAATAGCCAGGGCCCATAATCTTGCCATCATGAACAAATGTAAGGTGATAGTATGAACACAGTGGCAGCATCCATTTCGGTATTGCGCTGGGCAGCGGGGCGGGCCTGGCTTTCCGATGACAAACTGACAAACCGGTTTCGAAAATGGCCGTTATGGATTTCGGGCGAGGCGCAACCGACGCTTCGGCAGCTTGAGGATTTTGCCCGGCTGACCCATACGCCGATCGGTTATTTCTTTTTGTCTGAGCCGCCGGAACTGGCATTGCCTGTACCGGATTTCCGCACCCTGAGCCATGAGACCATGATGGAACCTAGCAGCGCCCTGCTGGATACGCTCTTTATTTGCCAGCATCGGCAGGATTGGTTTCGTGATCATGCCAGGATTCAGGGAATGCCGGCTCATGACTTTGTAGGCAGCGTGACCGTTTCAGACCGCCCGGAAAGTGTCACTCTGGCAATAAAACAGGTGTTGAATCTTTCAATTGCAGAACGGCGGCAGGTTTCAACCTGGACCGATGCGCTCCGTCAACTCATTGCCAGAACCGAGGATGCGGGCGTGCTGGTGATGGTCAGTTCCGTTGTCGGGAGTAACAGCCATCGGAAACTGGATGTGAATGAATTTCGGGGATTCGCTCTGGCGGACAAGCTGGCGCCCCTGGTGTTTTTGAACGGCGCGGATAGTAAGGCGGCCCAGATGTTCACCCTTGCCCATGAACTGGCCCATATCTGGCTGGGTGAAAGCGGTATTTCCGATCCCAGTGCCGGGCAGCTCCCTGAAAAGCAGATTGAACGCTGGTGCAATCGGGTTGCCGCTGAATTGCTGCTGCCCCTTGAAGAACTGAAAAACACCCATAACCGGGATGCGTCTGTCCCGGAGGAGATGCAGCGGATGGCACGGCTGTTCAAGGTCAGCACCCTTGTGGTGCTTCGCCGCCTGTTCGATGCGGGCGTTATCGATGAGGCCACACTATGGCAATATTTCAGGGTGGAAGTGGAGCGGATCAGATCCCTTGAACGAAGCAGCGGCGGTGGCGGAGATTTTTATAAAACCCTTGGTGCTCGAACCGGCAAACGTTTTGCGCGGGCGGTTCTTTCAAGTACACTGGAAGGCCAGACCTTGTTTCAGGAAGCCTTTCGCATGCTCGGAATGAGGAAAACATCCACCTTTTATGATGCGGCCCGTGAATTGGGAGTCCTGTTATGATATATCTGCTGGACGCCAATGTGTTTATTCAGGCCAAAAATCTGCATTATGGTCTGGATTTCTGTCCGGCATTCTGGCAGTGGTTGATTGACAACAATCATGCAGGCCGGGTTTTCAGCCTTGATAAGGTGGCCGATGAAATCAGTGCCGGATCGGACGAATTGACCGACTGGATGCAGCAGCACGGAAACGGTCTTTTCCTGAAAACTGATAGCCGGACCGCTGCAAAATTCGGCCAGGTGAGTGCCTGGGCTACCAGTCAACATTACGAACCGGTTGCCATCAACACCTTTTTTCAGATTGCTGATTTCTATCTGGTTGCCCACGCAATGGCAGGGGGGCATACAGTTGTGACCCACGAAGTGCCTTCCATGTCCAGGAAGCGGATCAAGATTCCCGATGCCTGTATCGGTCTTGATCTGCGTTGCATGACTCCATATGAGATGCTCAGAAGAGAAAAGGCCAGATTTGTTTTGGAAAGAAAATCATGAAACAGAACAGCGAAGCGGTATTTGAAACGGCCATTGTCGGTGATGTCATGATGGATGATAGGGAAAGGCGCGTCATATTGATGTAAAGGAGTTCGGCAAAACTGATTGTTCGCCGCTTGACACCTCCAGGCAAAACATTGGTCAATATATCTCCAACATATTGAAAGAAGGGGAGTTGGATGAAATTTCAGTTGTAAAGAATTACTTTACCACTGCTGCCGATGCCGACAAACCATGCCGGCGGATGAACCGCAGATGTTTGGGGTCAGCCCCGGGGAGGAAAAATGAAATCAGTGGAACATAGTATGTCATTTGTGGTGCCGCAGCCGGTATCAAGGGTTTTTCCTCTTTTCAGTCCTGAAGGGGAAAAGCACTGGGTGCCGGGATGGGACTATGAGAATGTCATGGACACAAAGGAGCTGTCTGAGGACTATGTGTTTTTGACAAAGTCCCATGACCACGCTGCGGCCGAGGTTGTCTGGCTGGTAAAAAGATACCGTCCAGACGTCCATTGTGTATAGTTTTACAAGGTTGAACCCGGTGCCAAGGTCGGGGTTGTGAAAGTATGCTGTGAGGCCCTGGCCGGTCAGCACACACAAGGTTGCGGTCACCTACAGGTATATTGCGCTCTCTGAGACGGGAGAAGCCTTTGTCTCGGGATTCACGGCTGAGGCATACAGGGAATTTATCACAGAGTGGCAACGGCTCCTGTCAGATTATTTTGCCGCAAATGGTAATTAATCGGTGAGCTGTTCAACCGTCAGGTTCATTGCGTCGGCCAGCTTTTCCAGTGTACTGGTTCTCAAATTGTCTGATTTTTCCATTTGGGACAATGCCGCCTGGCTGATCCCGGCCCTGGATGCGACATCTTTTTGAGTCAAGCCCAGGTGCAGCCGCCAGGCCTTGGCTAAATTGCAATCCTGATCGACAAGAATGCTCACGACCTCATGCGGGAT
Source organism: Desulfotignum sp. (assembly GCA_011389575.1). Taxonomy (GTDB): domain Bacteria; phylum Desulfobacterota; class Desulfobacteria; order Desulfobacterales; family Desulfobacteraceae; genus Desulfotignum. The sequence goes on along the minus strand of JAABUB010000008.1, from coordinate 49,244 downwards.
CAACGTGTCGTCATCCGCCTCCACGCATGGAAACGCCTGAAGGTATTCATCATATGGGATCACTGCAAACACAGGGATTCCGTTTTGTTCAATTATCTGTACGTTAGTATGTTCTTTCATTTCTCTTTTTCACCTCCTCTATATGGACAATCTCAAAAGCCTCCGTAAAAAATACCCGCCAATTTCCTGCCCTGAGACGGTAATCATATTGATGATTGGTCAGGCGTTTCACGTTCCGGCAGTCCGGGAAAGAGGTCAATGTTCCCACGGTGTTCTTTATGGTTGACCGTGCCTTCCGGTCTTTGATTCTTCTAAGCTGCCGAAGTGCTTTTTTGCGCCATTTAATTTTGTTCATGATTTATTTATAAGGAAAAAATATAAGATAGTCAATCAAAATATAAGTATAAATATAAGATTTTTATTTATAATTTCGTTTTCTTTGGATTTCATTCTTTTTCTTATCCTGGCAGTGTAGTCTGAAAACAGGACATTTTCATTGTTAAAAATTACCTGAACAATGATGCTTGCCATGTGCATTGTATTTATTCATTATTATAGAGTGGTTAAACTTATTTTAAGGAGGATGGTATGTCGACATTCGCAAGAATTACCTTCGATTCAAGGATAATGGGAGGCAAACCTTGTATTCGTGGTATGCGTGTAACAGCCGGTACAATTGTAGGATTAGTGGCCTCGGGCCACAGCAAGGAAAAAATATTGAATCTTTATCCTTATCTTGAATCTGAGGATATTGACGAAGCGCTTGCTTATGCTGCATGGCGTGTTGAGGAGATTGACATCCCATTTATGCAGGAATCTGCATGAAATTCCTAATAGACATGAATCTTTCCCCTCAGTGGGTATCTTAGAATCCAGGATGTAACACCTGAACATCTATTCGGCTATATCATTTCTGCGATACATCAGTTTGAAAAGCATCTTGATGAAGGGGCTTTGATTACCATTGATGAAAAGAAATCCAGAGCCCGCATTCTACCGCTACGGAAATAAATAAATCACCTTATGAGGCGGCCGGAATATTACAAAATGCAAACCAAAGCGGGCTTGTACATCTGAGCCTGTGCATGCCGAACCATGAAATCTTTGCACTTTTTTGGTGTTCTGCATGTAATAATCTCGCTTGACATATAATTATAATATATTTACATTATAAGTATGAAAAAATTGATTTTCGAATGGGATGAACCAAAAAATACCGCTAACCTAAAGAAACATGGAATTTCTTTTGAAGAAGCCCAAACAGTATTTTTTGACGATAATGCCATTGAATTTGATGATCCAGATCATTCCTTCGAAGAAAAAAGTACTTGCTTTTAGGTTTCAGCCAAACGCTTAAAATTCTGGTCGTTTGCCATTGCTATCGAGATGATGAATCAATCATTCGTATTATTTCAGCAAGAAAAGCAACCAAGAAAGAGCAAAAAGCATATTTTAGGGGGATATGATGAGAAAAGAATATGATTTTGAAAAAATGGAGGGACGTAAAAATCCTTACGCCAAGCAACTAAAAAAACAGGTTACCATCAGAATTGGCGTTGATATTATTGATTATTTTAAAGAATTAGCAGAAGAGACGGGTGTTCCATATCAAAATTTAATAAATCTGTATTTGCGTGATTGTGTGCAAACAAAACGAAAACCATCTTTTCGTTGGACGTCATAATTTGCAGAACAAATCATTGCACTCGGCCCGGGCTTACAACGTGGTTTTCCGGCAGTGGTCTCTCCCGCTCTGGCAAGGCTCGAATCTTTAGGGTTAGCCGCCCTTGCATAGTTACTGCCTGGGCGAAAGGAGCAAAAATTAACGATGATCTAAAAGTGCAACCAAGCAATCGACTTCATGCCCTCGAAAGAGAAAGAAAGGGGCAGCATTCGATTTCAATAAATGATCAATGGCAACTCCGCAATGCTCGCAACATTTATCGTCAGATCGGGGACCATGCTAAATACCTTGAGCTTCGGTTGAAGTATATGGAAGTTGGCACTGATTACCATGATCTGGCTGAGTTTTACTGGGAAACAAAAGAAAAGGAAAAGGCGGTTCAGATCGCCCAAAAAGGACTTGGGAAGGCAACCGGGCGGATGGTTGAATTGCGGGCGTTTGTGGCTGAACGGGCAAAGGAGTCGGGTGACGGAAAGGATGGGGGTCAAGACAATTTTTCAAACGAGGATTAATCGGTGAGCTGTTCAACCGTCAGGTTCATTGCGCCGGCCAGCTTTTCCAGTGTACTGGTTCTCAAGTTGTCTGATTTTTCCATTTGGGACAATGCCGCCTGGCTGATCCCGGCCCTGGATGCGACATCTTTTTGAGTCAAGCCCAGGTGCAGCCGCCAGGCCTTGGCCAAATTGCAATCCTGATCGACAAGGATGCTCACGACCTCATGCGGGATCAACGTGTCGTCATCCGCCTCCACGCATGGAAACGCCTGAAGGTATTCATCATATGGGATCACATCAATGAAATCAGTGGAACATAATTTGACAACGATTTGTTTTCATGATATTTTTTATTAAAAGTATTACACTGTAATAAAGAGGGATAAGTATGGCTACATCCGTAAGAATAGATGAGGACTTAAAAAACAGAGTCCAGCACATTGCCGACATTCGAAACCGTTCAGCCCATTGGATTATGCGTGAAGCCATCCAGGATTATGTTGAAAGAGAGGAAGCCAAAGAGAGATTCAAACGAGAAGCTTTGGCATCATGGACTGCTTACAAAGAAACCGGACAACATCTGACCGGTGAAGAAGTTCAAGAATGGCTTAGCCAGTGGGGCACTGATAACGAGACTACGATTCCTAAATGCCACAAATAATTGTCACGGAAGGCGCAGCCCAAGGGTTGGAACGTTGTCGTTCTTTTTTGGCAGAAAAGAATCCCAATGCCGCCAAGAAAGCTGCACAAGCGATATCCTATCATTTTTCCATTTTGAGGACAGAGCCTGAAATAGGCAGAGCTATAAACGAGATACCTGACTTGCGGGAATTAATAATACCTTTTGGGAATTCAGGCTACGCCGCCTTTTATCGCTTTGATGAAAAATTTGGTTCAGTCTATGTACTGGCTTTTCGGCATCAAAAAGAAGCAGGATATTAGGCCGATTTTTCTTGTATATAAAAAATAAAAGGCCAGCAAAACGATGCGCTGATGGGATGTGATGATCTTTGATGATAATACTTGACATGCCCTTGTGATTGCCATAAACAAAAACCAAGGGTGAGAGGAGGATTCATGAGCACTTTTTCCACAGCGCCGCCTTCCGACGACGTACAGGTCCGGTGCCCCAGGCTGGGGCATCAGGTTCATTTTGGCTATTGCAGAGTTGAAAATATGGACAGCCCCTGCTTTAAGGCCCTGGACTGCTGGCATCATCAGTTCGATGTGGTGGGGTATTTTAAACAGACTTTGTCCGGGGAAGATTTTGCCGCAGCATTTGCGCAACAGGGCCGGCCCAAAATGCAGACCCTGGTGGATCTGATACAGCAGGCCAAAAAAAATACCACAGAAGATCCGTCCCGGTCAGACAAAGGATCTGCCTGATGTTTCTGGAAAGTGCTGCGATTCACCGCCACACCTTTCCGGATGAACAGGCATATCCTTTCTGCCTGGAAGTGCTGCAGCAGACGCAAACACTTTCGTTCAACCAGCCGGTCACCATATTTTGCGGGGAGAACGGCACCGGCAAATCCACCCTGCTGGAGGCCCTGGCCATCTGCTGCGGGATCCACATCTGGCAGCCGGAATTTTATCTGCGGTGCGAGGCAAATCCCCATGAAAAAAAACTGTACCGCCACCTGTCGGTCACCTGGTCACAAGAGCCGGTGCCGGGATCCTATTTCGGGTCACAGAATTTTTCCCATTTTGCCAGAAAACTCGAAGAGTGGGCGGTCAATGACCGGCCCATGCTGGATTATTTCGGCGGAAAATCGCTCATCACCCAGTCCCACGGCCAGTCTTTGATGTCCTATTTTGCCAGCCGGTACCGGCGCAAAGGGGTGTATTTTCTGGATGAACCGGAAACCGCTTTGTCTCCCAGGTCCCTGGTGGACCTGCTCAACCTGATTGTCAAAGAGAGCGGCAAAGGACATGCCCAGTTTGTCATCGCCACCCATTCCCCCATTCTCATGGCTTGCCCTGATGCGGTGATTTACGGGTTTGACGGGCCGAAAATTTTGCCGGTGCAGTATGAAGATACCGACTATTACCGGCTTTACAAAGCGTTTATGGCAGATCCCCATGCTTTTATCGGGGGCGAACGGTAATCGTTTTTTTTGATGTGCAGTGCAGAACAGGCATTTTTTTAACAAGCCTGCAGCCTGATAATGTAAAACTTTTTATACAAGGAGGAAATTTTTTCAGCCAACGGCCACCACCTTTATTAACTTTGCCATTAAAGGAGATCCCATGAAGACCCAAAAGTTTTTGCTTACCGAACAGGAAATGCCCCGCAAATGGTACAACATCATGGCAGACATGCCCACCCCCATGGAACCGCCCCTGCATCCGGGAACCGGCCAGCCCTGCGGGCCTGAAGATCTGGCCCCGATTTTTCCCATGAACCTCATTGAACAGGAAGTGAGCACGGACCGGTGGATCGATATTCCTGAAGAGATCCTGGACAGGTATGCCATATGGCGGCCGTCTCCTTTGTTCCGGGCCAGAAATCTGGAAAAGGCCCTGGATACACCTGCAAGGATCTACTTTAAAAACGAAGGGGTGAGCCCGGCAGGCTCCCACAAGCCCAACACCGCCCTGGCCCAGGCCTATTACAACAAGGTGGCAGGCACCAAAAAGATCACCACCGAGACCGGAGCTGGGCAGTGGGGCAGCAGCCTGGCCATGTGCTGCGCATTTTTCGGCATTGAATGCAAGGTGTTCATGGTAAAAATCTCCTACAACCAGAAACCCTACCGCCGGTTGATGATGGAAACCTGGGGGGCCAACTGCACAGCCAGTCCCTCCACGGAAACAAAGGCCGGCCGCTCCATCCTGGAAAAGAATCCGGATTCCCCTGGCTCTCTGGGCATGGCCATTTCCGAAGCAGTGGAAGAAGCGGTCTCTGATGAGAACACCAAATATGCCCTGGGATCGGTGTTGAACCATGTGATGATCCATCAGAGCATCATCGGGCTGGAAGCCCAGAAGCAGATGGAAATGGCAGGGGATTATCCGGATGTGATCATCGGCAGCGCCGGCGGGGGCAGCAACTTTGCCGGCCTGGCATTTCCCTTTGCCAGGGACAAGATCAACGGCAAAGAGATCGACATCATTGGAGTAGAGCCCACATCCTGTCCCACCATGACCCGTGGACCCTTTGCCTATGATTTCGGCGACACCGTGCAGATGACCCCTCTTTTGCCCATGCACACCCTGGGCCACAATTTCGTGCCTGCTCCCATTCATGCAGGCGGGCTTCGGTACCACGGCATGTCCCCCATTGTCAGCCAGCTGATCCTGGACGGCATCATCCGGCCGGAAGCCATTCACCAACTGGAAACCTTTAAGGCCGGGTTGACATTTGCCCGGTCCGAAGGCTATATCTCGGCCCCGGAATGCAACCATGCCGTGGCCATGGCCATCAGGGAGGCGCTCAAAGCAAAGGAAGAAGGCAAAGAAAAGGTCATCCTTTTTAACTGGTCAGGCCACGGCCTGGTGGATATGGCATCCTATGCCTCATACTTCAAAGGGGAACTGGCAGACCATGAACTGCCCCAGGAACAGATCGATGCAGCACTCAAGGATCTGGAAACCCTGCCCAAACCCAGGCAGGAGAGTAAATAAGCCGGGCAGCGATATTCTGGCAACACCCCCGGGGGTCAGGGTATCACAGCTGCAATCCGGCTGTATTGAAAAAAACATAGCATAAAAACAGCAGGGGCCTGGTAAAAAACCAGGCCCCTGCTGTTTTTTACGGGCAGATGAAATTTTATCCCAGGCTGTCCATGGCTTTTTTAAACCCGTCAAAAGATCCTGTGATGGTCTTGTCAGGCACGGCATAGGAAAGCCGGAAATACCCGGGGCCGCCGAAACTTGTGCCCGGCACTGCCAGAATGTTCTGTTCCTTGAGAATGTTGACGAATTTCACGTCATTTTCAATGGGGCTTTTGGGGAAAAGATAAAATGCGCCGTCAGGCACGTCAAATTCATATCCTGCATCTTTGAGCCCCTGGCAGAAAATATCCCGCCGCCGCCGGTAGATGTCTATATCCACGGTAACTCCCTGGAGACGGCCCACCACATGCTGGAACATGGCCGGGGCATTGACATACATCATGGTGTTGGCCACCCCGGCAGCCCCGGCAATAAGGGCGGCATCCTCTGCTTTGGGGTGGATGGCCAGGTACCCGATGCGCTCGCCTGCCAGAGACAGTTCCTTGGAATAGGAGGTGAGCACAATGGTGTGGTCATAGGCATCAAATACACAAGGCACTTCCACGTCATAGGCGATTTTCCGGTAGGGTTCATCTGATATCAGGTAGATGCGTTTGTCAAATTTTTTGCTGGCAGCCTCCAGGACCCTTCCCAGGCCGTCCAGTTCTTCTGCAGAGTATACCGCACCGGTTGGGTTGTTGGGGGAATTGATGAGCACCACCCGGGTTTTTTCGGTGATGGCGGCCTGGATGGCACCCAGGTCCAGGTGAAAGTCCGGCCGGGTGGGAGCGGTTACCAGGACGGCCCCGGCCACGAATGCATACTGGTTATAGCCCACAAAGTAGGGGGCAGGGGTGAGCAGCTCTTCTCCCGGATTTATCAGGGCCCGCAGACAGTCGTTCAAAGCCCCGGCAGCGCCGGCGGTCATCACCACCAGTTCCGGGGTAAGGCCCACGGAAAATTCCTTGTTCAGAAAATTTGCCACAGCCTGACGGACATAAAGAAATCCCGGGTTGGGCATATAGCCATGGGAGATGCTGTCACCGTTGATCAAATCCAGCAGGGTATCTTTCACTGCCGCCGGTACGGGGACATCAGGGTTGCCCAGGGAAAAGTCATATACATTGTCTGCCCCGAATTTTTCCCGCATCCTGATGCCTTCTTCAAACATCTTGCGGATGGTTGAGGCGGCTTCCACCATTTTGACCATTTTATCTGCAATCGGCATGGCATTGTCCTTTCAAAATTATACGTTCAATTTGGTTGAGCATACATCAAAAATTGTTTTATGGAAATACCCCTGTAAAAAACCGGTTTTCGGTTTTTTGTATCCGGGCTGCCATGGCAGTGACACAGGCCGGCCGGATATCATCTTTCCATCGGGGATATCCTCCCTGCCATACATATCTGATCAGTTCATGGAAGACCGGCAGAGAAAATCCATAAGGGCCGAACCAGAAATTTTCTGATTCATCAAATCCTGCGGTGACAATTTTTTTTCGGGCAAAAGCAGTGATCTGTGCGGTTATTTTTTCTCTGGTTTTGTATCCTTCAGGGTTTTGTTTGAACCGGGCCGGATCATCCGGAAAGGGAAATTGTTCATAGACGCTGCCGATGAATCCGGTGAACCGTATGCCGTGAATGGCACCCATCAGATCTCCTGTATCCTGCGGGTTTTGTATGTGAAAAATTTCACAGTTCAGGGGTGTGGGCGCGCTCTGTTCTGCCAGCTGCATCATCCAGGTGCAAAAATCATCACAGAAGAAAAAATATTGTTCCAGCAGCAGCATGTCTGATTCAATATTGAAAAATCCAAAAGCCACAGGGCCATGGGAAATAGATGCAAAGGACAGGGGCATAACATGCTTCCTTTTACAAAATTTTTAAACAATCGGGTTTTTCAAGTGCGGATAACGGGGCAGGCATAGCATATTTCACAGGTTTGTGCTATGAAAAAACCGCACCACAACCAAAGAGGAAAAACCAGAGGAGGAAAAATGGATCTCACCGTGTTCAAGGAGATGGATAAGAAACAATTGATGGCGTATATTGAATTTATGCTCTGGAACTACCGGGTCATGGATGCGTTCTGGTTTATCCGGATTACGGAGAAATTTGACCAGGCCACAGCAGAAAAACTCAATGAAGAGGTGTGGGATACGGTGGCCGGGTATGCAGCCAAAGATCTGATGGAAAAATTTCCCCTTGCAGAAGCCGGGGAAAACCCCGGACTGGCAGGTTTTGTCCATGCGTTGAAACTGTTTCCCTGGTGTATTCTGGTGGGGTATGACATCCGGGAAAAGGCAGATGAGGTCATCATCACAGTGCCCTCCTGCCCTGCCCAGGAGGCCCGCCTGAAAAGGGGCCTGGGTGAATATGTGTGCAAGCACATGCACAAAAAAGAGTTTGAAAGCTTTGCCCGAAGGGTGGATGCCCGGATCCGGGTGCATTGCGAGTTTGCCCCGCCTGACCCCCATCCGGATGATCTGTTCTGCAAATGGCGCTTTACTCTGGATCATTGATGTCGGTTGCATGATGTCGGTTGCATCTGACACGGTGTGACACCAGGTCTGTGATAACAGGTTGCGCATATATGGGCTCGGCAGCCCATTATATCAGGGCATTGCCGAAAAGGAACATTGTTCAGCGCAGATCGGCCTTGCGTACCTTGCCAAGAGAGGTTCTGGGAAAATCTTCTCGAAAAGAAATCTGTGCCGGCCATTTGAATTTGGCCAGGCCCTGCCTGCAGAAGGCCAGAATATCCGTTTTGGTCAGGCAGGCCCCGGGAACCGGAATGATGAAGGCATGACCGCATTCACCCCATATTTCATGGGGTACTCCTTTGATGGCCACATCCTGGATATCCGGGTGGGTCTTGAGAAATTTTTCCACCTCAGCCGGATACACGTTTTCTCCTCCTGAAATATACATGTCTCCGGACCGGCCGGCCAGAAAGAAAAACCCATCCTCATCCATCCAGGCCAGATCTCCTGTGTGCAGAAACCCGTTTTTAATGGTTTCTTCGGTTTTTACCGGATCCTGCCAGTATTCTTTCATCATGATGGAACCTCTCACCACGATCTCTCCTATCTGACCAGGGGGGGCGGGCCTGCCCCGGGCATCCAGGATGCCCACCTCTGCATGGAATACAGGCCGTCCCACAGTGCCCGGCTTTTTTAAGGGATCTTTTTCAGATGCCCACAGAAGAATGGAGGTTTCTGTCTGGCCCATAATCTGGCGGAAAGCCAGTCCCGCATCTGCGCATGCCTGGATCAGATCCCGGGTGAGCCGCTCGCCGCCGCCGGCACACACCCGCAAAGAGGACAGATCCCCCCGCCCCGATTGCGGCACTTTGAGCAGCTCCCGGAATACAGTGGGCACGCCCAAAAATTTGGATACCTTGAAATGTTCTATATCCTGGAAAACTTTTTCAGGGTCAAATTTTTTATGGAGCACCATGGTGGCGCCCTTGTAAAATGTGGGAGCAGCCTGGATGAACAAACCCCCGGAATGAAACAGGGGCAAAAATATCAGCATGATATCACTGGCATGAAGCTTGAAAAAAATATCCGCATTCAGACAGTTGAAAAAAGTTTTTCTATGGGAAAGCACGGCCCCTTTGGGCTGGCCCGTGGTGCCGGAAGTATACATGATTACCTGGGGTTCTTCCGGGTCTGCCGGACCCAGACTGCGGGTCAGAAACGGGCGTTTTCCGTCAAACCGGGCAACCGCGGTGTCCAGTTCAAAAATCCGGCTGCTGTCAGCGGTCCGCCCGTGTACCGCCACCATCAGGGGCGGCAGATACGCTGCCAGCATCAGGGAATTGACTGTATCAGTGAAGGCACTTCCGTGAACAAATAGCCGGGGCCGGCAGTTTTTGATAAAAAAATCCAGTTCCCGGGCCGTGATTCTGAAGTTGATGGGTACAAATATCGCTCCCAGTCTGGAACAGGCCAGAAACAGATCCAGAAATTCCGGGCAGTTGTAGAGCATCACCGCCACGCGGTCCCCTTTTTCAATGCCCAGTGACTGGAGCCAGCAGGCGGTTCTGTCGGATCGGCGGCTCAGGTCTTTATAGGTGATGACATCATCCTGGAAAAGAATGGCCGGCTTTTCCGGGGTCAGCTCAGCCCAGCGCTGGACCCACCATGCTATATTCATGGATTTAATCATGGGGTGTCTTTCATTTTTTTTTACCTGTGCAAAAACAGGTGGTCTTTGCACCAACTGCTTTTTTTTACAGGGATTTTTCCATATCCCGGGCCTTTAACTACACCAGTAGTAGGTGTTTTCCCCTAGTGAATATAGGGGTTTTCCCGAATTGACAGTGTTCCATGCTTGCCGTAAATAGGGTGTATTGCCTGTGTGAGGAGATCCATCCCATGTCAAACCCCAACTCCCACCAGGCAGAGGCCTTAGGAAACGCGTCTGGCGGGCATTCATATCCCTCCAAACAAATCCTTCCAAAAAGCGCCCAGACGCACCCCGGCTTCCAGGTCCCCTTCCTGGAAGCCGGATCTTTTTTGAGTGAAGCACGATATTTTTTCTTATTGCCTATTGCATGCCCGGCATGATGATCCGGGAATCTGAAGGCTTTTTCTCATCTGCCTGCATTTTTTTGAACTGCTCGACCACCTTTTTGGTTTCCGTTTCCATGGCCTGGGGGAAGGCATCCATGGCCTGTTCCAGGGTGTCTGCTTCCAGCCTGGCCTGGATGGGTACAGGGCCATGGGGAGTGCCCAGCTGGGTGGAGCCCACAAAAAAGGTTTCCCGGGTGGGGTCATCCGAGCCGTCCGGGTGCACTGGTGTGAGTTTCTGGATGCTGGCAATTTTCAAGTCTGTGATGGTTTCTTCACGGTAAAGATTTTTTTTATCCACTTGAAAGTCGATATTGATGGGGTTGCCGCCGTTGCCGCTCATGGGTGGTCTCCTCTAAGTAAAAAAGTTAAAAAAAATATCCCGGCTGCATTCTGTCCGGGAGTAAGGGTTATGCACACTTGGATATGGCCATCTGCCGTGACCGGACCCGGGTGCGTTTCAAAAGGCGGAAAATTTCTCCGGGCATGCCTTCGGGCAGATCCACCAGGGAAAACCGGGACTGAATATTAATATCCTTGATGTGTTTGCTTTCCAGACCGGCTTCATTGGCGATGGCACCGACAATATCTTTTGGCTTTATTCCGTGGCTCTCCCCTACCTCGATGCGGTATCTTTCCATGCCCGGCCGCAAAGGTGTGGGAAGGACCGGTTCAGAAGAAGTACGTGGTTTTCTGGCAGGGGCTGGATTTTTGGGGTGCGCCACTGGTTTGAAAGAGGCATCAGAAGTCTTCACAGAAGCAATTTTTTTTGTTTTTGCTTTGGCAGAAGGCATTTTTTCGTCTTTTTTTGCAGCCAGCAGCAAAGGGGTGTCACCATGGGCCATTCTGGCCAGAGCTGCCGCTACCTTTGCCATGGGCAATTCATTGGTTTCTGCATAGGAAGCAACCAGGGATTCAAATGTTTCCAGATCCCGGGTTTCTAAAGTTTTGCTGATACTGTTGTGGAAGTCGGCAATACGTTTTTTGTTCACTGCCTTTGGAGAGGGCAGGTGCATTTCCGTGATGGGCTGCCGGGTGGCTTTTTCAATTTTTCGCACCATCCAGCGTTCGTTTCTTCCTGTGAACAAAATAGCCTCGCCGGTGCGGCCTGCCCGGCCGGTGCGGCCGATACGGTGGATATAAGGATCCACCTGTGCGGGCATATCATAGTTGATCACATGAGAGATCCGGTCCACATCAAGTCCCCTGGCTGCCACATCCGTGGCCACCAGAATGTCGATACGCCCGTTTTTCAGGCGGTTCACTGTCTGTTCCCGGGCGGACTGGGCCATGTCCCCGTTCAGGGCCTCTGCCTTGAATCCATTGTTCTCCAGGTTTTTGGCTACATCAAGGGTGGATGATTTTGTTTTCACAAACACAATTACCCCGTCAAAGGATGCTGCTGAAAGAATGCGCACCAGCGCATGGGCTTTTGTGGCCCCTTTGGCCATCCAGAACTGCTGGCGGATGGCAGTGGTTTCAAAGGCCTCCTCCTGAACCTGGACGTTTTCCGGCATTGTGAGATGTTTGCCGGCAACTTTTTTGACCGGTCCCGGCAGGGTGGCGGAAAAAAGAGCGGTCTGGGAGTTTTCAGGCGTGCGCTCCAAAATCCATTCCACATCTTCAATAAATCCCATGCGCAGCATTTCATCTGCTTCATCCAGCACCCGGCAGAAAAGATCTGCAAAGTTTATGGTATTGCGCTTCATGTGATCCATGAGACGGCCAGGGGTTCCCACCACCACGTGGACCCCTTTTTTTAGCTGGCCAAGCTGAATGCCGTAACTCTGGCCCCCGTATACAGCCAGCACGGAAAGGCCTTTTAAATTCTGACCATAGGTTGTAAATGCATCTGCCACCTGGATGGCCAGTTCTCTTGTGGGGGTAAGCACCAGCACCTGGGGCCGGCGGATATCAAGGCGGATACGGGACAAAAGGGGGAGGGCAAAAGCTGCGGTTTTGCCTGTTCCGGTTCTGGCCTGGCCCAGAACATCTTTTTTGGCCAGAAGATGGGGGATGGTAAGCCTCTGGACAGGGGTGGGGGTGGTATAGCCGACATTTTCAAGACATGAAAACACAGCCGGGTCCAGGTTCATTTTGTCAAACCCGGTCACGGGTACATTCTGCTGGGGCATGAAGGGGAATTCCTTAGGTAAAAGGGCTGGATTGTCCAGCCTCGGGAAATAAAAAATTTTTATATTACTTGTTTTCTTCTGATAAGGCAAGATATTTTTAATGCTGTTGCAATCATCTGCTTCCTTAAACCGGTCCGGGGCTTGTTTAAAAAGTCATCGTTTCTACCGGTCAAACCAATCCCTTTGCCTCATCCATGCCCAGGTGGATGTTCATGCACTGGACCGCAGCACCTGACGCACCTTTTCCCAGATTGTCTATGCGGGTGATGACAGCCATCTGGTCAGTATTGCCGAACACGAATATATCTGCTTTGTTGGTATTGTTGCAGGCCTGGACATCAAAAAATCCATTGTCCAGATTCTTTTCTCCGTCAAAAGGAAAAACAGTGATGAATTTTTCATCTTTGTAATACGCTGCAAGAAGATGCTGCATATCAGCAGGTCCGATGTTTTTTGTCAGAAGACGGGTATGGATAAAAACAGTTACAGCCAGACCTTTGTAAAAATTGCCCACCACCGGCGTGAATACGGGTGCACAGGCAAGTCCGGTTCGTACCCTCATTTCCGGAAGATGTTTGTGGGCCAGGCCCAGGGCATAATGCCGCGGGCTGTCTAAAGCCGGAGTATGCTGTTCTTCATAGGCTGCAATGAGTTTTTTCCCCCCTCCGCTGTACCCGGTGATGGAATAACAGCAGACCGGATAATCCGGGGGCATGATGCCGGTTTTAACCAGGGGATGGACACCCAGCACAAAAGCGGTGGCATGGCACCCGGGGTTGGTAATTTTTTTGGCTTTTCTGAGAATATTTCTTTGTTCCGGTACAAGTTCAGGCAGACCATATGTCCAGTCCGGATGGGTGCGAAAAGCTGTACTTGCATCTATGATGCAGGTGTGCGGGTTTTCAACCAAAGAGGCGGATTCTTTTGATGCAGCATCTGGAAGACACAAAAACGTGACATCAGACTGATTGATCAATTTTTGTCTCGCATGCACATCCTTGCGCAGTGCAGGATCAATTTCAAGCAGTGCAATATCATTTCGTGAACACAGATAATCAATGATCTGCAATCCGGTGGTGCCTTCCCGGCCGTCTACAAATACCTTGTATGACATGGCAATTCCTTTTGTCCTTTTGTGTATGGACAGTTACTTTTTTTGACATTCATCTTATACGTATTTTAAAATAAAAAATAAAGCCCAAGTTCAGCGGCGGTACAGACAGCCATCCATATGGTTTTGACCAGCCACGCCCTTGTGTGATAGAATCTGTTTGAATTGGTAAGATGTAATATTGCGTTTCATCACTCACCAGAAATTTTAAGGATTGTTGCATGGATTTACCCAAAAAAAGAACCCGGTTGTTTCCTTCTGCTGCTGAAGATGCCCAATCATCAAAACTGAATGTAGATACGCCCCAGACAACATCAGCGTCATATGCCCTTTCTTTTTTAGATACGGATTTTATGATGCGCGATGAGCTGCGGCCGGTAAGGCTGCAGCTTGAATTGCTCAAACCCGAAATTATCCAGACGGAATTGAACATCGTATCCACGGTAGTGATTTTCGGCAGTGCCCGAATTAAAGATTCAGATACGGCAAAAACCTACCTTGACCACATGAAGGCGGAGGCTGAAAAGCACCCGGACAGGCCTGATATTGTCAGACAACGTAAAATTGCCCAGAGGGATCTGGATAACAGCAGATATTATGATGAAGCCCGAAAGCTTGCCCGGATGATTGCCTCTGCAGGGCAGGATGCCGATGGTGCAGGATGCGTGGTCTCAACAGGCGGGGGGCCGGGAATCATGGAAGCCGCCAACCGCGGAGCACATGATGTGAATGCCAAAAGCATCGGGTTGAATATAGTGCTGCCCCATGAACAGGCACCAAATCCCTATATTACGCCGGAGCTCAGTTTTCAGTTTCATTATTTTGCCATCAGAAAGATGCACTTTTTGATACGGGCAAAAGCGTTGATTGCCTTCCCGGGCGGTTTCGGTACCATGGATGAACTTTTTGAGACATTGACCCTGGTGCAGACAAAAAAAATTGCGCCCATGCCCATTTTGTTGTTCGGCAAAAGTTTCTGGCAGAAAGTGATAAATTTTGATGCACTGGTTGATGCAGGTACTGTTTCATCAGAAGATCTGGATCTGTTTCATTATGTGGAAACCGCACAAGAAGGGTGGGACCTGTTACATCAGTCTGATTTCGGTTTCAACGGGACAGAGCTCTGATATCATATAGATGTTACAACATCCGGAAAAATACGCCATGACATTGACCGGCTAAATGACACGGGTGATTGAAATCGTTCCAGGGGTAAGGTATAGTTTGGACAGTCATTCAATTCAGGAGGTGGATCCATGAAAAAACCGGTAATTTATATTTTATCAGGGCTGGGAATACTGGTCCTGTTGGTGGTTGTTGCAGCGGTTATCTTCTTAAACCTGGATCCCAACCGGTACAAGGATTATATTGCCGGTAAGGTCAGCGAGCAGATGGGCCGGAGCTTTGAAATCCGGGGGGATCTGAAAATGGCATATTATCCCTGGCTGCACCTGGAAGCGTCCGGGATTTTTCTGGAAAATGCCCCGGGATTCGGCGATCAGCCTTTGCTTGCGGCCGAGCATGTCAAGGTCCGGGTCAAGACCCTGCCGCTGCTCAAAAAAGAATTGGAGATGGATACCATTGTTCTCACGGGGGCCCGTGTCAATCTGGCTAAAAACAAGGCTGGTGCAACCAATTGGGAGGGCCTGGGGGGAACATCAGAGGCCGGGGTGCCGGATAAATCGCCGGAACCTCCGCCTGATAAAGGGTTTGACCTGGCAAATCTGGCCGTCCTGCTAAAAGGAGGAGTGAGTATTCAGGATGCAGCCTTCAGCTTTGATGACCAGGCCCTGGAGGAAAAATATACAGTATCTGATCTGAATGTTACCACGGGCAAGGTGGCGCCTGGAGACCCTGTGGATCTTGCCCTCACCTTTACTGCCGCAGCCACATCCCCGGACATTTCAGCAGATGCCTCTGTCAAGGGAAAAATATTTTATGATTTTAATACCGGCCAGTATGAGATAAAGCCGTTTACAGCCGATGCGCAGATCTTTGGCCCAGCCCTGGGAAAAACCCCTGCAGAATTGACCCTGGCATGTGACATGCAAATTGATCTTGCAAAAGATACCCTGTCGGTCAGGAACCTGGAGGCAGACGGTCTGGATACCGCTGTGGCCGGTAATATTTTGCTTGGCGGCATAGGATCCGGTGTTTCCCGGGTGGACATGGATCTGGATGTTGCAGGAAAAGACCTTTCCCGGCTGTTCAAAGTGTTTGAAGATGGTTCCTTGTCAACACAGCTGGCTGCGCTGCCGGACCGGTCCTTTGACCTGCAGGCGGAGATTTCAACAGATAGGGATAAAGGCATGATGTCGGTGCCGCAACTGGCAGTACATATGCTGGGAGCAGACATAACCGCCACACTCCAGGCTGAAGATATCCTGTCTGCAGCACCGTCTTTGAAAGGTGATGTGAAAGCGAACGGGCCGGATCTGCCACTGTTGCTGGAACTGGCCGGTAAAGTCCAGGGGAATGCGTTTCTGTCAGATATGGGCAGACAGCTGGCAGGGGCTGACCAGAAAAAATTTCATGCAAATGTGCGCATGGATGTGGATATGAAAGAGGGCAGAGTGTTACTGCAGAATCTGGATATGGCCGGGCTGGGTATCACTGTGAAGGCAGATGTCAATGCCCGGCATCTGGACTCTGAAGAGGCTGTCCTGGACGGCAGTCTTGAGCTGGACGGCAAAAAGCTTGCCCTGCTGCTTGCAGCACTGGACCAGCCCGAGCTGGCGGCCGTGCTGGATACGGTTGGGGTGAATACCGGGTTCAAGGGCAATTATCAGGACCTGGTCGTGGATCCTGTGCAGGTAAAATTCGGACTGGCCGGCAGACAGATACCCAACCCCCCGGTTCTCGTGACCCTGGATGCGCCGGCACAGCTGCAGCTTGAGCAGCAGACCCTGAATCTGGAAGCTTTTTCCATCAAGGGCCTGGATCTGGATATCTCCGGCAGCCTGTCTGCCAGACAGATCCGCACATCTCCTGAATACGAAGGAAACATTTCCCTGGCCCGGTTCAACCTGCGGGATCTGATGAAAAAACTGAACCAGCCTCTGCCGGAAACCTCCGATCCCGGGGTATTTGAGAAAGTGGGCCTGGAAACCCAATTTTCCGGTTCTGCAACCGCTATTGCGCTTACCAGACTGTCTGCGGTCCTGGATGACACACAAATGAACGGAGACCTGAACATACAGGGGTTCTCAGATCCGGATATCACATGTAACCTGGCAGTGGACCAGATCAATGCAGACCGGTATATGCCCCCGCCTGCCAAAGATGCTTCCGGCAAAAAACAGCCGGCCCCGCCAAAGACACCGGAAACTGCGGCAGCAGGCGCTGCAGCCCTGATTCCGGTGGAAATGCTCCGGGCCCTCAAACTGAAAGCGTCCCTGGCCATCGAAGACCTGGTTGTTTCCGGGGCTGCCCTGTCCCGGGTGCGGGTGAATGTGGCTGCAAAAGACGGTATCCTCACCAAAGCCCCTTTGTCAGCCAATCTGTATAAAGGAACCTATGACGGAAAAGTGGTGCTGGATGCCAGCGGTGATATTCCCGAACTTACCATTGATACCACTTTGAAAGGGGTGGAAGTGGAGCCCTTGCTTATGGACATGACCCGGAACGCCCTGATCCGGGGAACCGGGGATGTGACAGCCGCTCTGACAACCCGGGGTGCTGCAGTGGATGCCATGAAGCAGAACCTGAACGGCAACCTGTCTTTTTCCTTTAAAAACGGGGCAATCAAGGGGTTTAATGCGGGAAAATTTCTGCGGAGCCTGAAATCGTTGCGGGAAAAACAGACATTGGCGGTGGCAGAACAGGAAGAAACCGATTTCACCGCACTCACCGGCAATCCAGTGGTGAAAAACGGGGTGGTTTTCCTTGATGATCTTTCGGGAAAATCTCCGGCCCTGCGGATTTCCGGTACGGGAATCCTGGCAGATATCGTTAAAGAGACCATTGATTACAAAGCAGTCATCACTGTTGTGGAAACCTCAAAAGGACAGACAGGCAAAGAACTCACAGAACTTGCCGGGATACCGGTTTCCATATTTATCAAAGGTCCGCTGGCTGATCCGTCCATCACACCGGACATAAAAGGGGTGATCACCAAAATTTTCACTGACACCGATTCCGAAGCTGTACAACAATTGAAAAAGGGTGTGGAAAAAGAATTGGGCCGGTTTTTAAAAAAATTTTCCGAGTAACACTCTTGTCCTGCCGGGCAGAACAAACCATGAAAGCTGTTAGCTTTTAACTGAGTACTGATGGCTTTCACATAAAAAAAAAATAGAGACAGGAGATTTATGAAATACGGGGCTGCCAGTTTTCCAATAAAACCGGTCTGTGATGAAATCAAAAAAGTGGGGGATCTGGGATTTGATTTTTTTGAACTGTCCATGGATCCTCCGGAAGCCCACTGGAGGAAGATCCGTGATATGGAAACCCGGATTATTGCGGCCCTGGAAACTGCCGGCCTGCCGGTGGTGTGCCACCTTCCTTCTTTTGTGTATACCCCGGATCTGTCACCGGTTATCCGCAGGGCTTCTCTGGATGAAATGCTGCATTCTCTGGATGCGGCCGCAGGCATCGGGGCAAAAAAAGCTGTGCTGCATCCGGGATATATTACCGGCATGGGGGTTTTTGTCATGGAAACCGCAACCGCTTATGCCCATGAAAGCCTGGTGACCATTGTTGAGAAGGCGGACAGCCTGAATATCACGCTGTGTTTTGAAAATATGTTTCCCGGATACCATGTTTTTTATGAACCCGATCAGTTTGATGCCCTTTTCCAGGAATTTTCCCATCTGAAAATGACCCTGGATACCGGACACGCCAATATCGGAGATCCGGATCAGACAAAACTTTCTGCCTTTGTCCACAGATTTGCCCACCGCATCAGCCATGTTCATGTCAGTGACAATTTCGGAAAAGCAGATGAGCACCTTGCTGTGGGAAAGGGAAATATTGATTTTAAAACATTTGCTGCAACCCTTAAACAGGCAGGTTATGATGGCACCATAACCCTGGAAGTGTTTTCTCCCGATACGGATGACCTTTTGCAGAGCCGGGAAAAAATGGCGTTCTATTTTTCTGATGCCTGATGAATGTTCCTGAAGACCACGGCATCAAATATCATCTGGTGCTGAGAATCCCCACCACCACTTCCCGCAGTTCATAAATTTCTTTGATTTCCCGGAGACCCGGGGACTCGGTATAATATCCTTATATGATATGGGGAACATGTTTTACAAGCCCCTGGAACTCAGGTATTTTCAAGGCCTGGACTACCGATATAAGGCTCATGCCCGGCTTTTCTGCTAATTATGTCACATAATTTTATTGACAATAAAATGCCAGGTTAATTAAGATCAATTATTGGTATGGACACCCGTAATAAGGTTTGGCGCTATTTTGAAAATTCCTGGCAGTACGGCCCTGCCTTTTGGAAAATAATATTGGAGAATAACCCATGAAAATAATTGTTATCGGCGGCGGGTGGGCTGGATGCGCTGCCGCTGTGAGTGCGAAAAAACAGGGGGCGGACGTGGTGCTGCTGGAGCGCACAGACATGCTTTTGGGCACCGGCCTTGTGGGGGGTATTATGCGCAATAACGGCCGCCTCACTGCTACGGAAGAGTTGAAAGCCATGGGCGGCGGCGATATTTTTGCAGTGATTGAATCCAATTTTATTCACAGGGACATCACCTTTCCCGGACACAACCATGCATCTTTGTACGATGTTTCCACCATGGAACCGAAAATCAGGCGGTTTCTGCAGGATTTGGGTATCAGGGTTGAAATGGGCTGCCGGGTAACGGATGTGGACATGGGAAAAACCCAGATCACGGCTGTTATGGGTAAAAAAGCAAAAGATACGTTCCGGTTTGATGCGGATGTGTTTATAGAAACCACCGGGACTGCCGGGCCCCCGGCCAATTGTGTGAAGCATGGCAACGGGTGCGCCATGTGCATTCTGCGGTGTCATTCCTTCGGGGGCAGGGTCAGTGTGGCAGCCAGGGCCGGTGTTGCGGAAATCAACGGGCATAAGGGCAGTCAGACCGGTGCTGTGAGCGGATCATGCAAACTGCACAAAGAATCCCTGGCCCGTGATCTGCAAAAAGAACTCAATGAAAAGGGCGTGGCAGTCATTCCTTTGGATGAACACCTTCGCATGGCAGGCAAATTGTCTTTAAAAGCCTGCCAGCAATACGCTATTGCGGATTTTGAAAAGAACGTGATCCTGCTGGACACCGGCCATGCCAAGCTCATGACACCGTTTTTTCCCCTGGATGAACTCAGAAAAGTTCCGGGCCTGGAGAACGCCCGGTTTGAAGACCCCTATGCCGGGGGAATCGGCAATTCCATCCGGTATATGGGCATGTCCCCCAGAGATGATGCCCTGAAGGTGGATGGTGTGGACAACCTGTTTTGTGCCGGGGAAAAAGCAGGCCTTATGGTGGGTCATACCGAAGCCATCTGCACCGGCACCCTGGCCGGGGTGAATGCTGTCAAACAGGCCCGGGGAAAAGCACATCTTGTGCTGCCAAAAGATTCGGTGCTTGGCGATGCCGTTGCCTTTGTCCGGCAGCAGATGCAGACCCCGGAAGGACTGGGCCTTAAATTTACTTTTTCCGGTTCAGTGCTGTTTGACCGCATGAAATCAAAAAAGATGTACACCACAGATACGAATGCTGTTGCAGATCGGATAAAAAAGGCGGGCCTGGAAAAAATTCTGGCATAAATGTGACAGTAAATATGCTATGTAAACTAAGGTATCTATGTGGATGGATGACATAACAGCCATAGTGAAAAAAACAAAACAACAATTTCTGAATCCAAGGAGGACCGATGAAAAAGTATGGGCGTTTATTGCTGGCTGCAGTACTTATGGTGGCGGCGTTTGCAGGCACTGCACAGGCTGATGCACAGATCACCATTGCGCTGGGCTCCGAGCCCACCACCCTGGATCCCCAGATCAGAGAAGACGGGGGAGAGCGGGCCGTGAATGACAATATTTATGACACAGTGCTCGGCCGGACCCCGGAAGGGGACCTGATACCGTCTCTGGCGGTCCGGATGCCGGAACTGGTGGATGCGCAAACCTGGGAAGTGACATTGCGCTCGGGCATTACATTCCACAACGGGGAGCCCTTGAATGCCGATGCCGTGGTTTACAGCATCAAGCGGGTCATTGACCCGGAATTCAATTCCGAGCAGATCTCATTTTTTTCCACCATCAAAGATGCCCGGGCAACAGGAGATCTGACCCTGCACGTGATCACTGACGGGCCGGATCCTATTCTGCCCACCCGGCTGTACTGGCTCAAGGTGGTGCCGCCCAAGTATTCCAAAGACCCGAAGTTTGCTGAAAATCCTGTGGGCACAGGACCTTACCGGTTTGTGACCTGGCAGCGGGGCCAGCACATTGACCTTGTGCGCAATGAAGACTACTGGGGACCGGCCCCCCAGATTACATCGGTGAGATACCGGTTTATCGAAGAACCCGGCACCCGGCTGGCCGGTCTCATGGCAGGGGAGTTTGACCTGATCACCAACCTTCTGCCCGAGTTCACCGCTCATGTGCCCAAATCGGTTAATGTTCTGGGATTGGAACATCCCATCATCATCCTCAATGCGGACAAAGGCGTGACCCGGGATGTACGGGTGCGCAAGGCCCTCAACTATGCCGTGGACAAACAGGCCCTGGCAAAGGGACTGTTTGAAGGCTTTGCCCAGGTGGCCCAGGGCCAGCTGCTGAGCCCTTCTTTTTTCGGTTACAATGACCAGGTAAAAGCCTATCCCTATGACCCTGACAAGGCCAGAAAACTGATTCAAGAAGCAGGTGCTGCCGGACAGACCATCGAATTGATCGGCACCAGCGGTCGGTGGCTCAAGGACCGGGACCTGGTGGAAGCGGTGGCTGATTACTGGAAAAAGGCCGGCCTGGATGTGAAGGTGCGGATTTTTGAGTTCAATGAATATCTCAACCGGCTGTTTGACCGCAAGACCCGGGCCGACAGCATTTTTGTGGTCTCCTCCAATGAACTGCTGGATGCGGACAAAAGCTTTTCCGCCTATTACAAGGCCGGGGGTGTCGGTGCTTCCAACACCGATGAAACCCTGGCGGACCTGATCGATGCGGCCCGGTCTGAAACCGATGAACAGAAACGCGAAAGCCTGTATCATCAGGCGGTCGAGCTGGCCCATGACCAGGCCTATTTTGTATGGCTGCTCAATATTGAAGATATTTACGGACTCAGCCAGCGCCTGGTATGGCCCGGCCGGGTGGATGCACGGCTGCTGGTAAAGGAAATGCGGATCCAGTGATACAGGTGCCGGTAACACCAATACATGAGATGATGCCATAATGGGACGTTTTATCTACAGGCGGCTGATTCACGGCCTGATTGTGATCTTCGGGGTGACCATTATCGTATTTGTGGTAACCCGCATGGTGGGTGATCCGGTCCAGGTGATGCTGCCTCTGGAATCCACCCTGGAACAGCGGGCTGCCTTTGAAAAAAAGCTGGGCCTGGACCGGCCCATATATATCCAGTTTGGTGAGTTTTTAGGCAATATCGCCCGGCTGGACTTTGGGGAATCCTTGTGGCAGAAACGGCCGGCCATGGATATTGTGTTTGAAAAACTGCCCATGACCATACTGCTCACCGCTGTGGGCATCGGGTTCGCCTGTGTGGCAGCCATCCCGCTGGGAATCATTGCTGCCCTGCGGCCCGGCGGGATGGTGGACCGGGTCACGGTGTTCGGCAGTCTGCTGGGGCTGTCCGTGCCTCAGTTCTGGCTGGGGCTGCTGTTTATTGTTTTGTTTGCAGTGCAGTTCAAGATCCTGCCCACCTCGGGTGCTGCTACGCCTGCCCACATCATCATGCCGGCGTTGACCATGGGGCTGCCCACCCTGGCCAGGCTGGTAATGCTGGTACGGTCTTCCATGATTGACGAACTCAACCAGCAATATGTTAAAACCAGTTTTGCCAAGGGCCTGCCCTTTGTCCGGGTGGTGGGGCTCCATGCCCTGCGCAATGCAGGACTGCCCGTCATGACCCTGGTGGGCTGGGAAGTGATCCGGTCCTTGGCCGGATATTCCGTGGTGGTGGAAACCGTGTTTGCCTGGCCGGGCATCGGTCTTACCGCCATCCAGGCCATTGAACGCGACGATCTGATCCTGATCCAGGCCATCGTATTTACAGCTGCTGTCTGTGTGGTGGCAATCAATATTGCCATGGATTTTATTTACAAACTCATCGACCCGCGGCTGAAACTGACATGAGTCCTACCAGCGCAGACACCCTGGAAAAAGCCCTGGAAAAGAACCGGTATGAACGGGTGGAAAAACTGCTGGAACTGGGCCGGGAACTCAAGCGGGACAAGGCAGGCCTTATCGGGGTGATATTAATCACCGCCCTGGTGATGATGGCGGTGTTTGCTCCAATGATCGCCCCCCATGATCCCACGGACCAGGACCTCACCGCCCGGCTGGCTCCCCCTGTCTGGTATGAAAAAGGCACCTGGAACCATATGCTGGGCACCGACCACCTGGGCCGGGATGTGCTGTCCCGGACCATTCACGGGGCCCGGGTCTCCTTGTGGGTGGGGGCGGCGGTGGTGCTTCTGGCCGGGGGATTCGGCGTGGTCATGGGATTGATGGCCGGGTATTTAGGCGGAAGGACAGATGCCTTTGTCATGCGCTGGATCGACACCCAGGTGGCGTTTCCCGGGCTCCTGCTGGCCCTGATCATCCTGGCGGTGATCGGCCCCAGCCTCACCACGGTGGTGGTGGTGCTGGCGTTGAACGGGTGGATGGTGTACGGCCGCATGACCCGCAGTGCGGTGCTGTCCATCCGCCAGTCCCCCTATGTGGAGGCGGCCGAAGTGGTGGGGTGCCGGTGGCCCCGCGTTATTTTCCGCCATATCCTGCCCAATCTCACCTCGCCTTTGCTCACCCTGGCTATCCTGGAGTTTGCCAGAATTGTTCTGGCAGAAGCTGCCCTTTCTTTTCTGGGACTGGGGATCCAGCCTCCGGCCACCTCCTGGGGCCTGGATGTGTCCATGGGAAAAAATTACATGTTCATGGCCTGGTGGCTGGTGACCATCCCCGGGTGTGCCATTGCCGTCACCGTTCTTGCCATTAATCTTGTGGCCTCCTGGCTGCGGCTGATTTCCGATCCCCAGGAGCGGGAAAAACAGTTTGCCCGGCACATGGCAGGGGCCATGCGAAAAAAAATGCAGGCCTCAATTGAAAAGGAGCTGAAAGCCCCATGAATGATAATCAGAACACACCGCTCCTTGAAGTGCGGAACCTGGTGGTGAACTTTTACACCCGGGGCGGGGTGGTCCAGGCTTCCCGGGGGGTCAGTTTCCAGGTGGGGCATGGGCAGACCCTGGGCATTGTGGGGGAATCCGGGTCCGGCAAAAGCGTTGCCGTCCAGGCAGTGATGGGATTGATCTCCAACCCGGGCCGGATCGAAGGCGGAGATATTTTTTTCATGGGACAATCCCTGCTGGACCCGGCCGGCAGAAAGTTTGTGCGCAAGGTCCGGGGCAAGGACATTGCCATGATTTTCCAGGACCCCATGACCTCGTTGAACCCGGTGTTTACCATCGGCACCCAGATCACCGAGGTGCTGCGCCATCACCTGGGCATGAACAGAGACCAGGCCCGGAAACGGGCCATGGATCTGCTGGGGCTGGTGGATATCAATGCGCCTGAAAAACGCCTCAAACAATATCCCTATGAAATGTCCGGGGGAATGCGCCAGCGGGTGATGATTGCCATGGCCCTGGCCTGTGAACCAAGGCTTATCATTGCGGATGAGCCCACCACAGCCCTGGATGTGACTATTCAGGCCCAGATTCTGGAACTGCTGGCAGACCTGCAGCAGCGGCTTGCGGTGTCGGTGATTCTCATCACCCATGACCTGGGGGTGGTGGCCCAGCTCTGCCACCGGGTGGCGGTGATGTATGCCGGACGTATCGTGGAGGTGGGGGATGCGGACCAGGTGTTTGCCAGTCCGGTGCACCCCTATACAAAGGGGTTGATCCGGGCCACCCCCCGTCTGGATGTGGTTACCGAGCGCATGGTTTCCATTGACGGGGTGCCGCCGGATCTGATCTCGCCCCCACAGGGGTGTGCATTTTCTCCCCGGTGTGACCAGGCGGAAAATGCCTGTTTGCGGCCCCAGACACTTACCCCGCTGGGTGATGACCGCCATGTCTCGTGCTGGTGTGCAATAAAGGGAGACACCAGATGATCGGCCAGAAAGACATTGTGACATCCCGGGCGGCAAAAGAGGTGGCAGCAGGCCCCCCACTGATTTGTGTAAAAGATCTGCGCGTAATCTTTGATGCCGGCCGGGCCGGATTCTGGGGCAGAAAACGCCTCCAGGTGCATGCAGTGGAAAAGGTGAGTTTTGATATCCATCCCGGTGAAACCCTGGGGCTTGTGGGGGAATCAGGTTCCGGAAAAAGCACCACCGGCAGAGCCATACTCGGCCGGGTGCCGATCACATCCGGCACCATCTTTTTCCAGGATAAAGAGATCACCCATGCCGGAAAAGAAATGGTCCGGGCCTTAAGCCGGTACATGCAGCTGGTGTTCCAGGACCCTTACGCCAGCCTGAATCCCCGCATGAAAATTGTTGATATTGTGGCAGAACCCCTTCTGGTGCACGGTCTTGTGAAAAATACGAAAGAGGCGGCAGGCGAGGTGGCACAACTTCTGGAACTGGTGGGCCTGCCGCCGGATGCAGGCGCCCGCTATCCCCACGCATTCAGCGGGGGCCAGCGCCAGCGGGTGGGCATTGCCCGGGCCCTGGCATTGAAACCCCAGTTCATTGTGGCAGATGAGCCGGTGAGTGCCCTGGATGTGTCCATCCGGGCCCAGGTGGTGAACCTGATGCAGGACCTGCAGGCCCGGTTCGGTCTGGCATACCTGTTTATCGCTCATGACCTGGCTGTGGTGCGCCACATATCCCACCGCATCGCCATCATGTATGCCGGCAATATTGTGGAGCTGGCAGACCGGCACCTGATCTATGAATCCCCGGTGCACCCGTATACCAAAGCACTGCTGTCTGCCGTGCCGGTGCCCGACCCGCCGGTCCAGCGGGCCAGACAGCGCATCACCTGCGCGGGGGAGGCCCCCAATCCCATGGACCCGCCGGCAGGATGCCGGTTTCAGTCCCGGTGCCCCCATGTGACCCAGACCTGCCGTGACACCGCCCCGGTTCTGACCTCCCGCCGCCCCGGCCAGACAGCGGCCTGCTGGAATTGCTGATGTTGTGATATTGGGGTCAGAAGGTAACTTTTTTATCTTTGGGTACAGCGGCACATAATTACGAAAAGTCACGGGGTCAGACTTGTGTTATAGTCGTTATTGGAAAGAATATTACAAAAATTCGAAACTGGTGAACAATAAAGACAATAACGCAAGCCTGACTTCAGTACAGGCAGTACAAAGATAAGATGTTGACAAATCATTGTGTGAAAATATATACCAGTTCTAGAACGGTGCTCGAAAAATGAATTTCATATACTGCATGCTTTCCGGCATCAGTGCAGACCATAAGGAGCGATAACCGTGAATGGCAGACAACGCATCATCACCGCCCTTGAAAACAAACAGCCTGACTGTGTGCCCCTGTATATCCACGGCATAAACGAGGCTCCCATCATCGGCATCGGCAAACACCTGACTGACGGACTGCCTGAACCAAAAGATTTCAGGCTCATGAACGACCATGACAAACTCAAGCTGGTGGACACCCTTTTCATGATCCATGAACACTATGGTGTCGACGGGATCACCACCTTTGAAACCGGTCATGAAACCCGGGTGGACGCGTCCCATGTCGCTGATGGATTCAATGTGGTCTACAGGCTTTCCCCCCACGGCATTCCCGTTCCTGTGGGGCATCCTGTTCCGTCCCCGGAAGCGTTGAAAGCCTATAAACCCCCTGTGCCTGCAGCCGGAGATCTGGGGCTCCTGCACCTGGCTGTGGACAGATTCAAAGGAAGCAAGGCCACCTTCTGGCTCATGCGGGGGATTTTTGTCCGCTCCTGGCGGCTGCTGGGCATGACAAACCTGATGATGAACATGGTCGGCAACCCTGCATTTGTCCATGCCGTGGCACAGATGATGCTGGAGTACAACCTGGCCCAGCTTGATCTTCTGGCCGAGGCCGGACTCGACGTCCTGGTCATTGAAGATGATATCGCCTCCACCAGCGGCCCGCTGATATCCCCGGACCATTTTAAAACCTTTGTCAACCAATATAACCGGCAGATCGTTGACAAGGCCCACAAAAAAGGAATGAAGGTGGTCAGGCATTCCGACGGCAACCTGTGGCCCCTCATGGATACCATACTTGACACCGGTTATGACGGCATAAATCCCTTGGAACCCCAGGCAGGCATGCATATCAAAAAGATGAAAGCCTTCTGCGGCGACAAGATCTGCCTGCTGGGCAATATAGACTGTGTGGATCTGCTGCCTTCGGGCACACCTGACCAGGTGGAAGCGGCGGTCATTCAGACCATTGCAGACGGGGGCGCAGGCGGGGGACTGATCATCTGTTCTTCCAATTCCCTGCACCCGGGGGTGAATCCTGAAAACTGCATCGCCATGTTCCAGGCGGTGCGCAAACACGGGAAATACGAACAAAAAGGCCGGGCATCATGACGAAAAAACGATCCTGGACGGTTTTCTGGCTGCTGTTTCTGCTGTACATGTTTGACTACATGGACCGGATGGTCATTGTGTCGCTCTTTCCCTTTCTCAAACAGGATATGGGCATGACCGATGCCCAGTGCGGCCTTCTGGTGTCTGTTGTGTACTGGTCAATTCTGGGATTTTCATTTCCTGTGTCCATTCTGGTGGACCGCTGGAGCCGCACCAAAAGCATCTCCATTATGGCGGTGGTCTGGAGCATGGCCACCCTGGCCTGTGCATTCACAAAAACATTTCCCCAGCTTCTGGCTGCCAGAACTGCCATTGGTATTGGCGAAGCCGGATATGCACCGGGCGGCACCGCCATGCTGTCAGCCAGTTTTTCCATGGAAAAAAGGGCACGAATTCTGGGGCTGTGGAATGCATCCATTCCTCTGGGCAGTGCTTTGGGCATCGGCATCGGCGGGTTTGTCGCCCACCACTTTGGCTGGCGCCATGCTTTCGGACTGGTGGCTTTTCCCGGACTGGTCCTGGCGGTTTTGTTTTATTTTGTCAAAGACTATGAAACCGTCAAGCTCACCAAAATGGAAAAAACCGGCAAAGAAACAAAAATGCAGTTCCTGGATATGGCCAGGCAGTTTACCCACAATACCACCCTTTTGTGCAACAACCTGGCATTTGCCCTGAATGTGTTTATCACCACGGCACTTCTGACATGGCTGCCCACCTATTTTCACCGGATGAACGGCATTGCCATGGACAAGGCAAGTATGAAAGCCGGCTCCATCATGCTGCTTGCCGTCATCGGTGCCCCCGTGGGCGGATTTCTGGCAGATGCGTGGATGAAAAAGAATAAAAAAGCAAGACTCCTGTTTCCTGCGGTATCCTCTGTGGTCACAGGTACACTGCTGTTTATCGCTTTTGGGTTTTTACAGGGAACCGGTCAGTATATGGTGCTGCTCCTGGTGGGCATCACTGCAGTGGCATTTGTTCCTTCCGGTGTGGCCGTGACCCAGGATGTGGTTCACCCGGGGCTCTGCGCTGTCTCCTTGAGCCTGAGCATCATCATTCAGCACCTGCTTGGCTCAAGTCTTGCCCCGGTTGTCATCGGCAATCTGTCTGATATGTACGGCATTGACACGGCATTGGCAATCCTGCCCGTATTTGCATTGCTTGCCGCAACAGTGCTGTTTGCCGGGTCATTTTTTTACGAAAAAAATCTGTATACGGGCCGGGAGAGTATCCATTTACGGTGATACGATAGTGGACAGTTCCTCTTTGGACAGGTGCCGGGGAAGAAATGTGTTGAACGTGGTGCCGCTGCCCGGCGTGCTGTCAACGGTGATAAATCCGTTGTTCTGCCTGACGATGCCGTAGACCGTGGCAAGGCCCAGGCCGGTGCCTTCGCCCACGCCCTTGGTGGTGAAAAACGGCTCAAACAGATTGTCCAGGGTCTGCTCGTCCATGCCGCAGCCGTTGTCGCTGACGGAAAGCAGAACAAAATCTCCGGGAACAGCATCGGCATGTTCGGTGCAAAAGGCCTGGTCAATGGTTATTGTACCGGTTTCAATAATAATTTTTCCTGTATCTGACACCGCATCCCTGGCATTGACGCATAAATTGGCCAGGATCTGGTCGATCTGTGAGGGATCCATTTTCACGGGCCAGATATTTTTGCCCGGTTTGTACACCAGATCAATCTCTTCTCCCATGAGCCGCCTGTGGAGTCTGAGCATGGTTTCAATGGTCTGGTTGAGGTCAAGCACTGCAGGAGCAGCGGTCTGTTTTCTGGCAAATGCCAGCAGCTGGCTGGTGACCGCTGCGGAATGCCGGGCAGCGTTGAGAATTTCCTGGAGGCAGTGGTGGGAAAAATCATTGGGGTCTGTCTGGTCCATGGCAAGCTCTGCATTGCCTATGATTACGCTGAGCATATTGTTGAAATCATGGGCCACCCCGCCTGCCAGGTTGCCTACAGATTCCATTTTTCGGGCCTGGTTGATACGGGCTTCCAGGCGTTTGCGCTCTGATACGTCCCGGGCAAGTGCCTCAGCCTGGCTGTGCACGGTTGCAGCAGAGCGGATCAGATGTTCCTGGAGCATGCCGGCACCCAGAATAAGGGTGCCGGCCAGAAGGATGAAAACCCCGGCAGCGGTTATCCAGGAAACCAGGTGACCCGTGGTGGCAGGCATTCCCGGGGTTATGGGGAACATGCCGTACACAAAACACAGGCCAGTTCCGATCAGAGAAACAAGGCACAGGCCCCCGACAAAAAGGCCGCTGCGTATTCCCAGCAAAACCGTTGCCAGCACAGTGATGGTTAAAAAAATTTCTATCCCTGCACCGGAAAATGAAAAATGCATCAGATTGAAAAAAGATATCACATACAGGCATCCCAGCATCACGCAGGCACTGAACACAAAGGGCAGGCGGGTGAAGGCCAGTGTGGCGGCAACCACCAGAAAATACAGGACGATGTATAATATCACACCGCCAATCTGGTTCAGTGCGATGGCTTCAAGACAGGCCATGACAAGTGCCGGCAGACCCAATATGGACAGGGCGATCAGCATGCCTTTGAGCAGCCTTGCGCGCATGGCAGACAGGGAATCAAGGGGATGGATTTGTGTCATTTGTATACCGGGTATTTTTGGAATCATGTAAAAATCCAGTTAAAAGTATCTGGGACCAAAATAATAGCAGAATTTTTTCCAGTAGAACAGGCAAAAATTGTAACAGCCCGGGGCCGTCGCATGTAACCACATCCTGTTCAGCTGCTTGATACCCGCCCCCTGATGGTGCCGTGTGACCGGCCCGAGATCTGCGGGGGCCTGTTTGCATAAGAACAATGAAGAGCGGCAACCCGCCCTCTGGTTGAAAACCATCCCGGTATATTTTACCAGGCCCCCTCCGACTCTGACGGTCCGTTCACAGGACACCACCATGGGCTCCCCTGAGAAGCGCACGCTACTATAGCAAATATTCAGATTTTTGAATATTTGCTTGACATCGGATAATTGTATACAGTACACAATGACATGCTGCCTGTTACAAAAACTGGTAAAACCCATTGATTCACAGCCGGTTGTCAGAATCATATATTTTTTCTAAGGATATGCCATGACTGCAAAATCGCATGAAAAAGAGCTGGAAAGACTGAAAAGTCTTCAACAAAAGGCATTGATGGGGGGTGGTGAAAAATCTGTGGACCGCCACCATGCTGCCGGAAAACTGACTGCAAGGGAACGGCTGGGTATGTTGTTTGATGCAGACAGTTTTGTTGAACTCAATGACCTGGCGGAAAGCCAGTGCATGGAATTCGGCATGGAGAAACGCAAAGTACCCGGAGACGGCGTGGTGATCGGATATGGCAATATCGATGGACGGCTTGTGTTTGCCTACGCCCAGGATGTCACGGTTCTGGGCGGATCCGTGGGCACGGTCCATGGCCAGAAAATCTGCCGGATCATGGATGAAGCCCTGAAAGTCAAAGCCCCGGTGGTGGGGCTGTTTGATTCCGGCGGCGGCCGGCTCCATGAGGGATTTTTTGCCTCTAAAGGGGTGGCAGGCATGTTTTTCAAAAACACGGCCGCATCCGGGGTGATTCCCCAGATCTCCTGTATCATGGGCCCCTGTGCCGGGGTGTCTGTGTATTCCCCGGCATTGACCGATTTTATCGTCATGATTGAAAAACAAAGCCAGATGGTGATCACCGGCCCCAAGGTGATCCATGATGTCACGGGAGAAAAAGTGACCTTAGAGGAGCTTGGGGGGGCGGATGTGCACAGCAGAATAACCGGGCAGGCCCATTTTGTGGCCCGATCCGAAGAGGACAGCATCAGTTTGATCCGGTATCTGCTCAGCTTTCTGCCGGTGAACCATGAACAGGCCCCCCCCGCATTTCCCTGTGACGATGATGCAGCACGCAAAAATCCGACGCTCACCGATATCGTACCGGCTGATTTTAAAAAAGCCTATGACATGCATAAGGTAATAGAAGAAATTGTGGACAACCACGCATTTTTAGAGGTCCTGCCGGAATTTGCCCGCAATATCATCACCGGTTTTGCCCGCATGGACGGAAATACCGTGGGCATTGTGGCCAATCAGCCCTCGGTCATGGCCGGATGCCTGGATTACCAGTCAGCAGACAAGGCAGCCCGGTTCATCCGCTTCTGTGACTGTTTTAACATTCCGCTTGTGAATCTGGTGGATGTACCAGGATATTTTCCCGGCGTAAAACAGGAATATGCCGGCATTATCCGGCACGGGGCCAAAATGCTGTATGCCTATGCAGAAGCCACCGTGCCCAAGATTACCCTGGCCCTGCGAAAAGAATACGGCGGGGCGGTCATGGCCATGTGCTGTGCCGGCATGGGGGTGGACCTGATGATGGCCTGGCCCGTGGCCCAGCTGGTGGTGCTGGACACCAATGCAGCCATTAATATCATCTATCGCAAAGAGATCCAGGAGGCGGATGACCCAAAAGATTTCAAGGACAAAAAGATTCAGGAATATAATTACCGGTATTCCAACCCATTTCATGCTGCCTCCAACATGCTGGTGGACAAAATCATTACACCATCTGAAACCAGAAGCCAGATCATAAAGGGCCTGGCCATGCTCA
Organism: Desulfotignum sp.; assembly: GCA_011389575.1. Lineage (GTDB taxonomy): Bacteria > Desulfobacterota > Desulfobacteria > Desulfobacterales > Desulfobacteraceae > Desulfotignum. Next base: position 17,209 of record JAABUB010000008.1, on the reverse strand, counting down.
AAAACAAAAAACGGCCCGCACCTTTCCGGCGGCATGGAAATATTCCCTTATAATTGCCATGGCCCGGAATGAAAGACAATGTTACAGGCCCGGTAAGGTGGGGGTGTGCGGGAATATGATACAGGCAATGACATAAAACACGGTATGGACAAGGAGGGGGATCAGTGGATTTTTTATTGTCAAAAGAGCAGAAGTCAATTCAAAAAGCAGCCAGGGAGTTTGCCAGGGGGGAACTGGCACCGGTGGGCCGGGAACTGGACCTGACGGAAACCTATCCGGATGAGATCGTAAACAAAGCAAAGGAGCTGGGCCTTATCGGGCTGTTTGTCCCGGAAAAATTCGGCGGTCCCGGACTGGGATATCTGGAGCAGGCCATTGTGCTTGAAGAATTGTGGAAGGTGGATCCCGGTATCAGCCAGCAGCTGTGTTCCCTGACATTCGGGGCGGAAGAGTTCCTGCTTTTTGGCACAGACGAACAGGGCAAACGGTTTTTAGACCCCATATTCAACGGGGACGGGGTCATGGGCTTTGCCATCACCGAGCCGGATGCCGGATCCGACACCCTGTCCGCCACCACCACTGCAGTAAAAGACGGCGGTGAATGGGTGCTCAACGGCTCCAAGGTGATGATCGGCAACGGCACCAAAGGCACGTTTATGCTCATCTTCTGCCTGACGGATCCGGACAACGCCTCCCGGTCGAAACGCCACAGCATCATTACCGTGGAAACCGACCGCAAAGGCTATAAAGCCGAGCCCATGCACGGCAAAATGGGGCTGCGGTGCTCGGACACGGCAGCAGTGTACCTGAACAATGTCCGGGTGCCGGAAGACAATCTCATCGGCACGCCGGGTAACGGATTCCAGCAGCTCATGGCGTTTTTTGACCGCAGCCGGGCCTATGTTTCCGCCCATGGCGTGGGACTGGCCCAGGGGGCCCTGGACATGGCGGTGAAGCATGTAAAGGGCAGAAAACAGTTCGGAAAACCCATCGGCAGTTTCCAGGGGGTACAGTTCAAAATTGCGGACATGGCCGTGAAGATCGAACTGGCCAGAAACATCATGTACAAGGCAGCCTGGCTTTTGGACAACGGCACGCCCGACACCCATGTGACAGCCATGGCCAAGCTGTATGCATCCCGCATCGCCGTGGAAGTGGTGGATGAGGCATTGCAGCTTCACGGCGGATACGGGTATTTTGACGACTATGATATTGAACGCTTTTACCGGGCAGCCAAGGTGCTGGAGATCTACGAAGGGGCCAAGGAGATCGAAAAGATGATCATCGGCCGCACCATTGTGGGGCGATAGAATGTGGGACGATAAAAAAATCCATATTTGTGCTTGACAGAGCAAAATTGTATACTGTATACATTAAATAAATCACGAGGACTTTTATGAAACAAGCGTTTTTACTGGGAAACGGGGCTATGGCTCTTGGGCTTCTGGAAGCAGGATGCCAGATGCTGACCTCTTATCCCGGCACCCCGAGTTCGGAAATCCTGCCGGAAACCGTGCGGTTTGCAAAGGCAGCAGACCTGAACACGGTCATTGAATGGTCGGTGAACGAAAAAGTGGCCTTTGACAATGCCTTTGCTGCGGCCATTTCCGGAAAACGGGCTGCCTGCTGCATGAAGATGGTGGGATTGAACGTGGCAGCGGATTCCTTTATGTCTGCCGCCTATATCGGCAACATCGGCGGGCTGGTGGTGATCTCATGCGATGATCCCGGGCCCCATTCTTCCCAGACTGAACAGGATTCGCGGTTTATGGCACGCATTGCCAAGGTGCCGGTTCTGGACCCGGCCAGTCCCCAGGAAGCCCGGGCCATGATCAAGACGGCGTTCGAGATTTCCGAAGAGTTCCAGGTGCCGGTGATGGTGCGGCCGGCCATCCGTATCTGCCACGCCCGGCAAAATATTTCTTATGAACAATTGAAAAGCAATTATACCCCGGCTGTTTTTAAAAGAGAGCCCACCCGGTGGGCATCCACCCCCAAATTCCGGTTTTTCCAGCACAAGGCCCTCAATGAAAAACATCTGAAAATTGCGGAAAAATTCAACACCCTGGTTCCCTACAACCGGCACACCATCAAGCCGGAACAAACATTTGCTCTGGGCATTGTGGTAGGCGGTGTGCCCTCAGCCGTGGTGAGTGATCTGTGTGCAGAATTCAACAGAACCGATATACCGCTGCTCAAACTGGGGGCGCCATATCCTTTTCCCGAAGAATTGGCCAGCCAGTTTATGGATGCCTGTGACCGGGTGCTGGTCATTGAAGAAACCGATACGGTCATCGAATATATGTTGCGGGACAGGCACAAAACCTGGGGTCGGCTCACCGGCCATGTGCCCATGGAAGGAGAGCTTGTTCCGGAAAAAATTGAATCAATCCTGAACCAGGCCCTGATTGAAAGCAGTCTGCCGCCTTTGTCCGATACTGACAGCACAAAGGCCGGATTTGCTCTGGCAGGATCTTTGGATCTGCCCATCCGAAAACCCACCCTGTGTCCGGGCTGCCCCCACAGGGCATCCTTTTACGCCATCCGCAAGGCGGTTCCCAAAGCCATCTATCCCTCGGACATCGGGTGCTATACCCTGGGATCCAACCTGGGGGGTGTGGATACGGTACTGGACATGGGAGCAGGCATCACCCTGGCCTCGGGATTCTGGCATGCCTTTCACCAGGATGGGGAAGATAAACCCATCGTCGCCACCATGGGGGATTCCACCTTTTTCCATTCCGGCACCACCGGACTGATCAATGCAGTGTACAATGACGCCCGGTTCGTCCTGGTGATTCTGGACAACGGCATCACCGCCATGACCGGCATGCAGCCGGCCATCACCCAGGGAGCGCTGGTGGACGGCAGAAAAGGCAATGCCATTGCCTTAGAGACCATTGTCAAGGGCTGCGGGGTCGATTATATCCAGGTGGTGGATCCCTATGATATCGACCACACCATCGCTGAAATCAAAAAAGCCCATGAGTGGGCACTGTCCCCGGAAGGGGGCATTGCCGTGGTCATTTCCCGGCACCCCTGTGTCATCGGACTGCGGGACCAGGCCCTGCCGGAAATTTTTGAAGTGGAAATCACAGAGGAATGTGATGATTGCGGCCTGTGCCACCTGCGGTTTGAATGCCCGGCCATGGTGAGAAATCCGGATAAGAAAATGACTGAAATCAATCCGGTGCTGTGTTCCGGGTGCGGTGTGTGCCTGAACATCTGTCCCAAGAATGCGGTGCAGACCGTTTCATAAAGGAGAGGATATGAAAACCTGTAATTTCGTATTGAGCGGCCTGGGGGGGCAGGGCATATTGTTCATGACCAAAATCCTGGCCCAGACCGCCCTGAACAAGGGATACAATATCCTGGGGGCGGAAACCCACGGCATGGCCCAGAGGGGCGGATCTGTGGTGTCCCATCTCAAGATCGGCGATGCCGGATCCAGCCTGATCCGGGCCGGTGCAGGAGATTTTCTCATCTCCATGGATGAAGCGGAAACCTACCGGTACCTGCCCTGGGTGCGGCCCGGGGGCATGGTCTTTGCCAATGCCTCTGCACACAAATTTCCCGATGACCGGGTGAAGCCGTATCTGGCAGAATACAAGATCACCGCTTTTGCCATGGAAGCCGGCAAAACCGCGCTGGAAATGGGGGCGCCCCGGTCCACCAATCTGGCCATGGTGGCGTTTTTTGCAGCATTCGGCCAGGGACCCCTGGATGCGGATGCCCTGCGGCAGACTGTGGCATCGGTAAGCCCGGATCCGGTCAAACAGGTCAACCTGAAAATATTTGATGTCTGTCATGAACAAGGGAAAAACTGTGCTGAAAGGAGCGCCCATGGAATTGTTTAACAAACTGACTGTATTGTCTCTGGAACAGGCCACGGTGGCCCCGTACCTGACCTACCGCCTGGCCCAGGACGGCATGCAGGTGATCCGTCTGGAACATCCGGTGTATGGGGATCCCAACCGGTTCATCGGCGAAAAAGTCATGGATGAGGACCGTATGAACGCCTATTATCTGTGCATCAATGCCGGAAAAAAAGCATTGACCCTGAACCTGGCCGAACCCGAGGGCAAGCAGCTGCTCAAAGAATTGATCCAAAAACTTTCTGTGGACATCTTCATCACCAACCAGCTGCCCAAAAATTATGAAAAACTGGGCATTGCCTATGAGATCATGAAAGAGATCAAACCGGACATCATCTGGTTGGGGCTCACTGGATTCGGCCCTGATTCCAATGAAGGGGCCTATGACCCCATTCTCCAGGCACGGTCCGGGCTCATGGACCTTACCGGCGAAGCAGACGGAGATCCCCAGGTCGTCGGGATCCCTCTGCCGGACATGGGCACATCCGAGCACGGGTACGGCCTGCTCATGAAAGCCTTGTTCAAGCGGGCCGTAACCGGGGAGGGCTCCCGTCTGGACATGTCCATGTTTGAATCCTCGGTGTCCTGGCTCACCGTGCCCATTGCCCTGGGCAAAAGTTTCGGGACCCACATCACCCGCCGGGGCAACACCCATGAGTTTTTCTGCCCGGTGTCGGTGTACCAGACAAAAGACGGGTTTGTGTACCTGGCCGTGGGCAACGACCGGCAGTGGGCCGCCATGACATCTCAGGAGATATTCAAGTCCCTGGACAAAGAGGAATACAAGAAAAACCAGGGCCGGATCAAGGATGTGGCCAATCTCAACCAGGCTATCAACCAGATCACCCGGCAGCACACCACAGCCGAGCTGGTTGATCTGTTCACCGCCATCACCGTCCCTATCTCTCCCATCAAAGGGGTGGAGGAGGTGACAGCGGATCCCCTGGTACAAAAGCGGCTGCTGGGATCAAGGGATGCGACCACCGGCATTGCACTGACCCTGGCCCCGCCCCCGAACATGACCCCGTTTCTGGAAGACTGCAACCGTACCCTGACCTTTCCCCCGCGGTTCGGGGAACACAACCAGGAAATCTACCAGGACCGGCTGGGATATGCGGCAGATACTCTGGCACAATTCAAGGAAAAAGGAATTGTCTAAAACAGATGAAACTTAACGCCATAGCAGAACGAAAATCTCTGGGTCAGGATGTATATGATCACCTGAAACAGGCCATCATCGAACAGGATATTGCACCCGGGGCAAGACTGGTGGAAAGCCGCATGGCCAAGATGCTGGGTATCAGCCGCACTCCTTTGCGGGAGGCATTGCACAAACTGGAACGCGAGGACTGGATTGAAAAAATTCCTTCCGGCGGGTTCAAGGTGATGGCCCTTACCCGTGAAGACATTGAAGAAACATTCGGTATACGGGCCGTGCTGGAGGCGTATGCGGCCCGCCTGGCCGCACAGAAACACAGGCCTGCTGATCTGGTTCCCCTGGAAAGGGTCATGAAAAAATTCCAGGACTGCCTGGATAAAAAACAGACAGCTCGGCTGCCGGACATCAACACCGAATTCCATGATCTTTTGTATGCCATGAGTGACAGCCCCCGACTCATTAAAATGATCAGCCAGCTCCAGGCCCAGATTTCGCGGTTCAGGCAGATTATACTCAAGCAGGAGGCCTTTGCCCTGGAGTCCTGTCAGGACCATATCGATATGATGGCGGCCATGCGCAAACGGGATGAAGACCGGGTGGAAACCCTGGTGCGGGTTCATATCCTCAAGGGAAAGCAGGCGGTGATGAACCGGCTCAAGGAGGAAGATGCCAGAAAAAGTGCCTGACATACAGACTGATCCGCCGGTGGAGATCCAGCAGATTCTGGATGGAGATGTGATGGCAGGGGCCAGACTGATCCGGTGCATTGAAGCGGGTGATCCCGCAACTGCACGGATGTTGGGACAGCTCTATCCCCATGCAGGAAATGCGTTTGTTATCGGCATCACCGGCCCGCCCGGTGCCGGCAAATCCACGTTGATCAGCGCGCTGATCACCATGTTCCGCAAAAAAAATTTCTCCGTAGGCGTGGTTGCCGTGGATCCGTCCTCCCATAAGACAGGGGGGGCAGTGCTGGGGGACCGGGTGCGCATGCAGGCCCATGCCGGAGACAAAGGGGTGTTTATCCGGTCCATGGCAGCACGGGGAGTAGCCGGGGGCCTGGCCAGGGCTGCCAGAGATACCTGCCTGGTGCTGGATGCTATGGGATATGACATCATAATTGTGGAACCGGTGGGATCGGGCCAGGCAGATCTGGAGATCACCACTCTGGTACACAGCCTGGGGCTGGTGGCCATCCCCGGCACAGGAGACGGCATCCAGGCGGTGAAAGCCGGCCTGCTGGAGGCTGCGGATCTGTTTATCGTTAACAAGAACGACCTGCCCGGTGCCGGGTCAGAAATGATGACCCTGGAACATCTGGTCCAGCAGCGGTCCCTGGAACCGGACACCTGGCAGCCCCCGGTAGCGAGTACCTGTGCAAGAACCGGAGAAGGGGTGGACCGGCTGGCAGACCTGTTTTTAGACCACCGGCAGTTCATGAAGAACAACCAGGTGCTGGAAAAAAAACAAACCGACCAGGCAGGGGACTATTTTAATACCCTGGTGCGGCAGATGGTGATGGACCGGATCGACCCATGGGTTGACAGGCAGGTGACGGCATTTCTGGATACAGCGGAACAGCAGGCGGCAGTGACGGCAGATCCGTACCGGGTGGCCCAAAAACTGGCGGACCGCCTGACCCGGTCTCTGAGAGATGTAACAATATATTGACCAAGCCCCCCTGTGGGTGCCTTGTGACAGGACCGTCAGATGGGTCATCTCGGGCCGGTCACAAGGCACCCACAGGGGGCGGGCCTCAATCAACCGAATAAAAAAAAGAATTGGTTACAAGCAGGGGCACTGTTCAAAGAGTCGGGGGAGTCTTTGAAGATAATCTTTGTACGGACTGTTTGATGGTGTATGTCTGTCTGTGAACGGCAACATAAGGAAAGGAAACCAAGGCGTATGGAAACAGTAAACAAGATTCGGGTGCTGGTGGCAAAACCGGGCCTGGACGGCCATGACAAGGGGGCCAAGATTGTGGCCCTGGCCCTGCGGGATGCGGGCATGGAAGTGATCTATTCCGGGCTCCACCAGACCCTGGACCAGATCATATCCACTGCTGTTCAGGAGTCTGTGGATGTCATCGGGCTGTCCATCATGTCCGGGGCACATCTGCCCATCTGTGAAAAACTGACAGCCATGATGAAAGAACACACACTTGACAATGTACACCTGGTGGTGGGTGGGGTGATTCCCCAGCAGGATATCCAGCCCCTCAGGGACATGGGCGTGGCAGCGGTGTTTCCCGGCGGCGCCTCTTTTGATACCATCGTGTCAGGCATTAATGCGTTGTTTCAATAGCCGGCCGGCTGGTGCAGAGACCGGCTGTTTTTATAAGGGAGTAGAATATGGGCGTAGCCAGATATATCAAGGATGAAAAAGGGGCCATCACAGAGGTGGTCTACCAGTCGGGCATGAAAATCAAACCGGTGTACGGGCCGCAGGAGCTGGCCGATGCCGGATTTTCCTATGACACCGATCTGGGGGAACCCGGAGAATTTCCCTTTACCAGAAGCCTGCATCCCCGGGGATACCGGTCCCGGGCCTGGACCACCCGGCAGTATACCGGGTTCGGCACTCCGGAACAGACCAACGAACGTTTCAAGCTCATGATAGCAAACGGCCAGAACGGGTTGAACGTGGCCTTTGACCTCCCTACCCAGATGGGGTATGACTCGGACCATCCCCTGGCGGAAGGAGAAGTGGGCCGGGTGGGCATGGCTGTGGATTCCCTCAAGGATTTTCACACCGCATTTGACGGGATTCCCTTGGACCGCATCGGTTCCGGCCTGACCATCAATGCGGTGGCCTCCATCATGATGGCCATGTATCAGGCCCTGGGAGAAACAAAAGGGTTTGACAAGACAAAGATCTCCTGCACCCCCCAGAATGATATCCTCAAGGAGATGATCGGCAGGGGTGCCTGGATCTTTCCGGTGGAGCACGGGGTCCGCCTGGTGGGAGATTCCATTGAATATGCGGTCAAGGAACTGCCCCGGTCCAACCCGGTGAGCATCTGCGGGTACCATATCAGAGAATCGGGTGCCACCCCGGCCCAGGAGATTGCCTATGCCTTTGAGATCGCCAGGGCCTACATCGACACCGTGGTGCAGCGGGGCATCGATCCCTCCGATTTTGTGGGCCGGTTTTCCTTTAACTTCAATGTGTATGGCAATCTGTGGGAACAGGTGGCCAAGTTCCGGGCCGCCAGAAAAATCTGGGCACAGATGCTCAAGGAAGACTACGGGGTCACAGACAAAAAGAAACTGTTTCTCCGGGGCCTGTTCGGCGGCGGGGGGTCCGGTCTCACCAAAGAGCAGCCGGAAAACAATATCATGAGAGGGGCGTTCTACGCCCTGGGCGCAGCCCTGTCAGGAGCACAGACTACGGCTCTGTGCTCCTTTGACGAAGCTTATACCATCCCCACTCCCAGATCCGCTTTGCTGTCTTTGAAGACCCTGGAGCTGCTCATGGATGAGGTGGGGCTCAGGGATACGGTGGACCCCCTGGCCGGCTCATACTTCATTGAGACCCTGACGCTGGAGATGGGGGACAAGATCAGAGAAGAGATGGCCTGGGTAAAAGAGATGGGCGGGATAGTATCCGGCATTTCTGAAGGGATGATCCAGAAAAAGGTGTCCCGGCAGGCCTATGAATTTGAAAAAGGCCTCCAGTCCGGAGAATATAAAAAAGTGGGCAAAACCCCTGGCAAAGAAGATGAGGGGACTGATGTGGAACTGCACCAGTATAACGCGGCATGGGCAAAATCTTCCACAGACAGCCTGGCAGAGGTGAAGCGGACCCGGCATGAAAAAGCGGTGGCCGATACCCTGCGGGCCCTGGAAAAGGCGGCAAAAAGCAAAGACAATGTCATGCCGCACCTGGTGGAGTGCTGCAAGGCCTTTGCCACGGTAGGGGAGATGGCGGATGTGTTCCGCCAGACATTCGGGGAATGGCAGGAACCGGTATTTTACTGATCTGTAATCATGTTCAGCCGCTGCAATATTTGAACAGAGTGATGGGTGAGGACCTCATTCCTCAAGACTCATTCCTCAAGACTCAGAACTCAGAACTCACTACGCTATCAGGGAGGTAAGATTTGGATCAATCAGTTTTTCGACTGGGGTGTGATATCGGCGGCACGTTCACGGATTTTGTCCTGGTGGATACCAGGAGCGGGGAGTTTTTTACCAACAAGTGCCTGACCACCCCGGATGATCCGTCCGATGCCGTGGAACAGGGCATCAGGCAACTGCTGGCGGTCAAGCCGGGCTTTTTAGACCAGGTAGGGGATGTGATTCACGGCACCACCCTGGTCATCAATGCCATTATCGAGCGCAAAGGTTCAAAAACAGGGCTGATCACCACCAAAGGGTTCAAAGATGTGCTGGAACTGGGCAGAGAGATCCGGTATGATGCCTATGACATTTTCAGCCAGTACCCGGAACCTATTGTGCCCCGGGCTTTGAGAAAAGAGATTGACGAACGGGTGACTGCGGACGGACAGGTCCTGAAAGCCGTGGATGAGCAGGAAGCAAAGACCCTGGTGGCTGATTTTCAAAAGCAGGGAATCGCATCCCTGGCTGTGTGCTGCATCAACTCCTATGAAAACCCGGTGAACGAACAGGCGTTGCAGCGGATCATTCAGGAAACGGCACCGGATCTGTCCACCTCTTATTCCTTTGAGGTGCTGCCCCAGATCAGAGAATACGAGCGCTCCTGCACCACTGCGGTGAACGCTTATGTCAAGCCCATCACCTTCCAGTACCTGGAAAAGCTTACCCGGCGCCTGGCAGAACTGGGTTTCGGCGGAAAGCTGTATATCATGCTGTCCTCGGGCGGCATCACTTCGGTGGACACTGCCAGAAAGTTTCCGGTGCGGATCATCGAGTCCGGGCCCACCGCAGCCGTGATCGCATCCCAGCATTACGGGAAGATGTTTGATATCAAGGACATGTTCTGCTTTGATATGGGGGGTACCACTGCCAAGTCCTGTCTGATCCAGAAGGGCCATGCCGGACTGGTGTCCACCTTTGAGGTGGGCCGGGTCCAGCGGTTCAAGAAAGGCTCTGGCCTGCCCATCCAGGTGCCGGTGGTGGATCTCATGGAGATCGGTGCCGGCGGGGGCAGCATCGCACGGATCAGCAGCCTGGGTTTGCTTGCTGTCGGACCTGACAGCGCCGGGGCCGACCCCGGGCCGGCCTGCTACAACCAGGGGGGTGAAAACCCCACGGTGACTGATGCAGACCTGGTACTGGGATACCTGGACCCGGATTTTTTCCTGGGGGGTACCATGGCTCTGGATATCGAAAAATCCCGCACCGCCGTTGCAGAAAAGATTGCAAATCCCCTGGGCACTTCCGTGACTGATGCGGCGTTCGGGATCCATGATCTCATCAACGAGACCATGGCTGCAGCTGCCAAGACCCATATCGCGGAAAAAGGGGGCAACCCCTCCACTGTAGTGATGTCCGCATTCGGCGGGGCCGGCCCGGTGCACGCCTACGGTCTGGCCAAAAAGATCGGGGCAAAATCGATTCTGGTACCTCCTCTGGCCGGAGTGGGCTCGGCCCTGGGATTTTTCACGGCTCCGGTTGCCTTTGATTTGTCCCGCAGCCACCGTCTGGTTCTGGATGAGGCAGATTTTGCCGATATTGAAGATCTGTTTGCCCGGCTGGAAAAAGAAGGGGCCGACATCCTGGCGGATGCAGCCAAAGGAGACCGGGTGATATTCCAGCGTACCCTGCTCATGCGGTTTGTGGGCCAGGGCGCGGAAACTGATCTGGTCATCGATCCCAAACCGTTTACCCGGTGGACCCGCCAGGAGATCCGGGATAAATTCGATACCGAATACAAGCGGCTCTACGGCCGTACCTACCCGGAAACACCGGTGGAATTCGTCACCTTCAAGGTGCGGGCCACCCTGCCAACCAAACCGTTTACCATGCCCCAGCTCACTGGAGGCGAAACCAGCCTGGATGCCTGCATCAAAGGGCAGCGCAAGGCATTTTCCGTTCTGCAGAAAGAATATATCGATTTTACCGTGTATGACCGGTCACAGCTCTTTGCCGGGGCCTGTTTTGTCGGTCCGGCCATTATCGAGGAGCGGGAATCCACCATTGTCATGGGAGAGGATGCAGCCGCTACCGTGGATGACAAAGGATTTGTGTGGATCCGCATCGGGGAGGAGGAAAAATGAAAAATCAGGCATTTGATCCCATTACCCTGGAAATATTGTGGCGCCGTCTGGTGTCCATTGTGGACGAGGCGGACGCATCCGTGGCAAGGACTGCATTTTCCAGTCTGCTGCGGGACGCCCATGACTACACCTGCATGTTCACGGACAGCCGGGGCCAGGAACTGGTACAGGGTACATTCTGTACCCCGGGTCAGGCCGGTGCCATGGCCCTGGGGGTTAAAAAGATCATCCAGTCCATGCCCCTTGACTCCTATAAGGAAGGGGATGTATTCATTGTCAACGATCCCTGGCTGCTGGCAGGACACCTGAATGACGTGTGCGTGCTCAGTCCCATTTTTTTCAAGGAAAAGCCCGTGGCCTTCACCGCCTGCGTATTTCACCATTCTGATATCGGGGGCCGGGTATCCTCGGACAACCGGGAGGTGTTTGAAGAAGGCATCTATATCCCGGTGACCCGGCTGTATGACGGCGGGGTGCTCAATGAAGACCTGTTGAACATGATCCGGTGGAATGTCCGCACCCCTGAAGAGGTGACAGGAGATATCCGGTCCCAGGTGGCGGCCAACCATGTGTGCGCCCAGAAAATCATGGAGATGATGGCAGAGGAAAACCTCGTCACCCTGGATGATCTGGCCGATGAGATCATATCCCGCACGGAAACCTCCATGCGGGCCGCCATTGAAAATATCCCGGACGGGACTTACCCCCACAAAGGTGTTATCGAGGGGGCCGGATCCCGGCCGGACATCCATATCCAGCTGGCGGTCACCGTGGACGGGTCCGACATCCACGTGGATTTTGACGGTACCTCGGACCAGGTGGACTGGGGGGTGAACGTGGTGTTCAACTTCACCTATGCTTATGTGTTCATGGCCATAAAATCCGCGTTCGACCCGGACATTCCCATCAATGAAGGGGCGATCCGGCCGGTGCACATGACCGCACCTGTCGGGTCCATCATCAACTGCAGGTTTCCTGCGGCTGTGGCGGCCCGGATGCAGGTGGGGCATTTTATGACCGAGATGGTCTTCAATGCCCTGGGCCAGGCCACACCGGACCGGGTGATCGCCGGTTCCGGCGGCACTCCGGCCCAGACCAATATTCTGTACGGAAAACGGGGCAGCGGCAAACCCTGGCACACCATGATCATCCGGGGCGGGGGCATGGGGGCGTCCCTTAACATGGACGGCCACCACTGCGCCATCTTTCCGGCCAACGGGGCCAACACCCCGGTGGAGATCCTGGAAAGCGACACCCCGCTCATTGTGAAGGAACGGGGGCTGGTCACGGACTCCGGCGGACCCGGCAGACAGCGGGGTGGTATCGGCCGCCAGATGACCCTGCAGGTGCCCACGGCCAAAGAATGTGAGGGCACCCCGCCGGGCCGCACCACCATCGCGGTCCAGGCCGGCAGGTTTGTGTATCCCCCGGACGGGATTTTCAAGGGCAGGGCCGGGGCCTGTGCCAGGTTTTTGAAAAACGGGCAGCCCGCCGATCCCAGCGGCTTGACATTTCTGGACCCCGGAGACTGCATCACTTTTGTGTCCGCCGGCGGCGGCGGATACGGTGATCCAATGGAACGTGATCCTGAAGCGGTCTTGACAGATGTGCAGTTCGGATATGTGAGTATTGAACAAGCCAAAACTGAGTATCAGGTGGTGATCGATCCTGAGACGCTGACTCTGGATCTGGATGCCACCCAAACCTTAAGACATAAACCCAAGGGAGTGTAGCATGGAAAAACGGTTTATCCCGGATATCCCGGATGTCCAGACCCTGCTGGATCTTCAGCTGGCCGGCCTGAAATGGACGGTGCATCATGCCTGGAAAGGCTCTTCCTTTTACCGGCAGCACCTGACGTCCGCCGGTGTGGCCCCGGATGACATTCAGTCTTTGGATGACCTGTCCCGCCTGCCCTTTACCACCTCCACCCATCTTAAAGACGGGTATCCTTTGCCGCTGCTCTCAGTGCCGGAAAAAGAGGTGGTAAGGATTCACGCCTCTTCAGGCACCACAGGCAAGCGCAAGGTGCTGGCCTACACCCAAAAAGACATCGACGACTGGATCGACATGTTTGCCAGGTGCTATGAAATGGCGGGCCTGACCCCGGAAGACCGGGTTCAGATCGCGGTGGGATACGGGGTGTGGACGGCAGGCATGGGGTTTCAGCTGGGATGTGAGCGGCTGGGAGCCATGGCCATTCCGGTGGGGCCGGGCAACATTGACATGCAGTGCCGGTTTCTGGTGGATCTGGCCCCCACGGTGTTCTGCTGTACCGCGTCCATGGCCCTGCTCATGGCTGAAGAGATCCACAAACGGGGACTGCGTGACCAGATCCACCTGAAAAAGATCATCTTTGGGTCGGAGCGCAGTTCAGCAGCCATGCGGGAGCGAATTGAAAATCTGCTGGGCCTGGAAGATATGTTCGATATCACCGGCATGACCGAGCTGTACGGCCCGGGCATGGGCCTGGACTGCATGAGACATGAGGGAATCCACTACTGGGCGGACAAATATATCCTGGAGATCCTGGACCCGGAGACTCTGACCCCGGTGGCGGACGGAGAGGTGGGCGAAATGGTGGTCACCACCCTGTGCAAGCAGGCGGCCCCGCTGATCCGGTACCGGACAAGGGACCTGACCCGGAAAATGTCGGCCCCCTGTTCCTGTGGCAATCCATTGTTCCTGCACGACCGCATCCTGGGACGGTCCGACGACATGATCATTCTCAAGGGGGTGAACATCTATCCGGGCCAGATCGATGAGGTGTTGTCCGGCATTCCGGGTATGGGCAGTGAATACCAGCTGCACCTGTCACGGACCGATGACGGCAGGGAAACCATGACCATCAAGGTGGAAGCCGTCAACAATGCATTCCCGTCTGATGCCGACGGCATCCGGGACCAGGTGCGCCAGGCGGTACGGGCCAGGATCATGATCTCCTGCGATGCCCAGGTGGTCCCCTATGGCGAGCTGCCCCGGGTGCCGGGCAAAGCACGCCGGATTTTTGATAACAGAGGGTAAGGAAAGGAAATTATATGAAACCGTTTACATACCTGACTCCCGCCACCATGGAAGAAGCGGTGGCGCTGTTCGGGCAGCACAGGGAAACCGCCCGGTACATGGCCGGGGGGACCGATGTGATCGTCAAGATCAAGGACGGATGGATGGGGCCGGACTACCTGATATCGTTGAAGCAGATTCCGGGTCTCAATGACCTGCATAAAAACGAAAATACCGGTGAGCTGACCATCGGGGCCCTGGTCACCCATGCCATGCTGGAGCAATCCCTGCTCATCCGCAACGAATATCCCATTATTTATGATGCGGTTTCCAATATCGGGTCTTTGCAGGTGCGCAACATGGGTACCATCGGCGGTAACCTCATCAATGCCGTGCCCTCTGCGGACGGGGCTATCCCGCTCATTGCCCTGGACGGCAGTGCCCTGCTTGTGGGACCCGAGGGTGAGCGATCCGTATTGGTAAAAGACCTGTTTGTAAAACCCTATGAGACCGTGCTCACCCCCGGAGAAATTTTAACCCGGATTACCATTCCGGCCCAGGTGCCCCGCACCGGCAGCGCCTATATCAAGTTCGGCAGAAGAGCAGCCATGGAGCTGCCCCTCATCGGCATCGGGGTCCTGTTGGCCGTGGATGAGGACCTGTCCACCTGCACCAGAGCCCGGATTTGCCTGGGTGTGGCCGGCCCGACCCCCCTGCGGGCGGTAAAGGCCGAACAGATGTTGGAGGGACAGCCGGTGACCTCGGATCTGCTGACCGAGGCCGGGAAACGGGCAGCCGAAGAATCACAGGTCAGAAACAGTGTCCGGGGACAGGCCTGGCACAGAAAAGAGATGATCCGGGTCCAGGTGCGGCGCATGGGGCTCAGATGCCTGGATATTATCAACCAGAAGGCCCGGCAGGCATAACCATACAAGTGACCATGAGGAGTGACCATGACAAAACCCATATCCTTTATTTTGAACGGGGATGAGATTTCCTGTGATATCCAGGACCACTGGACCCTTTTGCACCTGCTCAGAGAAGAACTGGGCCTGATCGGTACCAAGGAGGGCTGCGGCAACGGGGAGTGCGGTGCCTGCACCGTGATTGTGGACCAGCTGGCCGTCAATTCATGCCTGTACCTGGCAGCAGATGTCCAGGGGAAACAGATACAGACCATCGAGAGCCTGGCCGTACATACGGGCAGCCTTCATCCCATCCAGCAGTCCTTTGTGGACAACGGCGGCATCCAGTGCGGGTTCTGTACCCCCGGCATGATCATGTCGGCCAAAGCCCTGCTGGACAAAGATCCCGGAGCAGACCAGGAAACCATCAAACACGCCCTTGCCGGCAACATCTGCCGGTGCACCGGATATGTCCAGATCCTGGATTCCGTGGCAGCGGCCGGAAGGCAGATGGCCGGAAACCAGGGGGAAGGTGCCGCTGCTGCCAAAGATCCAGGGACCATAACCCAGCAAAGTATGAATAAAAAGGCCGGGGAGGTGATCACATGATCGGATACAACGTAGTGGGACAACGGGTTCCCAAACTGGATGCAGCCCAGAAGGCCATGGGCCGGGCCGAATATATCCAGGATGTCAGACTGCCGGGCATGCTCTTTGGCAAGATTCTTTACAGCAGACATGCCCATGCAAGAATCACGGCCATGGATATCTCCAAAGCCCGGGCACTGCCCGGGGTCCACGCCGTGCTCACGGGAAAGGATATCCCGCCCAAGATGCGCATGGGATTTTACAAGGACAACCCGCCGCTGAAAGCGGATAAAGTGTGCTGCTTCAGAGATGAGATCGCGGCGGTGGCCGCAGTGTCGGAAGAGGTGGCAAAAAAAGCACTCAGTCTCATCGAGGTGGAATATGAACCTTTGCCCGGGGTGTTCGACCCGGAAGCGGCCATGGAAAAAGATGCCCCCCTGGTGCACGAGGCCCACAAGAGCAATGTGCTCAAATTGCCCTGGAAACTGCACTACGGAGATGTGGAAGACGCGGAAAAACAATCCGCCCATGTGGTGGAGGACCGGTTCACCACCACCTGGGTCACCCACTGCTGCCTGTCCACCTCCGGGGCCGTAGCCCTGTTCGATGCATCAGACAATCTGACCGTCTATTCCAACACCCAGATTCCGTCTCTGGCCCAGAAGGATTTTTTAGAAACCCTGGCGGCTATGGATCTGAAAGGCAAGCGGGTCCGGGTGATCAAGCCGGTCATCGGCGGCGGGTTCGGCTCCAAGCTGGACACCTATGCCTATGAACACATCGCCATTCTGCTGGCCCATAAATGCCGAAAACCGGTGAAAATCCTGTTTGACAGAAAAGAGGAGTTCGAAGCCACCTCCACCCGCCAGCCCACGGTGATATATATCCGCCAGGGGTGTGATAAAGACGGACATCTCACCTTCCGGGACATCCGCATGGTTCTGGACAACGGGGGGCGGACCTCCTGGGGGGCCACCACCCCCACGGTGATGATGATGCCCATAACATCGCTTTACCGGGTTCCCAATGTGCGGTATGATGCCAAATGCGTATACACCAACAATACCTATGCCCAGGCCATGCGGGGGTACGGCAATCCCCAGGCCACCTTTGCCATTGAGTCTTGCATGGACATGCTGGCCAAAAAAGCGGGAATAGATCCGGTGGCATTCCGCCGCATCAACCAGAATGAATCCGGCGATGTTACCCCCCAGGGATTCAAAATCACCTCCTGCGGTCTGGCGCAATGTATCGATGCTGTGGAAAAGGAACTGACACAGGGCAGTCCGCTAAAAGACGGGGAGGGCATCGGCTATGCCTCTCTCATCCATGTGGGTGGGGGGGCCAGAATCTATAAATCCGACGGATGCGGCGCCATCCTCAAGATGGATGATTACGGCCGGGTGGATATTTTTACCGGTGGCACCGACATGGGCCAGGGTCTGGACAACATGATCGCCCAGATCGTGGCCGAGGA
>JAABUB010000086.1 GCA_011389575.1 Desulfotignum sp. | reverse complement strand
GGTGGACACGTACAGATCAGCCAGCGCCAGGCAGGCTTCCTGGTGGGACGGGTCAATGGCAATGATGTTCTGCAGAGCTATTTCGGCATTCTGGTTGTCCCTGGCCTGGATATGGATCCTGGCCAGCCTGATGTGGGTATCAATATTTTCCGGATCAATGGCTGCCGCCTTTTTCAGGGTATCGATGGCAGCGGCCCGGTCCCGTTCCCTGATCTGGATATCAGCCAGAATATGATGGGCAGGGACATACTGGGGATCAAGGGCCAAAACCTGGTTTACATAGCTTCTGGCTTCCAGAAGCTGGCCATTGGCCAGATGGATCTGGGAAAGGCGCCGCAGGGGAAGAATGTTTTCAGGATTTTCGCCTGCTGCCAGATGGTAGTAGCGCATGGCCGTCTCAAACTGGTTGACAACCGTGTAGACCTCTGCCAGTTCAAACAGGGCAACATCATTATTGGGCTCCGCCTGGATGGCATTGCGGTATGCAACGATTGCCTCCTGGGGTTTGTCCTGGCCCATCATTTCTCTGGCAGTTTCGATGAACTGGGCGCTTTGTGTTTTGTCACCGGCCGGACACCCGAGGATAAAAAGGCAGGCGGTCAATACCAGTACTGTTTTGACGATGGTGCTGATCATAAAATTTTTTCCCCTTACACATCTATTCTGACAAAGAAATAAAAATTACCGTATTGCTGCCATAAGGTCAAGCTTTGGGAACGGATTCTGCAGGAAAAAGCGTGCTGTAAAAGCATGCTGCAATAATTTTGATCAGATTATATTGAACTGTCCGGGTTAGATGCCGCCCCTGCTGGTATCCTGTGCCCGGCCCGAGATCGTCGGGGGCTTTTGGATGTTGAACCGGTGTTCTGAATGCATACCTGGGCAAAAATATGGACTTCTCATTTATTTTTAACCGGCCCCCTTGGGATCTGACGGTCCAGGCACAGGATACCAGCAGGGGCTAACTCCGGGCATTCCTTTGCGTACTCTTCCGGATATTTTTTGGGGCCAGAGATTTAAAGAGGCACCGTTTATTCGGCAGTTTCATCTGGCGACACAGACTAGTGGCGGGCGGTCCCTGCTGTCTGCACCGTATTTTGCAGCCGGTTGCTACAGGGAGTTGGCATGCCCTGCGGTAAAAACGGCAAACTGTTTGAGGACATACCTGCCCGGAGTTTTTGCCGTTCAGCAGGGCATGCCTTACTCCCTGTCAAACGGTGCAAACCAGGTGCGGGCAACAAGGCCTGAACAGCACGGTTTTCTATCTTGACCAACCTGGTCTGAATGGATATAATTGGTTTGGTTATTCATCACAACTGCAAGGGGGAAAACAGATGATTATCAATGTATCCGAAGCCAAAACCCAGTTGTCAAAACTCATTGACATGGCACACCATGGTGAAAAAATCATCATCACCAAAAACAATCTGCCGCTGGTGGAATTGATTGCGTATAAACCAACCTTCAAACGGAAACTGGGGTTGCTCAAAGGCCAGATCCATATTCCTGACAATTTCCTGGATGAAGATGACGAAATAAATGCTCTTTTTTACGGTGATGTCTGATGAAAATTCTCATGGATACCCACATCTTTTTGTGGATGCTGTCCTGCCCTGAAAAACTGGACAAAAAAAGACGGTATGAACTTGAATTTCCAGGCAACGAAGTGTTTTTAAGTGCCATCAGTATCGCGGAGCTGGTGATAAAATCATCGATCGGCAAACTCAGCATCGATTTTGATCCTTTAGCGCTGGCAAGGGAAATGCAAATTGATATACTGGATTTTTCAGGTATTCATGCAGTGACCCTGGCACAACTGCCTTTGCACCACAAAGACCCCTTTGACCGCATGCTCATTGCCCAGGCTGTTTCTGACAGACTGAACCTGATGTCTGATGATTCAAAATTTTTACACTATGACTGTCCGATAATATAGCCATGCACAAAGGCTCCCCGTAAACCGGTTCATACAGCCACCCGGTCTGGGTGGGGCCGGTGGAGTAAAACAGGTCTGCCTTCTGGATAATCACGGCACGGCCCATATCATTGGCCTGCGGCAATTTTTGCAGACCAATGATAAGAGCAGTGGTTTCCGTTTCAGAAGCGATCGGGTTACTTGTAATCATAAAACCCTTTGCCGGTCTTGCGTCCCAACCACCCCACCTCCACATATTTGCGCAGCAGCGGACAGGGCCGGTACTTGGAATCCTTGAACCCGTCATACAGGGTATCCATGATGGCCAGGCAGGTGTCCAGCCCGATGAGATCGGCCAGGGCAAGCGGCCCCATGGGATGGTTCATGCCCAGACGCATCACCGTGTCAATGTCTTCAGCCTTTCCCACACTCTGGTACAGACAGAACACTGCTTCATTGATCATGGGCATGAGAATGCGGTTGGCGATGAACCCGGGATAATCATTGGCTTCTGCCGGGGTTTTTCCGAATTTTTCCGACAGCTTCCAGGTGATATCAAAGGTTTCTGCAGAGGTGGCAATACCCCGGATCACCTCCACCAGCTTCATCACCGGCACCGGATTCATGAAATGCATGCCGATGATCTTGTCCGGACGGGAGGTCTGGGCCGCAATGCGGCCGATGGGAATGGAGGAGGTGTTGGTGGACAAAATCACGGACGGCGGACAGATCTTGTCCAGATCCCGGAAAATATTGAATTTCAGGTCTTCTTTCTCCACTGCCGCCTCCACTACAAAGTCAGCATCAGCCATGTCATTCAAATCCGTGGTGGTTTTGATCCGGCCCAGGATGGCGGTAACATCATCTTCCGTTATTTTTTGTTTGGATGCCATGCGGCCCAGATTTTTGGTGATGTTGGCCACGCCTTTGTCACAGAAATCCTGCTTGATATCACTCATGATCACGGACAGACCGGCAGCCGCCGCCACCTGGGCAATGCCGTTGCCCATCTGACCGGCGCCGATAACACCGAATGTTTTTATATCCATTTTTTATCTCCTTTTTGTCTGTTAAATAAAAGTACCGAACTGAAAAGCGCCGCCGGCAGGCATCAGCGGCTGACCACCATGGCAACCGCCTCCCCCCCGCCCAGGCAAAGGGATGCCAGTCCCTTTTTGGCTGCGCGTTTTTCCATTTCATACAAAAGCGTGGTCAATACCCGGGTGCCGGAGGCGCCGATGGGATGGCCCAGGGCCACACTGCCGCCGTTGACATTGACTTTTTCCGGGTCCAGCTCCAGCACCTTGTTGATGCCGGCGGATGTACCGGAAAACGCTTCATTGATTTCAAACAGGTCGATGTCTGCAATGCTGATGCCTTCTTTTTTCAACACCTTGGGAATGGCGTAGATGGGGGCCATGAGCACATATTTCATGTCAATGCCGAAAGATGCCTGGGCACCGATCCGTGCCATGATGGTGCAGCCCAGCTCTTTTGCCTTTTGTTCACTCATGACCACCACGGCAGATGCCCCGTCGGAAATAATGGAGGCATTGCCTGCCGTACCCACACCATCTTTTTTAAAGGCAGGCTTCATTTTGGACAGCAGCTCAAAAGAGGAGTCCTGGGGGCATTCATCTGTGTCAAAAATCTTGGGATCCCCCTTGCGCCGGGGCACTTTCACCGGCATGATTTCATCTTTGAACCGGCCGGATGCCACTGCTGCATTGGCACGGGCATAGGATTGGGCCGCATACCGGTCCTGGTCTTCTCTGGAGATCTCCCAGCGGTCCGAGCACAGCTCATTGGACATGCCCATGTGGAAATCATTGACAATATCCCACAGCCCGTCATGGATCATGTGGTCCTCTATGCGGCCGGGGCCCATACGGTGTCCCCACCGGGCCTTGTCCATATAATAGGGGGCCATGCTCATGGTTTCCATGCCGCCGGCCACCACCACCTCGGCATCGCCGCACTGGATGGCCTGGGCTGCCAGCATCACCGCCTTCAAAGAAGAGCCGCACACCTTGTTCACGGTAATGGCCTCCACTTCCCAGGGCAAGCCTGCCTTGACCGCGGCCTGCTTGCCCGGATTCTGGCCGTAGCCGCAGGGCAGGACCATGCCCATGATGCATTCATTGACCCGGGATGCCTCAATTTGGGCCCGGGCAATGGCCTCGTTAATCACCAGGGCACCCAGGTCTGTGGCGCCCATTGTGCTCAGGGAGCCGCCGAAACTGCCCAGAGGCGTTCGCACGGCACTGACGATGACAGGGGTCTGCATGGGTTTTGTCTCCTTATGTTTATCTGTAATTATTCGCTATATTGCAGCTGTAACGTATCAGCTGATGTGTGTAATTGCAAGCATTTATCCAGTCCGGCATCCGCGTCAAATCCGCCATGATGATCCCGGTCTGATGCGCCCGAATGCTGTTGCTTGAACTTGTTACCAGGTACCCGTGGCGGGCGGTTGCTGTTGGCCTCACCCGTTCGCCGCGTTTAACAGGGTGTACGGCATGGGCTGCTGAACGGCAAAAACTGCGGGCAGGTATGTCCTCAAACAGTTTGCCGTTTTTACCGCAACCCATGCCTACACCCTGTAAAAACGCGGCAAAATGGGATTCAACCAACAGCAACCGCCCGCCACTGGCCGCCACAGAAAAATTTAACCGCCAAACTTCTGTGTTTCCACGGGCCACTGATAAAACAGGTGGCAGTCAGGTCATGCCACAGAGAACCCTTTTCACGGCGGGAGCCCCGGGAGGAGCCTTGCTGCCGGACTGTCAGAACGCGTTCTCAGGCCGGCAGCAAGGCTCCTCCCGGGGCGGCATCCCTGCCAGACAGTCTCCTCCAGTTCATATGGGATGAGACTGCCAGTCCTGCAATGTTACATGTTCCTGCGGTATTTGCCCCCCACCTCGTACAGGGCGCCGGTGATGGTGCCCAGAGAGCAGACCTTCACCGTCTCCATGAGTTGTGCAAACATGTTGCCCCCGTCCAGGGCTGTCTGCTGCAGTTTTTTAACGGCAGTTTCCTGTTCATCCCCATGGGCAGCCTTGAAAGTTTCCAGGCGCTCCAGCTGTTCGTTTTTCTGGGCATCTGTTGACCTTGACAATTCCAGGTGGTTGGCCATGTCCGCGTAATCCGCATCCGGGTCTTCAAAGGTGTTGATGCCGATGAGCGGCAGTTTGCCCGAATGCTTCTGGTGCTCGTAATACATGGATTCTTCCTGGATTTTGCCCCGCTGGTATCCGGTTTCCATGGCCCCCAAAACTCCGCCCCGCTGGGTAATACGTTCGAATTCCACCAGCACCGCCTCTTCCACCAGATCGGTGAGTTCATCCACGATAAACGATCCCTGGAGCGGGTTTTCATTTTTGGCCAGGCCCCATTCCCGGTTGATGATCAGCTGGATGGCCAGGGCCCGGCGCACCGATTCCGCAGACGGGGTGGTGATGGCCTCGTCAAAGGCATTGGTGTGCAGGGAGTTGCAGTTGTCGTAAATGGCGCACAGCCCCTGGAGGGTGGTCCTGATATCATTGAACTGGATATCCTGGGAATGCAGGGACCGGCCCGAGGTCTGGATATGGTATTTGAGTTTCTGGGATTTGTCATTGCCTTTGTATTTATACCGCATGGCTATCGCCCAGATGCGGCGGGCCACCCGGCCGATGACCGTGTATTCCGGATCCATGCCGTTGGAAAAGAAAAACGACAAAGACGGGGCAAAAGAATCGATATCCATGCCCCGGGACAGGTAGTATTCCACATAGGTGAACCCGTTGGCCAGGGTCAGGGCCAGCTGGGTGATGGGATTGGCACCGGCCTCGGCAATGTGATATCCGGAAATGGAGACCGAATAAAAATTTTTCACCTGGTGGTCGATAAAATACTGCTGGATATCTCCCATCATTTTCAGCGCGAACTCGATGGAAAAGATACAGGTGTTCTGCCCCTGGTCTTCTTTGAGGATATCTGCCTGGACCGTTCCCCGCACCGTGGACAGGGCAAAAGCCTTGAGATCTTCTGCTTCCTGTTCTGTGGGTTTTCTGTTGTTCTCTGCTTCAAATTTCTCCAACTGCTGGTCAATGGCCGTGTTCATGAACATGGCCAGCATCATGGGGGCCGGGCCGTTGATGGTCATGGATACAGAGGTGTTGGCAGAACACAGGTCAAATCCGTGGTACAGCAGTTTCACATCATCCAGGGTGCAGATGCTCACCCCGGAGGTGCCGATCTTGCCGTAGATGTCGGGCCGGCGGTCCGGATCAAACCCGTACAGGGTGACCGAGTCAAAGGCGGTGGACAGGCGTTTGGCAGGGTATGATGCAGACAGCAGCTTGAACCGGCGATTGGTATCAGCCGGTCCCCCTTCTCCTGCAAACATCCGGGTGGGGTCTTCATCAGCGCGTTTCAGAGGAAACACCCCGGCTGTATAGGGAAAACTGCCGGCAAAATTTTCTTTGCGCATCCACTGGAACTGGTCTCCGGGATCGGAAAAACGGGGCCGTGCGATTTTGGGAATCTTGGAATGAGACAGGGATCTGGTATACAGGGGCACTCGGAATTCTTTGTCTCTGACCTGATAAACCAGTTCATCGTTTTCACAGGCTGCAGCACTTCTTGTGTAATGGGAAATCAGCTCCTGTGTTTCCGGGTCTACCGCGTCTGCGGCTTCAGCAATCGCTTTTTTCAGGCTGGCCAGCACCTGGTCCATGTCATTGGTTTGTGTGTCAAGCTGATCCACGGCAGCTGTCAGGTGCCAGTGCCGACGGACGGCATCTGCCTGGTCCCGGGTGGTCTTATGGTATTTTCTGACGGTGTCGGCGATTTCAGCCAGGTACCGGGTGCGCTCTCCCGGAATAATAATGGTCTTGGATGAGGATTCCTTTACATCGGTTTTAGGAATGGCCGAGGTATACTGGATGCCTTTTCTCTGGTTGATGAGATCCAGCAGGGCATGATAAAAAGCGGTGATTCCGTCATCATTGAATTTGGAGGCAATGGTGCCGTACACCGGCATCTCTTTGGGATCTTTGTCCCAGGCCTTGCGGTTGCGCTGGACCTGTTTTCTCACATCCCGGATAGCATCCTCCGCCCCTTTTTTCTCATATTTGTTCACCACGACAATGTCTGCATAATCCAGCATATCGATTTTTTCCAGCTGGGACGGGGCCCCGAATTCCGCGGTCATCACATAGACGGACATATCCACAAGATCCACCACCCGGGAATCCCCCTGTCCGATGCCCGCCGTTTCCAGCAGGACCATGTCAAACCCGGCTGCCTTGACCACCGAAAGAACCTGTGGCAGGGCCTCGGGCAGCTCTGCCTGGGACATCCTGGTGGCCAGAGACCGCATGTAGACCCTGTCCGTGTCTATGGCATTCATGCGGATACGGTCTCCGAGAAGGGCGCCCCCGGTTTTGCGCCGGGAGGGGTCACAGGAGATGACCGCAATGTTCACATCTGCCAGATCCCGCAGCATGCGGATGATCAGCTCATCGGTCAAAGAGGACTTGCCGGCCCCGCCCGTACCGGTAAGACCGATAACCGGCACATTCCCGGCATCTGCCATAGGAAGCACCTGGGCCATGATTTTTTCCAGCTGATCCGGGTGTTTGGAGCAGGCCTCCTGCACTGCTGATATGCACCGGGCAATACCCGGTTTGTTGTCCACAGTGAGCCGATCAAAGGCCAGGGCATGATAATCCACGCACGCTGCATCCATGGTACGCATCATGTCGTTGATCATGCCCTGAAGTCCCATTTTTGCCCCGTCTTCAGGTGCGTAGATCCGGGTGATCCCGTAGGCGTGCAGTTCCGCCATTTCCGATGGAATGATCACGCCGCCGCCGCCGCCGAAAATTTTCACATGGGAAGCACCATGTTCATCCAGCAGGTCTTTGATATATTTGAAATACTCCATATGGCCGCCCTGGTAGCTGGACACGGCAATGCCCTGGGCATCTTCTTCAATGGCCGCATCCACCACTTCTCTGGCAGACCGGTTATGGCCGATATGGATTACTTCAGCACCTGTGTCCTGCAGTATCCGCCGCATGATATTGATGGCAGCATCATGCCCGTCAAAAAGCGAGGTGGCAGTAACAATTTTAATGGAATTTTGGGGGGTATAGACTTCAACTTCCTGACTCATGTCAGCTCCTTTATTAAAATCCGGGGGTTTGACCACGCCAGACAAAGTGTATGTGGTATGTACAGATTTTTACTGGCACATATATCTGAAAAAATAAATACAATTTTTCAGAATATGCGCCCGAGGATGAAATCGGTCTGAATGGCGATGTATTCGTCAATGGTAAAATTCTTTTTCAAATGCCAGCGGCGAAAGGCCCACATCTGTCCCAGCACGGAAATATTGTGTCCCACAAGATTGCAGATGTTTGTATCCAGAACAGGAAAATTTTTCTTTCCCGACATCCGGCCAAGGGTGGTAATGAAAATATCGGTGATATTCAATTCATTGACCAGGACCCGTTCCTGCCACTTCCGGGGTAAAAACTGGGTAACCTGATACATGAGAAGAATATGATCAGCCATGTTATCGCACACCTTGAAATACTGGCGGATCACTTCAGCCAGCTGTTCCTTTTCCCCGCTGCTGTCTGACAGGGCTTCTTCCACCGCTTTCTGCACTTCTTCATGGATGGTTTTGCATACCAGGTAAAGCAGGTCTTCTTTGGAACTGACATATTCATACAAAGAACCGATGGAAAAACCGGCCGCCCTTGCGATCATGCGGGTGGTGGTTTTATGATACCCGTGGGCAATGAACAGGGTAACGGTGGAATCGATGATATGGCGCCGCCGTTCCTGTACCAGTTCGGGATTTTTGATCTGGGTAGGAACCTCTGGATCAGCCACCGGCGGTTTTGATTTTCTGCCCTTTGCCAAAGTGCTCTCCTCTGGATGGATTGCGCTCTTTGTGCCTTTCATGAACGAGCGCTCAATCATATATTCTTTTTTACATGGATCCCTGGGTATGTCAAGCAAAACCTTTACAACCAGCATTACTTTTATCTTTTTTTTGCAGGCCGACCGGGGTAAGATACATCTGTTGTGATACATGTCAAAAAGTAACTTCCAACCCCAGGAGGAATATCATGGAACTAAAAACCTTTGCCATTGAAAACCCGGAAGAGCATAATTTTATCCTCGGCCATGCCCATTTCATTAAAACTAAGGTATAGAAACGGATACAGATGTGGAAAAGCGCAAAGGTTTTTTGCGCATGATCGGATACAAGCACTAATTACGGACACGCCCTGACGGGCACAACAAAGCATTAAAGCTTTTAGTCAGTTGTAACCAGCAGGGAAAAATTTGCAATTGTTACTGGATGCTGATAACCGAGTGCTGACGGCTTTCATATAAAAAAAGTCAGAAGTTGACTTTTTACCCTTTTTTGTAACAGCGGCGCATATTTGACCGCATGGATTGCAAAAAAAAGGAACTTCTGACCTCGGGATTTATTTTGTTATGAAAACCGGGCACTCGGCTTTGTTCAGGACCTGATGGGCAACACTGCCCAAAAACAGCCCGGCAAAGTCTGATACGCCCCGGGATCCCATGACGATGAGATCCACTTTTTCGATTCTGGCTGCATCGGAAATCTGGGTTCCGGGCGTTCCTTCCAGAATCCGGGCTTCAAAGGAAACACCAGCTTTTTCCAGCATCTCTTCAAAGGGTTTGACCAGTTCTTCCGATGATTTCATGATTTCATCAATGGCCTGCTGAAAATAGGGCTCAGATAAAACCACGGGAAATCTGGCATGGCAGTGCAGCAGAACAATGTGGGAATCAAATTTTTTGGCAAGATCAATGACATACCGGGTTGAATTCACTGAATGGGATGAGCCGTCTACGGGATTGAGTATTTTTTTAAATTCCATGTTGCCTCCTTTTATGCCCGAACCGCTTCTCCGGACTGATTAGTTTGGGTTGAATTCAAGGATTCACACAACATACTTTTTTTACCCAGTATCTGGTATTATAGATTTTTTGCGTTAAAATGAAAAGTAATTTTCTCTGAAGGAATTTTGCCTCCTGGTTGAAAAAATACAATGCCGGGAATATACTTCTGCTTCAGGCAAAAACTGCCAGGTTAGGATGTGCTGTGAACGTTGCCTATATCAATCCGTTTATAACTGCCTGCATCGATGTGTTCGAAACCTTTGCCGGCCTTGTTTCCACTCCGGGCAGACCTGTGGCAGGAAAGCATCCGGGGGACCACGGCAGTGTAAAAGCGATGATCGGCTTGAACGGACATGGCATCAACGGGTATTTTATCATCAGTTTTTCCCATGATTTTCTAAAAAAAATTGTGGCCGGCCTGTTCGGCACAAATGCTTCTGCTTCCATGGAAGAATGCAATGACCTGGCCGGGGAACTTACCAATATGATAACAGGCAATGCCAAGGCGCACTTATCAAAACAGGGCTATTTTTTTGATGTGGCAGTGCCCCGGATAAACCATACCCTGCCGGACATACCTGTTTATATGAAAGACACCCCGGTCATCATGGTTCCCTTTACCACACCATCCGGAGAATATACCATTGAAGCCTCCATGAAAACCATTGCAGAAGATTTTGCTACTGATCACCAGAAAATGTTCACCATTGCCGAATTTTCAAAACAATGCAGACTTTCTCCTGCCAGGGTCAAAAGTTTTCTGCGCACCGGATTTCTCAAAGGAATACAGAATCCTGACAAACAGTGGTTGATTCACAAAGACCAGATTGACAAATTCAAGTAACTGTCTTTTGCACCAAAATTTTTTTCATGGTGTAAAAAAAAATATTGACAAGTGATTTCAGCAAAATATAGTATCAGGATAAATAGACTGAGCGCTCGATCAGTTTTTTCTTTCATCTTGTCGGGCTTTTATGGTTGCATCTGGAACAGGACAGTCCCAATCAATAACCAACAATATAGAAGGAGGCGCAGGGTGGATTTTGACCTTACCAAAGAGCAGGAAATGATCCGTAAGGAAGTCAGAAAGTTTGCCCGGACAGAAATCGCCCCCCAGGCCGGGGATCTGGACGAAAAAGAAGAATTTTCCGAAGAATTGACCCGGAAAATGGGTGAAATCGGTCTTTTCGGCATGTTTGTTTCCGAAGACTATGAAGGCCAGGCAATGGATTATATCTCTTATATCATTGCTGTGGAGGAAATCGCGCGCATCGACGGTTCCCAGGCCGCCACCATTGCAGCGGGCAATTCTCTGGGCATCGGTCCCATCAACTATTTCGGAACCGAGGAACAAAAGAAAAAATATTTGCCCAAACTGTGCGCCGGAGAAGGTCTGTGGGGATTCGGTCTCACCGAACCCACAGCCGGGTCCGATGCCGGGGGCAGCAAGACCACGGCAGTGCTGGACGGGGATGAATGGGTGATCAACGGGTCCAAAATTTTCATCACCAATGCCGCCTGCGACATGACCATGGGGGTGACGGTCCAGGCCATCACCGGCACAAGAGACAGCGGCAAACCCGAATATTCCTGTATTCTGGTGGAAGCGGGCACCCCTGGCTTCAAGGCTGTGCCCATGCACAAAAAAATGATGTGGCGCTCCTCCAATACGGCGGAGCTGTATTTTGACGATGTGCGGGTGCCAAAGACAAACATCCTGGGCAAAAAAGGTGACGGGTTCCACCAGATGCTGTCCACCCTGGACGGGGGACGGCTGTCCATCGGGGCCATGGGACTGGGCGGGGCCCAGGGGGCCTATGACCTGGCCCTCAAATATGCGAAAGAAAGAGAACAGTTCGGCCAGCCCATTTCCAAGTTCCAGGCAATTGCCTTTAAACTGGCGGACTGCGCCATGGAGATCGAATGTGCCAGAAACCTTTTGTACAAAGCCTGCTGGCTGAAAGACCACAAACGGCCCTATGAAAAAGAGGCGGCCATGGGCAAGCTGTACTGTTCCGAGGTCATGAACCGGGTGGTGAACCATGCAGTCCAGATCCACGGCGGCTACGGCCTGATGAAAGATTACAATGTGGAGCGGTTCTTTCGGGACCAGAAACTGCTGGAAATCGGAGAAGGAACTTCTGAAGTACAGCGGATCGTTATTTCAAGATATATCGGGTGTTAGGCCCGAAGGGAGATATTATCATGACCACCCGGGACCTGCTTGTCAAACAGGAAAAAAACCAGGCCGCCATTCTCACTTTGAACCGGCCGGCAGTGATGAACTGCCTGAATTTCGACCTTTTATATGCCCTCAGAGATGAAATTGACAGCCTGCAGTTTGTTGATGACATCCGCTGTGTCATTATCACCGGTGCCGGAGAAAAAGCCTTCTGCGCCGGGGCAGACCTCAAGGAGCGCGCCACATTGACCCAGGACCAGGTAAAACGGTTCATCGTCACCATCAGAAATCTGCTCACCGCTATCCAGAATTTAAAAATGCCGGTGATTTCCGCTGTCAACGGCATTGCCTTAGGCGGCGGTACGGAAGTGGCCCTGGCCTCGGACATCCGGGTTGCATCAGAAACCGCCACCATGGGTCTCACCGAAACCAGACTGGCCATCATCCCTGGCGGCGGCGGGACCCAGCGCCTGCCCAGAATCATCGGGGTGGCCAAGGCCAAGGAACTGATTTTCACCGGCCGCAGGGTGGATGCAAAAGAAGCTTTGGATATCGGTCTGGTCAATGCGGTGACTTCACCGGAAAAACTCATGGAACACTGCCTTGGCATGGCTGCCATGATAGCCGAGACCGGCCCCGTTGCCGTGGAAATGGCCAAGTATGCCATTGACAAGGGTATTGAAACCGATCTTGCCACCGGGCTTGCCATTGAATCCAATGCCTACCGGGTGACCATTCCCACTGAAGACCGTATGGAAGGGCTTACCGCCTTCAGGGAAAAACGAAAACCTGTATACAAAGGAAGATAAACCCCATGACCGATAACAAAGCATTCTGGCAGGACCAGGAACAGGAACTGGAAAAAAAACGCCAGGCAGCCATCTGGCCCGGGGGACAAAAAGCAGTGGATGCCCTGGCCAAACGCGGCAAACGCCCGGTGCGCGAATTGATCGACGATCTCATCGATCCGGACACCGTGTTTTTTGAACTCTCCATGCTGGCCGGATTCGGCATGGGGTATCCCGGGGTGGAAGACGTTCCCTGCGCCGGCATTGTCACAGGCATCGGCAAAATCCACGGCAACTGGACCATGATCATGGCCAATGACTCCCGGGTCAAGGCAGGCACATATTTTCCCATCACCTTGAAAAAACATATGCGGGCCCAGGCCATTGCGGAAAACTGCGGACTCAACTGCGTGTATATTGCCGACTCAGGCGGGGTGTTTTTACCCATGCAGGCGGATGTGTTTCCCGATGACCAGCATTTTGGCTCCATTTTCTACAACATGGCCCGCATGTCTGCCAAAGGCCTGCGCCAGGTGACCTTAAGCACCGGCGGCAACACTGCCGGCGGTGCCTATATCGTGTTCATGGCCTGTGAATCCATCATGATCGACAAGCAGTCCTTTTCCTTTTTAGGGGGACCGCCCCTGGTGAAAATGGCCACCGGCGAAGAGATATCTGCCGAAGATCTCGGGGGCGCCAAAGTGCACACCCAGACCTCGGGCGGGGCAGACCATCTGTGCACCGACCAGGCCCGGGCCGTAGCCAAAGTCAGGGAACTGCTGTCTTTGACCCGGCCCCAGACCCTGCACCTGCACCGGTACGAACCCCGGGAACCGGAGGCCGGACCCTCAACAGTGTATGATGTGCTGCCCGCATCCCCCCACCAGGGACTCAAGGGCCTGGCCTTTATCAAGGCCATTGCCGACGGCTCTGAATTCATCGAAGCCAAGAAAAATTTTGCCCCGGGCCGGGGCACCAACATCCTTACCGGCAAAATCCGTATCAAAGGGCTGCCCATCGGGGTGATCTGCTCCAACGGGGCCGGCATTATATTCCATGAAGCTGCCAAAAAAGTGGCGGAATGGGTGGTGCGGTGCTCCCATGAAAAAATTCCGCTGCTGTTTATCCAGAGTTCGCCGGGGTACATGGTGGGATCGGAATCCGAGCACGCCGGTATCGGCAAATACGGGGCTGACATGGTGCGGGCGGTTTCCTGCGCCCAGGTACCCAGAATTCAGCTGGTGATCGGTCCGGACAACGGGGCTGCCAATTACGGCATGTGCGGCCGGGCCTACCGCCCGAATTTTTTGTTTTCCACCATGCGGGCCCGCACATCGGTCATGAGCGGCAAAAGTGCCGGCGGGGTATTGTTGAGCATCGAGCAGGCCAAGCGCAATGCTGCGGGCAATCCCATGACCAAAGAGGAGATTGCCGCATTTCAGCAGAAAATGATCGACAAGTATGACGGGGAAGCCCATCCGTTTTTCTGCGCGGCCCGGCTGCTCAACGACCGGGTCCTCAAATTCGAGGAAATCCGGGACTGGCTGGCCATGGCCTTTGAAGTCAGCCTGATCAGACCCATCCCCGAACCCGGGTTCGGCAATTTCAGATTTTAGAAAAATGGGAGATTCACTTTTTTTACCGTTTTTACGGTTGCCTTTCAGGGCCGCCATATTATAAATACCTTATTAGTAAGGAGACGACCCATGACAGAATATGATTACTGGAAAATTTTTCCCAGAATGCCAAAGAAAGTCACCATAGGCGACATCACCGTGCGGGACGGATTCCAGCACCTGGAAAAATTCATTTCCACCCCGGCCAAGATCACCTATCTGGAAGAATTGATATTTGCCGGCTGCCGCAACATCGAGGTCACCAACCTGGGCAATCCCAGGAACATGCCCCAATTTTCCGATGCCGAGGAACTGCTGGCACATCTGCGGTCGGACAGTTTTGTGTCCAGGGCCGCAAAAAAAGGCATCGACATGAAGGATGTGACCCTGACCGCCATCACCATCAGAGAGCCTTCCGTGGACCGGGCCATTGCACTCAAAAAGCGCGGAGTGGGTCCGGATCGGGTTTTGATGATGGTTTCCACTGAAGAACAGCACCATTTTGCCAATTCCGGCACAACCTTGCCCGATTACTGGAAAGAGGCGGAACGGTGCATCAAAAAATGCCAGGATGCCGGCATCAAAATGTGCGGTACCGTGTCCACCATCTGGGGGTCTCCCATCGGCGGGGCCACAGAACTCAAAGACGCGGTCAAGTTCACCAGACACTGGCTGGATATCGGGGCC
>JAABUB010000085.1 GCA_011389575.1 Desulfotignum sp. | reverse complement strand
GAGGCTGTTCCGCCCCATGCGGCCGCAGATATCCAGGCCGCACTGGCTTTGCCAGACAGCGCCAGCCCAAAGGAGATAAGGGTGTCATCAACACTATGCAACAAGCACGACAGAATAACGATTCAGAGAGCTGAAGCGGGGCTGCAATCCCTGTACGTCGGGGATTCTCTGGCCATGCCGGTTCACTGGTATTACATCCCATGGACATTCTCAAGGCTTTTCCCGGCGGGATTCAACAGCTTGAAGATGCCCCCGGATATCATCCATCATCGATCATGTCGCTGCATTCCACGGCAAAAGGCGGCGGGGGTCTCAGGCCGGCGGTGCGGGCAGGGAAATTGTGGGCAAGGTGATCCTCAAGGGCAAAAGATCTTTCTGGGGCCTTCCGAATCAGCATTATCACCAGGGAATGAAAGCCGGGGAAAACACCCTCAACGCCCATTGTGCCAGGGTGGTGACAAGATCCATAACAGCCGCCGGCGGATACTACGACAAAGCGCAGTTTTTAAGCGATTACATCGATTTCATGACCGCTGATCCGCCCCGGCATCCCGACACCTATGCAGAATCCTTTCACCGGGGTTTTTTTGCCAACCTGGAACGTGGAAAGGCACCTTTGCAATGCGGGGCTGTCACCCATGATACCCCTTCGGTGGGCGGACTGGTGATGCTGGGACCCATTGCCATTGCCGGGTTTCTGCAGAATATTTCTTTAAAAACTGTACAGGGTCTCTGCAGGGAACACCTGTTTCTCACCCATCCGGATGCCTTTCTTGCCGGAATCAGTGATGCCCTTGTTCAACTGGTACAAGGTCTGCTTTTCAGAAAAAATGATGAACCGCTGCAGCAGCTTATTGCTGACACGGCCCGGCAGTCCGTGGGGCGGGATCTGAAGCGGCTTGCTTCACAGGTGCGCTCGGACAATGAGGTGGTGGGCGGCCGTTATTCCACGGCCTGCTATATCACTGATTCCTGGCCAGTCATTCTGTATCTTGCGTATGCATATGCAGACGACCTGAAAGCCGCCTTGCTGGCCAATACCAACCTGGGAGGTGACAATGTACACCGGGGTGCAGTACTGGGTCTCATCCTGGGACTTGGCACCGGCCGGACCGTGGATGCCTTTTTCAATCAACTGGCAGACCGTCAGGCCATTGATGCGGAGATAACAGGTTTGATCGGTCATATACAAGAAACCAGCGCCATTCAATAATATCGAAAAATAAGAAGCGGCAGCATGCCGAAAATAAAAGAACGGGTCACACTGATAACCCTTTGTGTATGGTAGCAAAAAAACCGACTTCATGGCTGAATGATATCAGCAAAATCCGGAAACAGATGCATCCATTCAGAATTTGCTATGTTTTCCTTTTTCACATTGCTTTTACCAGAAATTGTATTGATATGCTTGATAGCAATTGAGATAAGTATTCCCTGTTGCTTCCTTTATGTTACTGTACTTTTGTCAAAAATTGTTCTGCCGTAGATTGACCTTCAATGAACTGGCTTCGGCTGTGATCATCTTCCATGAGATCCTCAGCAATTCAAGATCTGATATCCCCCTTAAACCGAATGAAAAGCCCCCTCACTACCGACAGTTTCGTGTCGACCAAATCCCGCTTTTACCGGCTGATGACAAAATTTCTTATCAACTGGAGTGGAAATTGCTCAAACAGGCCAAAGAGAGCCTTTCAGGCAGATCCATCAACCCAGTCTGCCATCGTAATGGAAGAAAACCACCAGACGGATGTAAATGCAGCCACTGTGGTGCTCCTGCGAAGTATTTATACTTAAACAATGGAATGCTGCAATCTCAGATCAAATGTAAAATCTGCGGCAAAACCAGCCCTTCTCACGGCACCAAGCGCAAACGAAAAACCAGGCATCTATGTCCTAACTGCTCAAAAGCTCTTTCCCAATGGAAAAAAAGCACCATTTATAAATGCTTTAGATCTGCCATCAATTTTTTTATGGCCAGTTCTTTGGCCTTTGCTTCTACTTCCACGGTAATATCCATGGACAGCCACTTTTCGGGCAGGTCAAGGATGTCTATATAATCGTGGTGCTTCCTGGGATTTGGCCCGGACCAGCCTTCTTTGGGAGAGGATATGTGAAACAGGGGCTCCCGGTCCCATGTTTTCAGGCTTTTTTCTGTGGCCGCTGCAACTGAAAGACCGTCCGGAAGGCACCGGTGGTGGTGCACATCATACACCAGGGGAATTTTCAGGTCTCTGCACACGGGACTAAGGTCCTGAGGTGTATAACTTCTGTCGTCATTTTCCAGGGTCAGTCTTTTTCTGACCGGGTCCGGCAGTGTTTCAATGGTTTCCCCCAGGCGGGAAAGAGCTGATTGCTTATCCCCGTATACCCCGCCGGCATGGATGTTTATGACATCGGCATTCACCCATTCTGCCACCTGGGCCTGGTAGATCAGGTCCGCCACAGACCTTTGGACCACTTGTGGATGCGGCGATGACAAAATGATGAACTGGTCCGGGTGGAAGGTGGTTCTGATGTCATGTTTAAGGGAAAAGGCACCGCAGGCTGTGAACGCGGCAATGATGTCTTCTGCGCCGGGAAGATCGCAAATATCATATCCCCTGTCCGGGTGGGTTTTCAACGGCAGGATCTGGCTGTTTATCCGGAAGGATCCGATCCGGTTTTCCCGGCAGAATGTCAGGGCTTTTAAAAGGCTTTGTGCATTGCCGGCACACAGCCGGGCCAGGCGGCTTTTTTGTTCCTCTTTGGGAAACCGGGACAAAAAGGCTGCAGTGATTTTGCGGAATTTGACAGCGTAGCCGGGGTAATGCCCGGCACCAAACCTACCAGAAACTCAAATGAGTTACTTAGAAGGGTATTCCCTGAATACACAGCACAGGCCGAATCGTATCATACCATCTCCCCGGGTAATTCTGGTTTTGTTACACAAAGACAGTATAGCACATTTTTTCGGTATTGAAGTCTGGTAAAACGTTGCCATTTTAATAGGTATGCACAATGAACACCACTGGTGAAAGGCGAGACTGTGAAACAACACAAGGAATCCATAAGAAAACAGCTTGGCAAAACCGGTATGATATTAACTGATCATGTGGGCAAAAAAGCTGGAAAAGAACATGGCAAGGCCGTTTTCAGATCAGGCACCAGCTGGCTGGATTATCTGGCAGACCATACCATTCTGCCGGGAATGCTGATGTTCAGCCGGTTCGGGTATGCGTTGAACCGGCGGTTCTGGACAGAACCGGCCGGAACCTTGTACGGCAGAAAAGTGGTGCTGACAGGGGGAACATCGGGTATTGGAAAAGCTGCGGCCTTCCGGCTTGCAGAGAAAAAAGCGTTTCTGACAATTATTGCCAGAAACAAAAAAAAGGCGCAGCAGGTGCAGCAGGAAATCGTGGAAAAAACCGGCAACCCCCATGTGGATTATCTGCTGGCGGATTTAAGCCTGATGCAGGACGTTGCACACGCAGCCAGAGAGCTTCAGGACAAAAAAAAATCCATCGACATCCTGATCAACAATGTCGGGGCGTTGTTCAATGAACGCAGGGAAACCTCCGAAGGCATTGAACAGACATTTGCCACCGATCTGCTGGGGGTCTTTTACCTGACGGAGCTGTTGAAAAAATCCCTTGCCCGTTCGCCTGACGCCAGGATCATCAATGTGGCCTCCGGCGGCATGTATACCCAGAAAATCGCTGTTGACGACCTGGAAAACCGACAGGGACCCTATAGCGGGTCAAAGGCATATGCCCGGGCCAAAAGGGGGGTGGTCATACTCACCCGGCTCTGGGCAACGCAGCTGAAAGAACACGGGATAACCGTTCATGCCATGCACCCGGGGTGGGTGGACACACCGGGTATTGAACGGTCGCTTCCCGAGTTCCATGCGTTGGTGAACCGCATTCTGAGAACCCCTGATCAGGGTGCCGACACCATTTTCTGGCTGGCGGTTTCAGAAAAAGCCGGGCACTCCACCGGCCGGTTCTGGCTGGACAGGCGGCCCCATGAAACTGTGGTCTTCCCGGGTACAGGGGATTCGGAAAAAGAAAGACAGGCATTGCGGCACAAACTTCAGGATATGATTTCACAGCTGCCGTGAACAGGATGAAAAATACCACCATTACCGGCAGCCGCCGGCAGGTCACATGGGGGGATACCTTTGCCTATGCACTGCCTGCCCTTTCTCTGGCGGTGATCGGGATCCCTGTTTATGTTTTTCTGCCAAAATTTTACACGGACACCATCGGGGTGGGCATATCCACAGTGGGGGCAATGCTCATGGCTGTCCGTGTGTTTGATGCTGTGACCGATCCGTTTATCGGTTATGTGTCAGACCGGACATCCACAGCATTCGGCAGGCGCAGGCCCTATATTGCGGGCGGGGCCTTGGGACTGGCCGTATCCATACTGTTTTTGTTTCAGCCGCCGGAGCTGCCGGGTGAAGAAATGGCCCTGTACTTCGGATTCTGGCTGTTTGCCCTGTTTTTTTTCTGGACCCTGATCACCATACCCTATGAGTCTCTCGGGCCTGAAATGACAACCGACTACCATGAAAGAACGGTGCTGTTTTCCGTCAGGGACGGTTTTCTGATCCTGGGTACGCTGCTGGCCGCTGCAGCCCCAGTCCTGATCGATGCGGCAATGCCCTTCTTTGGCATGGTACCCACGGAAAAGAAGCGGTTTTCCATAATGGCGTATATATTTGCGCCCATGATCCTTGTCTTTTCACTGGTCTGCATCTGCCGGATCAAAGAGAAAGTCACCCGCCGCATGACAGACCATCTTTTCAAAGGGTTTTCCGATGTGGTGAAAAACCGCCCGTTTATGATCCTGATTGCCGGGTACACCATCAGCGCCCTGGGCAGCAACCTGCCGGCAACCCTGATCCTGTATTATGTGGAATATGTGCTCCAGGCCCGGCATGCAGAAGTGTTCCTGCTGATCTATTTTTTGACCGGTATTGTATTTCTGCCGCTGTGGATTGCGGTTTCCCGGAAAATCGGCAAAAAAAGCGCGTGGATCATATCCATGGTCATTAACACCGGCGCCTTCAGCGGTGTGTTCTTTCTGGGTCCGGGAGATGCCGGTATATACGGGATGCTGGTGTTTCTGTCCGGGATCGGGTTCGGCGCCGGACTGGCACTGCCGTCCGCCATCCAGGCCGATGTGATCGACTATGACCAGCTGTTGACAGGGCAGCGCCGGGAGGGGCGGTACATCGGGCTGTGGTCCATCGCCAAGAAGCTGTCTGCTGCCCTGGGTATCGGCATCGGGCTGCTGCTTTTAGGCACTACCGGTTACAGCCCCAACGTGGAACAGACCCCAACAACGGTTTTCATGCTCCGGGTGTTGTATGCCCTGGTGCCCTGCCTGTGCAATGTGGTGTCCATCGCCATCATCAGCTTTTATCCGATTTCAGAAGAAAAGCATTTCCAGATTCTAAGAAAAATCGCGCACAGGGAGCAGCAGTCCTCCTGATCACAACCCTTTGGTGTGGCTGGTGATAATACCCAGGTATCCGTCAACGGTTATCCGGGTGCCGTCCTGGATCAGCTGCATGGCCCGGGGCGCACCGGTGATGCAGGGCAATCCGTATTCCCTGGCAATAATGGCGCCATGGATGAGCATGCCGCCCCGCTCCTCCACCACGGCAGATGCCAGGGGAATCACAAATGTCATGTTGGGATCAACCCCCTGGCATACCAGGATCTCGCCCTGTTTGAATGACAGCAGGTCCTGGGGAGTTTTCACCAGCCTTGCTGTGCCCGTGGCAATTCCCGGCCCTGCCGGCTGGCCGACAATCTGGCGCGACCGGTACCACCGCCGGGCAGCGGTTTCATCTGCCGCAGGTGCTTCCGGCTGCTTTGGGGCTGCCGGGGCCGCGCTGAGTGCGGGAAACCGGGCAAGCATCTCCCTGTCTTTTTCTTCTGTGGCAGGATCACCCAGTCTGCGCCGGCCTTCTTGCACCGCCTCGAAAAGCCGGGATTCTATCCTGCCCAGATGGATATTGTCATCATCCCTGAGCCGGTAGCTTTCCCTGCCCAGGTGGAGCAGGTCTTGTGCAAACTTCCGGCGGTGGGCGGGAAAGCCTGCCATATACTGTTCCTTCAGCACGGCGGTATCGCGCTGATGCGGGCTGCCGGATTTTTTTGTCCCTGCAGCAGGCCGGCGGGCAAATTCCATCAGCAGCCGAATAACGGCAGGCGCTCCATACTGGCATTCGCTGCCGCTGCCCGTGGTGCATGACAGGTCCCCGAATCTGGCAATAAAGGTGTCCAGAAGACGGGTAAAGGGGTGATCCGGTCCGGGCGCCAGGTCATTTTCCAGCCGGTTTCTCAGATCGGCATCACTGCGGATCATCTCTGCCAGTTCTTCGAGCAGCTGGTTTCTCTCCATGCTTTTGAGCCCGGTTTTTTCCAGCAGGGCCATGAATTCATAGGGATCTTCCGGTGTCACCGCATCATTGTATACCTGCCCGAACAGGCGTATGCCATGGGCAAAGGGGATAAAATCAGCCCAGTACACCGACACCCAGTGGTCATAGATCTTCTGCCTTTCTTCAATTTCCCGGCACAGATCTTCGGCAGACAGGTCTGCCAAAGCCTGTCTGCCAAGCCTTTCGGCCTCTGCGATCATCTCAGGGATCAGGTCCCTGGTGATTTTTTCATGCAGGGCCTGTAAATTTTCATAGCTCCTGTGCAGGGTCAGATACCAGGCGCGTTTTTCATCCGTGTCGGTAAACCCTGTGCTGGTGATGGGCCGGGACTGGAGAATGATGAGCCGGTCACCCAGAAAGGTCCATTCCACATCCTGGGGTCTGTCAAAAAGGGTTTCCAGCTGCTTTCCGGTTTCCCATACCTGGCGGACTTCCCCATCCTTCAGCGGCGGTGTCCCGGCCTGATGGGGGGAGAGGTCTGTAAAAGCCACCCCGCCTGGAACAGTAACGGCACAGCGGTCCCGGACCGGGCTTTCGTGCCGGATGATCCTGCCGGAAGACCGGCGCAGATGCCACCGGTCCGGTGCGATGTCTCCGTCCACCAGTGCCTGGTTCAGCCCGTACACCGCTTCCAGCAGGGATTCACCGGCATCGGACGGGTTCACCCCGAAAAATATGCCGGATCTGTCTGAGGGGATCAGTTCCTGGATAACAACCGCCATCCGGCTGGTGTGGATGTCCAGACCCAGTTTTTTTCTGTACAGCAGGGCCGCATCTGAATACAGGGATGCCCACACCAGTCTGATATGTTTGAGGATATCATCGGTGCCGGAAATATTGATAAAGGATTCGTGAAGCCCGGCAAAAGAGGCGGCAGATCCATCCTCCCCAGGTGCCGAAGACCTGACAGCCACGGGTTTTTCCCCGCAGTATGACCCAATCAGGTCTGCCAGGTCTTTCCGGATCTCCGGCGGCAGGGGGGTGGTCAAAAACAGATTGCGGATGCGCAAGGCGATATCCCAGATTTCCTCCCAGCGCATCTGTTCAAAAGGCTTTCGGTTGATTTCCAGAAAGATCCTGTCCCTGAGACGGGTCTGGCTGATAAAATCCTGGTACACCGCGCAGGGCACGCACCATGTTTTCGGGATGGATATTCCCTGTCCGCTGATCCGGGCCAGACACCAGGCCTTGCCGCCCACCTGGTCTTTTCCGGCTGCAGGAAATTCCCTGCTTTGCAGCACCGGTTTCATGGGGTAATCTCCAGCTCCACCACATTCTGGAACCGGCTGACCATATAATACCGGTGCATGGCAACGCAGATAAATGCGGTTGTCGGTGCCCTGGAAAACTCTTTGAGATGGGGGTGTTTTTTCAGGAAAAGTGCCAGGGCATCCTTTTCTTTTACCTTGTCCACCACGGCTGCCCTGCCCGTACCGGTCACTGACACGGCCCTGTAGATGTCATCCGCCTCGTTATGGCTGTCGTTCACCAGGATGGCAACAGGCGGATTGGCTGTCAGGTGGTCGTATTTACGGGTGGTCGTGGGTGTTAAAAAATACAGATGCGCAAGATCGGAACTTGCCGCAAACGCCACCAGGCTGGCATAGGGCTGGTTGTCTTTCTGGGTGGACAGCACTGCAAGATCCTGGGAGGCAAACAATGCCGCTATCTGTTCCAGGGTCTGTTTTCTGTTGTTTTCCATACTGTATCCTTTCTTGCTCAGCCTGAACCAATCATTCAGCGGGTAAGTGTGTTATTTATATTGCTCAGTGAGAGGTGGTCTCCTTTGGTGGTCAATCAGATGCGTGTGCGGTTGTCGGGCATGGTGGCCACCAGGTGGATCACGCTGATGGACCGCTCCAGGAATCCGCCTTCACAGTAGCACAGGTAAAATTCCCACAGCCGCCTGAACCGGCGGTCATATCCCATCACGGACAGGGAGCTGGAAGCGGATGTGAATCGTTGCCGCCAGTGGTTGAGGGTCCTGGCGTAGTCAAACCCGAAATCGGTCAGTTTTCTGACCACCATGCCGGTATGGTCCGTGAGCACCTGCAGCAGGTGGTGATTGGCGGGCAGGCAGCCGCCGGGGAAGATGTGGCGCTGGATGAAGTCCACGCTTTTTAGATAGTTTTGATACAGCTGATCCCGGATCGTGATGGCCTGAATGAGCATGATGCCGTCGGGTTTGAGCAGGGATTCGCAGGTTTTCATGAAGGCCGGCAGGTACTGGTGGCCCACGGCCTCGATCATCTCGATGCTCACCAGTTTGTCATACCGGCCGGTGAGTTCCCGGTAGTCGGTTTTCAGCAGGGTGATCCGGTCCTGGAGGTCCAGGGCGTGGATGCGGCGCCGTGCTTCGTCATACTGGGCATCGGAGATGGTGGTGGTGGTGACGTGGCATCCATACCGGGAAGCGGCATGGATGGCGAACCCGCCCCAGCCTGCGCCAATCTCCACCACCCGGTCTTCAGAACCCAGGTGCAGCTGCTGACAGATCACGTCCAGCTTGTGGACGGCCGCCTCTTCCAGGGTGCTGGTGTCATGGGGGAAGATGGCCGCGGAATACATCATGGCCGGGTCCAGAAAGGTCTGGTACATGTCGTTGCCCAGATCATAATGGGCCAGGATGTTCTGTTTTGCGCCGTGTTTTGAGTTGTGCCGGCGCTGGTGACCCAGCCGGAGCAATGGCCTGACCAGCTGGGCCAGCCGGTTTTCCATCTGTTCCATGACCGGCTGGTTTACCACGATAATGCGGATCACGGCGGTGAGATCATCCGTGTCCCAGTGCCCGTCCACATAGGATTCTGCCGCGCCGATGGAGCCGTCAACCACCACCCGGGTGAAAAACGCCGGGTCATGCACCTGGATGACGGCCTCGGGGCCGTTGCCGGGGCCGAACGCCAGGGTCCGGTCGTTTTCCCGGATGATGAGCCGGCCGTATGCCAGGTGCTTCATCATGTTCAGCACCATGCGACGGGCCCAGGTTCTGGGCCGGGCCGTGAACACGGTGCGGGCAGGGGACAGTTGTCCGGGAGAGGTGACAGACTTCATGGCAACTCCTTTTTGCGGGGGACATAGGGAACATAAGGGATTTTTTTCAGAAAGATTCGGGCCGCCTGCCAGTAGACTCCCAGGAGGATAAAGGCGGTCATCACCGGTTTGCGCACCAGGACCGGCCGGACCGACTGCCGGGTGAGCGGCTTTTTTTCCAGCATCAGGGTGGCATCGAATATGTGGCCTCGGGGGTCGTCCACCCGGATTTTAATGGCGGTCCTGTCTGCCGGCGGCGGGGTGACAGACCACTGGTAGTGCTGGTGAACGGGATTGAACGGGGATACATGAAAAACCTTGGGGTTGTCCGGGGTCAGGGAAATGGTCAGGTCATGGCCGTAATAGTGGCGCTCGTTCCAGGGGGTGTTGGACACCTCGGCCAGCAGGTGGGTGCAGGTGTGGTCCCGGTCATAGCCAAAGTAAAAATTCACCGGGCTGAAATACATCCCCAGGGTGCTCACATTCATCAGGCCGCACACAGAGCCGGTGACAGGCCTGCCCGTGAGTTCCGCCATCTTTTTTTTGACACTGATATGCAGGGGCTCATGGGCCGGTCCCAGGTAGTCGGCCCGCCGGAACCGGCTCAGGGCAAACCGCTTCACCGAAAACCAGGGGGCCAGATCCGTTACCCGGTCCAGTTCATCCAGGTTCAGAAACCACATGAAAAACCGGTAGCTGAACCGGTGGTGCTTCGGCGTGTGGCGGTGGTGGAATACCCGTCCTTTGTAGAGCGCGGATTTCACGGGGTCACCCCCAGGGTCTCACACACCCGCAGGGCGCTTTTCACCCCGTCTTCGTGGAACCCGTTGAACCAGTAGGCCCCGCAGAAATGAAGCCCTCCGGGTCCGGAGATCCGGTCCCACTGCTGCTGGGCGGTGATGGTTGAAGGGGA
This sequence comes from Desulfotignum sp., assembly GCA_011389575.1. GTDB lineage: Bacteria > Desulfobacterota > Desulfobacteria > Desulfobacterales > Desulfobacteraceae > Desulfotignum. The sequence goes on along the minus strand of JAABUB010000085.1, from coordinate 5,004 downwards.
AAAGGTCGGGTGGGCATAGGTGAACTGCTGCAGCACGTTGTGCGCATCAATCTCCTGGTTCAGGGTGACCAGGCAGGTGTCGGGCAGATCCAGCTGCTGCAGGATGTTCATGTTGTAGGTCAACGTGGTCCGGGCGGTGTGATCCGCAAACACATTATAGTTCCAGCTGGCCCAGGCTCCGGGAGTCCGGGGCAGGATGCGGGTGTCCGTGTGCAGGACCACCTGATTGTCGATAAAGGGCAGGTTTTCCAGGATCCGGGTTTCTGCGTCTGTGGGGGTATCCAGCATTTTCAGGGCCTGGTCGGCATGGCAGGCCAGGATCACATGGTCGAACAGTTGTTCATCCGTGTCGGTGGCAACACGGATGCCGCCGGGTTCTCTGGTCAGTTTTTTCACCGGGGAAGACAGATGGATACGGTCGGCGAACCGGGCCGTGATTTTCGGGATATAGGACCGGGATCCGCCCGTGATGGTGTACCACTGGGGTCGGTCCACCAGGTTGAGCAGGCCGTGGTTGTCAAAGAACCGGACAAAGAAGGTCAAAGGAAACTGCCGGATGTCATCCAAACCCATGGACCAGATGGCCGCCACCATGGGGAACAGGTAGTTGTCCCGGAACAGGGACCCGAACCTTCGGGCATCCAGATACTCCCCGAGGGTCTGCCAGGCCGGGTCTGCCGCTGCTTTTTTCACCTGCCGGTTGAACCGGACAATATCCATGAGCATGCGCAGAAAAGAGGGGGACACCAGGTTTTTGCGCTGGGCGAACAGGGTATCCAGGGTATGGCCGTTGTATTCCAGATCGATGGCATCGTTGCGCACGGAAAAACTCATCTCGGTTTTCTGGAACGGCACTGTCAGTTCATCCAGCAGGCGCATAAAGTTGGGATAAGTCCGGTCGTTGAACACGATGAATCCGGTGTCTACGGCGCAAGGAACGCCATTCACTGTCACATCCACAGTGTGGGTGTGGCCGCCGATGTAGTCATTGGCTTCGAACAGGTGGACCCGGTATTGAGAGGACAGGTAATGGGCCGCTGTCAATCCGGCAATGCCCGATCCGATGACGGCAATTTTTTTCATGATGTTACCATCCGTCTAGCCAGTGCGGCCCACAAAGACCGGGGCAGCAGGGCCACAGCCTTCATCCCCCAGGTCAGTTTTTTCGGAAAATGAATCTCGGCCTGTTTTTTCTCAATACCCTTGCGGATGGCCTGGCTGGCTGCCTGGACATCCATGAGAAACGTCATGTCAAAGTCATTTCGGTCGGTCAGGTTCCGCAGGGTGGCCTCCCGGTCCAGCAGGTCAAGCTCAAGGGTGTGCATCCCCTGGTTTGCCAGAGCTTTCAGGGCGGTGGCAGACCGCCCGACTGCAATAACCGCATGTCCTGATTCATGGTAGTCCAAAGCCAGCTGCCGGCCGATGCCCGAGGTGGTCCCGGTAATGAAAATCTTCATCTTCCCAACCTTGTTTTTACGATTCTGATCAGGCCCCCCATCAGTGGAAGGTGTTCATATATCATGGCTCCCAGGTCAAAGTAGTCTTGATGACGAATCACCCGGCCGTCCGAGGCAAAGGTCAGGTGACTGCACCCGTCCACTGCAACGGGTTTTCCTTTTGCCAGCCGGGGATGGGATAGTTCCATGGTCCAGGTGACAAACGCCTGGTCCCCGGACTGCATCCGGGCATCAAAGACAAACCGGATGGACCGGACGTTTTCATACAGGGATGCAAAGTACCGCTTCAACACAGGCAGGCTTTCCAGGGTGTGGGCCGGATCAATGAAACAGATGTCGGGATGGTAGAGGGTGTCCAGCAGATTCAGGCTGGTTTTGTCCAGCTGGTTGAAGGTGTTCAGAAATGTGTCCAGGTGGTTCATGATCCCGCCTTTTTGTCTTTGATGGAGAACGGGGCCAGTTTTTCCTGCGGCTGCTTGTGGGTAAGGGTTATGCCATGCTGCCGGGTGAATCCCCTGTCAATGAGATAGGCGGTTTCAACCCACCGGCCGAACGGGGAGGAGTACAACCGAGTCAGGGGGGAAGACAAGAAATTTTGTCCCAATTTTACAGCATATTCCATACCGGCCAGAGTCAGGCCCATGAAAGGCTCGCTGCTGGGCGTGGTGCCGTAAAACTGTTCGGAATGGCGGATGATGGCGGCGATTTTCGTGACATTCTGATATAACAGCTGCTGGATCACGGTGATGGTCTGGTCGGATCGGACGGGGTATTCTCGATTCATGACAGCGGGTAACGTCTCCTGGTTGCATAAAAGATGTTGTCAATTCAAGGTAAGGGATTCTATCGTCCCGATGCCGGTGTGTCAAACGGTTTCAGACCGGATCGGTCTCACAGGTTACGATTCCCAGAAACCCGTCCACGGTGACCCGGTCTCCGGTGTGGATGTAGTTCAGTATCCGGTCCGCGACCGTGACGCAGGGCAGGCCGTATTCCCAGGAGATGATGGTGCCGTGGATCAGCATGCCCCCCCGTTCCTCCACCACGGCGGCTGCCAGGGGAATTACAAAGGTAATGTTGAGGTCGACCCCCTGGCAGACCAGGACCTCGCATTCAGCGAAGTCAATCAGATTCCTGGGGTCACGGATCAGTCAGGCCGTTCCTTTGGCAATCCCCTGACCGGTGGGATGACCCACAATCTTGCGGGCCCGAAACCAGAGGTCGGAAACGGTATCTTGATCACCTGCCGTGGTGTTCTGCGAAGTGCCGGGTGTGGAAAGGGCGCCGGCGGCCAAGGCCGGTATTTTTGTCACGCACTACAGATCAGCTTGATCGGATTCCGGTTTTGCAAAGATGGTTTCAACCGGTGTGTTTCGAAGCTCACGGGCCAGCCCGGAAATCCCGGCACCGAAAACAATCACTCGGGCATCCATTGATTGTCGAGTAGACATCTATTTCCTCCTATACTTAAACGTATTGTATGTGAGGAAATGACATGTCGAGTAAGTGTGCACCTTGCGGTGCACACTCCTCACAGAAGCCCGCCTGCGGATTTCCCGCACGAGCCTCTTCAACAGCTGATTCACAGTACAGATAATGACTTCATCCGCACATACGGGATGTATAGCCTTGGCTTCTGTAATGGAAATGATTCCTTGATCTTCTGGAATTTCTCCCATGTCACCTTCCCTCTTTGGCTCCGGCTGGATAGCATTTTACGCCAATAGTTTTCAACAAAACGATAAGTCCTGTGAAGTGCGTTTATATTACCTCCCATACCGTAATATGCATAATGACCTTGAAGAATCTGGTTGATTTCGATAGATTGATTTTTCAGCGGCTTGTGGCGTATCACCTGCATCACTTTGCTCAACTTTGCAAGGGAGCGCTTTTGACGACTCTTCTCTGTTTTCCTCCCGACCATAAAATTACCTGCTTTGTTCCGTGTGCAAAAATGTGTAAATCCCAGAAAATAAACTGTTTGCAGTTTCCTGTTGCGTTTCTTTGCCCATTTATGAGCATAACGCCCGAACTCCACAAGTTTAGTTTTGGTTGGTTGAATTTCAAGAGAAAATTTCTTCAACCTTTTATTAAGCACCTCTTTAAAATTCAGGGCATCTTTTTGGTATTGGAAACAAACAACAAAGTCATCCAGATATCTGATAAGATATGCTTCCCCATTCAATCTTGGCTTCACAACTTTATCGAACCAAAGATCCAGCACGTAATGCAGATAAATGTTGCTCAAGATCACACTGATAGATCCACCCTGGGGTGTACCTTCGAAATTTTCCTTAATCTGTCCATCTTCAAGAACACCAGCTTTAAGCCAGCTTCTAATGAGTTTGAGTATCCTTGGATCTCCAACTCGATGTTCAACAAATCGAAGTAACCATCCATGGTTTAGACTTCCGAAGAAATTTTTGAGATCTGCTTCCAAAACCCAACTGACCTTCTTGCCAGCCACAATCTCATTAAAGGTGCAAAGAGCATTGTGTGGGCCGATACCGGGTCTGCCTCCAAATGAACATTTGAGGAAATCTTCCTCATATATGCTGGACAATACAAGATAGGCACTTCGCTGAAGCGCTCTATCAGATATTGTTGGCACACCTATTGGCCGTTTCTCTGACTTCCCGGGCTTAGGGATGTAAACACGACGTATCACCGGTGCTTTATAGCTGCATCGGTGCATAGCTGTAGTCATTTCCTTTACCCATGAACTGAAGGTTTCCTTCGCCTCGTTTACTGTTTGCTCGTCTGCGCCTTTAGCTGATGAGCATGGAATATGCTTTAAGCTATCCCATATCAGCTTATCGGTGATATGATGAGCTAGTGAGGTAAACTTGATATTTGCATCACTTCGAGCTTTTGCTGCTATTCTCTCAAGTCCTGTTTGCATGATTGGCTTATCCTTTCTTTGAATAAAGGGCCGAAATCTTCCTTTGAATGAAGCTCATGTTTCCCTTAAAAGATTCAACTGTTGCCAGCCGCTTCCCCATGTACATGGCTTTCCCATGCTCAGAGTACTATCAGCTGGTCCGACTCCCGATGGCTCATCGAATCATCCTTGCTTCAAGGGCTTGTTTGATTCTACAGAATCCATTCTGAAACCACCGGGCCTCCCGTGTTCACACAGAGTCCCTTGGTAACATGCTGCAGGTGCAGACCCCGGAAATGTCATAACACTCTCACCAGATTGATTATTATGATTCCGCCTTCCCCATAGAGAGATTGGGTCGGCCATTTCACAACTCGTTCGATTTCGGGGCTACGTCTCCTTTCACTTTCGTTGCGGCCTGCTACCCCCCTGTCTACGCTTTACGGTGCTTGTTCCCGTCTACATACCGAATTTATATCCAGCAAATATACAGTCCGCACACCGCACAAGACTCGGTTCCTGGCTGTTGGTTAGACTTTGCCAGTGTGTCTTTTCCATTACACCTTACTCTGTGCGCCTCACGGCGCACCCCTCACAGAACCCGCCGTGCGGTTTTCCCGCAACGGGCTCTTCGCTAATATTCACTTTGACTGCCATAACGTATAC
>JAABUB010000084.1 GCA_011389575.1 Desulfotignum sp. | reverse complement strand
AATGGAATCCATCGGTTCCCTTGCCGGGGGTATTGCCCATGATTTCAACAATCTGCTGTTTCCCATTGTGGGACTGTCTGAAATGATGCTGGATGATTTTCCTTCCGACAGCATGGAACATCAAAACATTCGGGAAATTTTCAATGCCGGCACCAGGGGCAGGGAACTGGTTCAGCAGATCCTGTCTTTCAGCCGGCAGTCGGAACACCAGCGCATGCCGGTTCACATCCAGAAAGTACTCAAAGAGGTGTTAAAACTCTGCCGCGCCACCATTCCGGCGGATATCACAATCACAAAGGATATCCAGACCGACTGCGATCCGGTCATGGCAGACCCCACCCAGATCCACCAGATCGCCATGAACCTGATCACCAATGCCTATCATGCGGTGGAAACAGCCGGCGGCACCATATCGCTTCAGCTTACGGAAATGGGTGTTAATCAAACGGATGATCCCGTTGAAGCCCTGGCGCCGGGCCGGTATGCCATGCTGTCGGTTTCCGATACCGGCACAGGTATAGACCCTGCCGTTATCAGCAAAATCTTTGATCCGTATTTTACAACAAAGGAAAAAGGAAGGGGAACCGGCCTGGGCCTTGCAACGGTATACGGTATCGTGAAATCCTATGGCGGTGAAATCAGGGTATTCAGTGACTTCGGCAAAGGCACAACCTTTCATGTTTATCTGCCCCTGCTGGAAAAAGCACAGGAACCTGAAACGGAAAAAGAAACAACCCCGCTTCCCACAGGCACGGAACATATCCTGCTGGTGGATGATGAAAAGCCCATTGTTCACCTGGAAAAACAGATGTTGGAACGACTGGGTTATCATACCAGATGTTTCACCAGCAGCAGGGATGCCCTGGCAGCATTCAAAACAGATCCGACGCGGTTCGATCTGGTCATAACAGATATGAACATGCCCCATGTAACCGGGATGCAGCTTGCCAAAGAGCTGATTGCAGTCAGGGCTGATATTCGTATCATCATCTGCACCGGGTTCAGTGAAAGAATTAACAAAGAAAAAGCGGCTGCCATCGGCATCAAAGGATTTTTGATGAAACCGGTTATCAGATCCAAACTGGCTGCAATGGTCAGACAGGTGCTGGATGACCCGGAATAATTTTATGGATATCCAGACAGGTGGAAACGGCTGTTTTCACCTGTCTTTGAAAACAAAAGGAACGAAGGGAGATGAAAAGGACCCAGGAAAAATGGTTTGACCGTTTACGGGAAATGGCTGAACAGGTTGTCAAAGACCAGTCAATTGACGTCAAAAAAATTGATCCGACAGATATCACAAAACTGATCAATGACATCCAGGTGTTTCAGGTGGAACTGGAAATACAAAATGATGAATTAAGAACATCGCTGGATGAACTGGAAAAATCCCGCACCCGGTTTTCACGGCTTTTTGATATGGCCCCTGCCGGCTATATTATCCTCGATGAATCCGGTATTATCCTTGATGTAAACCAGACCATGATGGATATGCTGCACAGGCAACGGGATGATCTCATACGAAAACCGTTTTCCCGGTTCATTCTACAAGATGACCAGGGCATTTTTCTGGCACGGTTCACCGCTTTTTATAAAAATCCAACAGACAAAACCATGGAAATAAGGCTCATCAGTGGGAACAGCGCCATGTTTCATGCCAGGCTTGAGGGACGGTTTGTTCCTTTAGAAACATATCCGGGGAAACCGGATATTGACCAGTTCTGTCTCATTGTCACCGATATCACTGAGAGCAAAAAAGCGGAAAATGACCTGAAAACCCATGCACACATGCTCAATGAACGGAACAAGGAACTGCATTGTCTGTTCAGCATATCCGGATTGATCAATGATCCGGCCAATTCAATGGATGATATCTTTTATGAAACCATAACCATCCTGGCCAATGCCATGCAGTATCCTGACAAGGCATGCGGGCGGATAACATACAAAGACCGGGAATATACCACCCAAAATTTCACTGAGACGGAATGGAAGCAGGCTTCCGATATCGTGGTAAATGATGAAATCATCGGCTGTGTGGAAGTGTATTATGTAAAAAAAATGCCTGTCATCCATGTATCTCCATTTATGGAAGAAGAACAGGCATTGATCAATTCTGTTGCCCTGAGACTGGGACAAACCATTGCGCGTGTGCAGGCGGAGGCCAGAATCCTTCACCTGAAAAAGGCGGAAAGCCTGGGCCGCATGGCCGGGGCAGTGGCGCATCACTACAACAACCTGCTCACGGTTGTAATGGGAAACCTGGACATGGCACTCGCGGATCTGCCGGAAGACTGTGAACCTGCAGAAAGTCTGAAGCATGCCATGGAAGCGGCACGCCGTGCCTCAAAGCTGGGCAGTATGATGCTGGCTTACCTGGGCCAGACAAATGCCCCCCGGAAGCTGCTGGACCTGTCCCTGACATGCAGAGAATTTCTGCCGGCCCTTCAAGGGGATATGCCCGCCCACATTACCCTAAATGCGGATCTGCAGAAAACAGGGCCGGCAGTCAGAGCCAATGCCCGGCAGATACAACAAATCCTGGAATGCCTTATCACCAATGCCTGGGAGGCCATGGATGATCAGACAGGTTCAGTTTATCTAAGCCTCCGCAGGGTTTCTTACTCAGAAATTGCCACAGCCCATCGGTATCCCATGGATTTTCAGCCGGACAAAACAGAATACGCCTGCATAGAAGTAACTGATACCGGGGCCGGTATCCCTGAAAATGATGTTGACAAGATTTTTGAGCCTTTTTATTCCACCAAATTCACCGGGCGTGGGCTGGGGCTGCCGGTTGCCTTGGGGGCCGTGAAAACCCACAACGGCAGTATGACCGTGGCAACCAGACCCGGCAGGGGGACCAGGATCATGGTTTTTTTGCCGGTGACAGACAAGACAGATCAGGTCCTGCCTGATAAAAGGGAAACTGATGAAATGTGAAAGGAAAAATACACATGATCGGTAACCACACGCATACACCATCTGAAAATCAGAAGCAGGCGTTTGAAACAGAGGAGGCTCTGCGCAAAAGCGAAGAGCAATTCAGAAGCATATTTCAAAATCATGCTGCGGTAAAGCTGCTCATTGACCCGGACACGGGAGATATTGTCCAGGCCAATACCGCAGCAGGAAAATTTTACGGCTGGCCCCCTGAAGACCTCACGAAAAAGCGGATCCAGGATATCAATACGCTTGCACCGGAACAAATACATGCCCATATGGACAAGGCCAGATCACTTCACCGGACATACTTTGAATTCCGCCACCGCCTGGCAGATGGATCTGTCCGGGATGTCGAAGTATACAGCAGCAAGGTTGAGGTGGGCGGCAAGGAGCTGCTGCATTCCATTGTTCATGATGTCACCAGCCGCAGGCAGGCAGAGGAACAGCTGAAAAAAAGCCATGATCTGTTATTCAGGCTGGCCCGTCTGGTGCCGGGTGTCATTTACCAGTACCGCCTGTATCCGGACGGACGTTCCGCATTCCCTTATGCCAGCCCCGGTATGAAAGATATCTATGAGGTAACACCGGAACAGGTAAAAGAGGATGCAACCCCGGTTTACGGGCGACTGCATCCTGATGATTACGACCATGTCCTAAATACCATCCAAAAATCAGCCGATACCCTGGAAACCTTTTACTGCGAATTCCGGGTCGTACTCCCCCGGCAGGGCCTGCGGTGGCGGTGGTCCCAGGCCCACCCGGAAAGAATGCCGGACGGCTCCACCCTCTGGCACGGCATCATATCCGACATCACCAAAAGAAAACAGGCGGAAGAACGCCTGCAGCAGGCCCAGAAAATGGAGGCCATCGGCACCCTGGCCGGGGGAATTGCCCATGATTTCAACAATATTCTTTTCCCAATTATCGGGCATGCAGATATGCTGCTGGATGACATTCCCGAAGACAGCCCTTTCAGAAAAAGCCTGGAGCAGATCCATACCGGTGCAATACGGGCCAGGGAACTGGTACGCCAGATACTTGCCTTTTCAAGACAGGAAAAAAATGAACTGGCCAGAATCAAAATCCAGCCCATTGTCAAGGAAGTTTTGAAGCTTATCCGGTCCACCATCCCCACCACCATTGCCATCAACCAGCGCCTGCATGCCGGCTGCGGCCCTGTGAAAGCCGATCCGGTGCAGATCCATCAGATCATCATGAACCTGGCCACCAATGCATATCATGCCATGGCGGAAAAAGGGGGAACACTGACCGTCAGCCTCAAAGAGATCCAGGTGGACCATTCTGATCCGGTTTCCCCTGATTTACCTCCCGGCCCATATGCCTGTCTGTCGGTAACTGATACTGGCACAGGCATGGAAAAAGAAACAGCAGAGAAAATTTTTGATCCGTTTTTTACCACAAAAAAGAGGGGAAAAGGCACGGGCATGGGGCTGTCCGTGGTTCACGGCATTGTAAAAGCTATGAACGGCACCATTCAGCTCCAGACTGAACCCGGCAGGGGCACGGTATTTCACCTGTTTCTGCCGATAGCTGAGAATGGAGCGGCAGAAAACACCCCCTTGATAAAAGAACCACTGGTGGGCGGATCGGAACGTATTCTTCTGGTGGATGATGAAAAACCGGTGATTGCCATAGAGAAACAGCTGCTGTCCCGTCTGGGGTATCAGGTAACCGGCTGCATCGGCAGTACCGAAGCCCTGGAGATGTTCACAGCAGATCCGGACCGGTTTGACATGGTGATCACGGACATTGCCATGCCGAAAATGGCCGGGGATAAACTGGCTGGCGAACTGCTTAAAATACGGCCTGATATTCCCATATTGCTCTGTACGGGTTTCAGTGAAATAATGACCCATGAAAAAATGGCCGCCCTCGGGGTGAAGGGCCTGTTAATGAAGCCTTTTGTGATAAATGATCTGGACAGAAAACTGCGGGAAATATTTGGACAAAGAAAATAATTATGATACGGAATGTAATATGAAGCCCATGGACACAGACATGCCCCACATGTCCAGGGTACTGATTATTGACGATGATGAGCAGATATGTGATATTCTGGCCACAGCGTTCGGCCGCATGGGGCATACGGCATCCTGTGCAGTGACATTAAAACAGGGACTGGAAAAAATTGTGACCGATACCATGGATGTGGTGTTCCTGGATGTGAACCTGCCGGACGGCAACGGCCTGGCAGCCATCAAAACCATACAGCAGATGCCGGCTGCACCTGAAATCATCATCATCACCGGCAATGAAGACGCTGATGGAGCGGAACTTGCCATGCGGTCCAACGCATGGGATTATATTTCCAAAAGCGGATCTTATAAAGAATGTACCTTTGCCCTGAACCGGGCACTGGCATTTCGCAGACAAAAACGTGTCCCGGACAAAAAAACTTCCATAAAAAGAGAAGGGATTGTCGGAGAAAGCCGCCCTGTTCTGGACTGTCTGGATAAAGTGGCAAAGGCGGCAAAACACCATATGCCCGTATTGGTCACCGGCGAAACCGGTACCGGCAAGGAACTGTTCTCCCGGGCCATTCATGCCAACAGCAGCAGATCCCATGCCGCTTTTGTGGTGGTGGATTGTGCGGCCTTGCCCGGCCATCTGGTGGAAAGCACATTGTTCGGTCATGCAAAAGGGGCATTTACCGGAGCAGATACCAGCCAGACAGGGCTCATGAAAATGGCGGACAAAGGCACCCTGTTTCTGGATGAAGTGGGAGAACTGCCCCTTTCCGTGCAAAAAAATTTTCTGCGGGCCATCCAGGAAAAACAGTTCCGGCCCGTCGGGGCTGCCCATGAAATCAAAAGTGACTTCCGGCTGATCTGCGCCACCCACCGCAATTTACCGGATATGGTAAAAAACAACAGTTTCAGAGAAGATCTGTATTTCAGGCTCTTTTCCATGCATATCCATCTGCCGCCCTTAAAGGCCCGGAAAAGTGATGTACCTGCACTGGTTCAGGCCCATCTGTCCCGTAAATATGACATATCAAAAGGAAAAGGGGTCACCGTATCCGAGGACTTTCTGGAGGAGCTGCAAACCTATGCCTGGCCGGGAAATGTCAGAGAACTGATCAACACACTGGATCTGGTCTGCAGCGATGCCGGAACCGGTGACACCCTTTTTGCCCACCATCTTCCCCCACATATACGGGCATTTCATATCCGCAATAAATTCACCGTGTCTTCAACTGCTGCTGCAGATCCGACGACTTTGGACAAACAGTTACAATTCAAAGATTATATGGAAAAGATGAAGCTTGCCTATCTCCAGGATCTGCTCTCAGCCGCCAGGGGGGATATTTCCGAATGCTGCCACCGGTCCGGTCTTTCCCGCAGCCAGATGTATCGGCTGATACAGCAGTATAATCTCAAAACCGACTGACATTTGGCCCTTATCTTTACCCGGCATGTTCTTTCCTGAGGATAAATTTTCCCAGCTTCTGGTCATTTTCCAGAATATGGCTTAAAAGTCCAGGGTGTGGCGCACTTTGCGGGCCAGGTCGCTGCGGGAAAACGGTTTCTGGATAAAATGCACACCGGCATCCAGGATACCTCTGTGGGCAATGACATCAGCCGTATAACCGGACATGAACAGAATTTTGAGATTCGGGCAAAAGGCCTGTATGCGGTCTGCCAGGTCCCGGCCGTTCATCTCGGGCATGATGACATCACTGATGAGCAGACGGATATCCGCCCCATGCGCTTTGGCTAATTCAAGGGCAAGCTCGGCGGAAGGTGCAACAAGCACCTGGTACCCGATTATTTCAAGCATTTTTTGGGCTATTTCCAGGATGGTGATTTCATCTTCCACGATGAGAATGGTTTCACCACGGCCTTCAGGAATAAGGGTGTCATTTTCAGAAACATCCAGGCCGGGTTCTCCTGCATGGCAGGGCAGATAAATCCTGAGAGTGGTGCCGCTGCCCGGTTCACTGTATACATTGATGAACCCGTTGTTCTGTTTGACAATGCCGTAAATGGTTGCCAGCCCCAGGCCTGTGCCTTTGCCGATCTCTTTGGTGGAAAAAAACGGCTCAAACAATTTGTCCCGCGTTTCCTGGGCCATGCCGCAGCCGTCGTCACTGACAGCCAGCATCACAAACTCACCGGGTGAGAATCCGGCATGGGCATCGCAGTAGTCTGCATCAAACCTGACATTCTCGGTTTCAATGGTGATACGGCCCACCCCTGTAATGGCATCCCTGGCGTTCACCACCAGGTTGGCCAGGATCTGGTCCACCTGGGTGGGATCCATGTAAACAGATCTGACGTCTGGACCCGGCTGCCAGGACAGGTGGATATCCTCACCGATGAGCCGCCGCAGCATTTTGAGCATGCTTTCCACGGTTTCGTTGAGATCCAGCACCCTTGGGTTGATAGTCTGTTTTCTGGCAAAGGCCAGCAGCTGTTTTATGATCTCCGAGGACCGTCTGGCTGCGGTGAGAATCTCTTTCATATCAGGATGCAAAGGATTTTCAGGGGTTGTTTTCAGTACGCCCAGTTCCGCGTATCCAATGATCACAGCGAGCATATTGTTGAAATCATGGGCCACCCCGCCGGCCAGCCTGCCTACGGATTCCATTTTCTGGGCCTGGAGCAGCTGGGATTGGAGTTTTTCCTGTTCTTTTTCATGTTTTTTGCGTTCACTGATATCGGTGAACACCACGATGTTCAGTTTACCGCTGGTGGCCATGCGGAACTCTATGTGACGGATGCTGCCGTCTTTGCAGGTGACCGGATATTCTCTGGGAACGATTTCCGTATGGGTTCTTACTGCTTCTGCCACAGCATTCTGCCAGTCCTGCCGGACATGGGCTCTGAATTCCGGATCAGGATACGCAAGGGACCACCACTTATCAACAGAGGGCATATCATCCAGGGTATAGCCGAACATTTCCGTGAATTTCGGGCTGGCATACAGGGTATTCTGGTATTCATCTGAAATAACAATGCCCACCGGTGCCAACTCTGCAAAGGTGCGGAACCGCTGCGCGCTGTCGCGCAGTTCCCTGGTTTTCCGGGCCACCTGCCGGCGCAGGGACCAGGACCACAGGAACACCGCCACAATCACCAGAATCAGCGGGATGATCACCAGGGCAAAATAGCGCAAAAATTCGGAAACTGACATCTGTTCTTTCTGGTATACGCCCAGCCATTTGTCATGGATACGGCGGTATTCACCGGTTTGCTCCAGCACCTGGAGTCCTTCGCTGAACTGGGCCAGCAGGGCATGACGGCCTTCTTTTACTGCATAACCGTATTCCCCGCTGAAAAAGTGCCGGCTGCCCAGATCAAGATTGGTCCATCCGTTTTCTTTGATCAGATACAGAGCGCTGACGCGGGGCACAAGGGCACAGTCATATTGCCCGTCAGACACCGCCGCCAGCACTGCCGCCTGGTTTTCCAGAATAGTCACCTGCCCAATGAGATTTTCTTTTGCCAGAAGCTCCAGGATCACATCCCCGTCCTGCACCACCAACTGTTTTCCGGCAAGATCGGCAACCGTCTCCGGAGGGGGGCCATCACCCTTTTGTACAACACTGACATAATAAGAAATCAGATAGGGTGGTGAAAAATCCAGCACCCGGTCCCGGTCAGCTGAATAGAACATACCCTGAACCGCATCGATGTCGCCGGTTTTCACCCTGTTGACAATGTCAGCCCAGGGCCCTAAGCGGATCTGGATATCCATGTGCATTTCCCTGGCAATGGCCCGGGTCAGTGCCACGGTAAATCCGGCAGGCAGGCCATTTTCATCCAGAAATTCAAACGGGGGATAATTGTGGTCTCCGCCGATGATGACCGGGCGGTCCAGGGGCAGCTGCAGGGCTGCAAACCATCTGGCATGCAGCCGTCGGAAGGTGCCATCAGCCATAACCAGAGCCAGCCCTTCATTGAGCAGGGCCAGGGTATCTTTATCTCCTTCGGTGACGGCAAAGCAAAAATCCTGACTAAAATCCGCAATGGGATGTTGGGACACCTCCAGGCCGGTGATGCCGTTTTCCTGGATCAGGCGCAGGGCCACCAGCCGCTGGATAAAGACCGCATCATGGCTGCCGTCAGCCAGTTCCCGCAGGGCGATTTCAAAGGTGGGCCGGGAAATAATGTCAATCCCCCGGTCTTTTCTGCGCAAAAACTCTTCTGCATTATCGCCTTTCATCACTGCGACCTGTTTTCCCTTCAGGTGCTTTATATCTGTGATGCCGGTGGTGCCTTTGCGCACAACAATGGCCCCGTGCAGCGTCATATAGGGAAAGGTGAAATCAAAAAGCAGCTCCCGCTCCGGCGTACGGCCCACCAGGGGCAGGGCCTGGATCTTCCCCCGCGCAAGCCAGCCTTTCACCTGTGACCACTGCCCGGTTTTGAATGTGACATCCCGGTCCATGGCAGCCAGTGCAGCCCGCAACAGTTCAACGGAAAATCCGGTGGCATAGCCGTGTTCATCCACAATGGAAAACGGTGGATATTCAATTTCTGCGGCAGAACGGACTGCAGGTTCTGCCCCAGCCCCGGCATCACTCGCAGCAGCGCCCGATAAAGCAAACATGAAAGCCATAAACAAGGGCATAAAAAGAAGACGTTGCAACCCCATGAATCTGCCGGTGTGCAGGCATCCATCATCCCGGCAGGATCTGTTGCTTCCTGAAAAAAAAGGCAAAAAATTACCTTTTGACCCCGCCATCCAGAACCTCCCGTACCTTTACAGCCATATCCCGCACGGCAAACGGTTTGTTGATAAATGCGGTGCCTTTTTCCAATATCCCTGTTTCGGTGATGACATTGGTTGAATAGCCGGACATGTAAAGAACTTTGGTGTCCGGAAGAAGGGAACGCAGGTGCATGGCCAGTTCTTTGCCGTTCATCTCGGGCATGACCACATCCGTGAGCAGCAGGTGGATTTTTCCAGGGTGGTTTTTTGCCTGTGTCAGGGCATCCTTGGGGGCGGCAGCTGTCAACACCTTGTATCCCAGGGTTTCCAGAACTGTTCCGGCCAGTTTCAGAACAGGGGGATCATCCTCCACAAGCAGCACGGTTTCCCCTTTTCCCTGGGGAATCCGTGGGGTTTCCTGATCCATCTCCTTGTCAACCAAGTCCCCATGGCGGGGCAGAAAAATTGTAAAACAGGCCCCTTTTCCCGGTTCACTGTTAACCGTGATAAACCCTTTGTTCTGCTTGACGATACCGTAAATTGTTGCCAGTCCGAGTCCTGTGCCTTTTGATTCATCCTTGGTGGTGAAAAAAGGTTCAAAAATCTGCTCCAGGGTCTCTTTGTCCATACCGCTGCCGTCGTCATGCACAGACAGCACAGCAAAATCCCCCGGGGAATATTTGGGATGCATTGTGCAGTATGCTGCATCAAAGGTTTCAATACCGGTCTGTATGGTGATTTTGCCGGTACCTGTGATGGCATCCCTGGCATTTACCAGCAGGTTGGCCAGCACCTGGTCCACCTG
The DNA here is from genome assembly GCA_011389575.1 of Desulfotignum sp. Taxonomy (GTDB): domain Bacteria; phylum Desulfobacterota; class Desulfobacteria; order Desulfobacterales; family Desulfobacteraceae; genus Desulfotignum. The sequence continues at coordinate 5,351 of JAABUB010000084.1, read as the reverse complement.
GGTGGGATCGATTTTCACTGGCCATACATCGGCACCCGGCTCAAACCTGAGAGTAATATCTTCACCAATAATTCTTTGGAGCAGTTTGAGCATGTCTGTGATGGTGGCATTCAAATCCAGAACCCGGGGGGTGGCGGTCTGTTTGCGGGCGAAAATCAGCAATTGCCGGGTGATATCCGTGGACCGCCGGGCCGCATTGAGAATCGCTGTTATATATTTGTGCAGGTCTTCATCCTGGTGTGCCTTGTCCAGTGCCATTTCCGCATACATCAGGATCACACTGAGCATATTGTTGTAATCATGGGCAATACCGCCCGCCAGCCTGCCCACGGATTCCATTTTCTGGGCCTGGAAAAGCTGGGCCTTGAGCTTTTCTTTTTCAGCATCCGCATGTATGGATTCAGTGATATCCTGTACTGTGGCAAAAATGATGGGCTTTTTGCCGGGTCTTCTGTAGATTTCACCGATTGTGCGCACATGGATAACGCTGCCATCCCTGCACACCAGCCGGTATTCATTGGGGGTCAGCGTATCTGACCCGGAAGCGATTTCTGTTTTCAGCCAGGTTGTGATCCGCTCCAGGTCATCCGGATGGTGGACCTGTACATTGACCCGTTCAACATCAAAATTTTCCGATGTTTCATACCCCAGCAGGTTGAACAGGGTATCAGACCAGGAGATTTCACCGGTTTCCAAATCCCACCTGAAATCACCCATTTTGGCCAGGCGCTGGGCCGCCACCAGCCTTTCTTTGCTTTTTACAAGTTCTTTTTCAACCTGGTGCCGGGCCTGAATCTCCTTTTCAGCCTGATTATCACCAACAAGATTTTTCATAACTGGCCCCCCTTTGCTCATTCTGAAAACTGAGATAGACAGGCTGTGATATGCGCCAAAAAGGTATGACACAGCTTGTGAAAAAAATATTTCGCATGGTGTTTTTGTTTCCTCTCAACCGCTGGAAATCACTTTTGAATTTTGGTTTTGCAAATTGGTTGTGGAACGTTATTGTGTAACAGCTGCTCTGAATCATTGTTTTCTAAAAATCGCTATTGCATCAGCACTGTATTTTTTTTTTGTTATAATTTTACCTTTCATGTATAGTAGAGGGTATTGTATGTGAATGCAATTTATTTTTTGCCTGTAAAAGACTGCTGGTTGTAAGCAATAACCCAAATCCATAAGAAACAGCATGCAAAATGTATCTGATCATACTGTTCTCATTGTCGATGATGACCAAATTGTCGGCAAAGCCCTTGGGCATCTGATAAAACAGGTGGGTGCCCAATCTGTCTATGTCTCCTCCGGCAGGCGGGCCCTTGAAAAAATCACCACTGCTGACACCCCTTTTTCCCTGATCATTTCAGACCAGCAGATGCCGGAAATGAAAGGATCGGAGCTTCTGGAAAAAGCCAAAGAGATCACACCCGATACCATCCGGTTTCTCATCACCGGTTATGCAGACGTGGATGCTGTCACCGAGGCATTGAACAAAGGCGCTATCCACCGCTATATCTCCAAACCATGGAATACCGAAGCCCTTATTGAAGCCGTCAGAAACGGTCTTGAACAATATGCTGTCATTGTGGAGAACCACCGGCTTTTCGCCCTTGCCAAAGAACAGAACACTGTGCTTTACAAGCTGAATGTGGCCCTGAAAAAAGATACTGACCGGCATCATAAAGCCCTTCTCAACAAAAATGAACTGATTGCCGAATTAGCCGCCCGGCTGGAAAAAGAATGTAACAGCCAAGATCATATGCAGGAAATACAGACCTTTTTGCAAAAAAAACACTTGCTTGATCAGACCAGCCTGCATGCACTGCATTCTGCCATGGCAGCGGAGCTGTATAAACAATTTACAGACATTGCCGCCCGGAGCGGATTTGAGATGCCTGAAACTTTCGAATCCAGTTGCTGAGGAACATACCATCCCACAAGAAAACACCCATAAAGTTCTGGTGATTGAAGCAGACCCTGCTTTGCGCAGCAGAATCCACAGTATTTTAACGGAAAACGGTTTTACAGTGAACAGTTTCTCTACTGCAGCCGAGGGACTTGCTGAGCTGAAAACTTCACCGCCCTATGCCCTTGTCATCTCAAGTTATGCAATGCCGAAAATGAAGGGCGACGACATCCTCAAACAGGCCAGGAAAATTGCGCCGGATACCCGGCGAATACTGATTGCAGAACCATCTGAACTGCAAACCCTTGTCAATGCTATTAATATTGCAGAGATCCATGCCTGCCTGACCATCCCCCTCCAGGAACCGGATGTATTGAGCCAGGTAAGCCACTGCTGCACCCAATATGAAACCATCCAGAAACAAAAGAACCTTTTGCAGCTCACCCACCGCCAGAACAAGCAGCTGTTTCAACTTGCCGGTAGATTGAAAAAAAAACAGGCCCTGTACGCCGACCAGATTGATGACAAAAACAAAAAAATCCGGATTCTTGAATCCAGGGTCCGTTCTGTTTTTACCCCCAGACCAGTGCTGCTCAAAGATATTCTGGACAAATGGAACATTGCTTTTTCTCCCAAAAGCTTTTCCACACTGTTTCTGGCAATGCAGGAGGAAATAAAAAAAATACTTGAAACTGCAGCTTTTTCAGCCGCAACCTCTTTGCCGGTGGACAGTTCTCACACAGACGACACCCTGGCCTCTGGTGCCACCGAATACCAGGATATTGTTGAAATGCTCATGCCCAGGGTTTTTGCTCTTTTTAAAAAAATGGAGCATCCGCCCAGACAGGACCAATTTGAAGATTATTTTGCCCTGACACTGGCAGATAACAATACAAAAGCATTTCTGCAGATAAAAACAGACCCCCGGGTTTTAACCCCTACCCTGGTCAAACAATTTCTTGAAAAAAAAATGGTCACCAACGGCATAATAATGGATGATGAAATCGCATCCCTGCTTTTCAAGGCAGCGCCGGAAAATGGACCGATCCTGATCGCCCAGGGAAGGGAACCCAGATACCCGAAAGATGCCCGAATCCGGTATCATTTTCCCACAGCGTTCCGCCATGCCGGCAGGGTCAGAAAAGACGGCAGCATCGACTTCAGTGACAGGGGAGAGATCCCCCATGTTAAAGAAGATACCCTTCTGGCGGAAAAAATTTTCCCTGAACCAGGCATTCCCGGCTTTGATGTCTTCGGCAGAATGCTCATGGTGGATGAACCGGCTGACCTGGATTTTTCACCGGGTCCCGGCACACGCTTGTCTGAAGAGGGTGATAAAATGTATGCCTCAGTATCAGGTCAGCCCCATCTGGATGCCCTGGGGATATTGTCTGTATGCCCGGAATTTCAGATAAAAGGCGATCTTGGATTTGAAACCGGGGATGTGCATTTTAAAGGCAACGTCATTGTGCAGGGCACAGTAAAACCGGGTTTCAAGATCACCTGTGCTTCGCTGACAGCAAAAGAGATCAATGGTGCGCACATAGATATCACAGGAGATCTGAATGTCTCCCATGGGATTGTAAATACAAAACTTGTCAAGGTAAAAGGCGCGGTGCAGGCGAAATTCATACATAGCTCAACCATCACCGCTTTCGGGGACCTTGTGGTACAAAAAGAGATCATTGATTCACACATCTCCCTGAGCGGAGCCTGTGTCAATGCAAACGGTATGATCATCAATTCAAGAATCTCGGCAAAACTGGGTATTGCCGCCGGCACTGTGGGAAAGCCTGCCTCACAACCGTCCATTCTCAAAGTGGGCGTGGATGAACAGGCGAACCAGCTGGTGGCAGCTGTCAATGCAAAGCTGGATATTATCGCCCGCAGCACACAAGATCTGGAATCCCGGATCGTTCTGCTGGAAAAAGAAGACCAGGATCTGCATGCTGTCATATCACAACATGCCTATGTCCAGGACCGGACAGAGCTGGAAATAAAAGACATTGAAACCAAAATAATAAAATTAAGAACTGCTGAAAACATGTCTGCAGTGTTAAACGCGTCAAAAGCAATCAAAGAACTGGAAAAAAAGGCAAAAAGAGCAGAGGCGGATATTAATGCAGGCTTTGCCCGCCAGGATGCCATTGCCGGAGAGATTACCAAATACAGGAAACAGATTGCTGAATATGCAAAAATCACCGAGGAACTTTCCCGGGAAAAAGATACCCTGCTCGCCTTTTCCAACAAAGAAGAACCGCTGCCGAAAGTCACAGTGGCCGGGAAAATTGAATCCCGGACCCAGATTTTCGGGGCAGCTTCCTCCATTATTCTCAAGCGCTCCTATACAAAATGTCATATCCAGGAAATCTTAAGAAACAAAGAGGGGGCAGGCGGGCCCCCTTATCATGAGATTCAGATTACCTGAGATCTGCCGGGTCTTGCATTACAGCTGTCCTGTAATACATAGTCCTATCTCTGCGACTGTCATATTTTTGAGACAGATCCTGGAAAATCCATATTTTTTGTATAATTTCAAATGGTTATCACATAATAACACGTTGGATATTCAATTTTCCTTCTCAGTTATGTGACAACCGTCCATTTCTCATATTTTTATAACTCATTGAAATAAATAAATTTATTTGTTTTTGTGTAGTGGTATGTATTTTGCTCTGTCAGTATCCTGTGCACTGGTAAATTGATGACAGGATGGCAGCATCCAAGGAGCATTATGAACCTTATCCTTTTTGTTCACCAGGATGCCTCCCAACAAGGGGAGGCATTACAAAAAAAAATGGGCGCTTATTTTGGTGAAGATACCATTCAGATGGTACATACGTTTAATGCATTGAAACATATACTAAAACAGCCGGGGGGGAATGATCAGAAAGTATATATTCTGCTGGCCGAATCCCCCCGTCGGTTACAGGAACTGTTCCGCCTGATCGATCTGCTCGATGGCCGGCGGATTGTTCTGGTACTTCCTGATGATGCAAAAATAACCGTAAGCATGGCCCACCGGTTTTATCCACGGTTTTTCACCTATATCAACACCAGCTATGATGATCTTTGTGCAGTGCTTAATAAAATGACAAATAAAAAAACACCCATAAAGGAGGAAAAAAATGACAAATGAGCTGAACAGTATGAATGATGCCATCAAGGGCATAACCATGAAAACAGGCAAATACCTGACCTTCACCCTGGCAGATGAAGAGTACGGCATCGGTATTCTCAAAGTCAAGGAGATCATCGGCATGATGGCCATCACCTCGGTGCCCAGGACCCCGGATTTCGTCAAAGGGGTGATCAACCTGCGGGGAAAGGTGATCCCGGTCATTGACCTGCGGCTCAAATTCGGGATGCCCGCCATTGACTACACCGACCGAACCTGCATCATTGTGGTGGAAATCGATGCGGATGACATGACCATTCAGATCGGCAT
>JAABUB010000083.1 GCA_011389575.1 Desulfotignum sp. | reverse complement strand
TCCCTTTGTGATTTATGGGTGAGCTTTTTCCATTCGTCCACATCCGCAGGATGGACGCGTTTGAACAAGAGCGATGCATCCTTAAGAACGTCCTCCGGTTTGCATTCGTACAGTTCCTCCACCTTGCTGCTCACATAGGTGAACATAGTGCCGCCATCCGGCGCAACTCGAAGTTGGTAGAGCTGTGCACCCTGCAGGTTGTTTCCAATGGTGCGAATCCGCTCTTCGCTCTCCCGCAACATCGCTTCAGCCTGTTTGCGCTCGGTTATATCCTGATAATTCCCCAAAAGCCCCTGTATATCCGGATCATGGAAAAGATTGCTTCCTGAAAATTCTATCCATTTGTAGCTGCCATCTTTACAACGATATCTGCATTCCATCGTTCCGACGGCATCAGGCGTGAGCATGATCTTTTCAAAAAACTGCTGTGTGAATTCAATATCATCGGGATGTACATTGTCCCAGGTGCTTGTCCCGACAACCTCTTCGGGTTTCCAGCCAAATATTTTTTCGATATTCGGGCTTTTATATCTATTGATCCCTTCCTGATCGATTATGACAACCACATCCCCGATGTTCGCTACCATCTTGCTGTGCCTGGCTTCACTTTTCTGAAGTTCTTTTTTAATCTTATTTCGGACATTGTCGGCTTTCTCTAATTCCTCAATCCGTCTTTCCAATTCTTCATAGGAAGGTTTTGCTGTCATATAAAGCCCTTTTTATATGTCCGAAAGGTGCATTTTTTTGATGTTCCTGATATTTCTGGCTGAGAATACTGCATTTGAGTCACAAAAAGCCTAGCCTGTGGTAAAATAAATTTTTCAAAACTCAACTAGCCTTGATTTTATAAAACCTCAACCATAGTTTCGTTATCATGAAGTCTGCCAAAACACAATTATAAATTTTCCAACCTCAACCATCAGCTATCATAGATTTTTAAGATACTCAACAATTCATGTTTTTCTATCGTTTGAACAATGGGAAGTGCCCTATTGAGGACTATCTCGATTCACTTTCCCAAAAACAGGTTGAAAAGGTTTTTTTCGTTCTTGATTTGATCGAACAGCTTAATATGGTACTTCGCAAATTTTTTAAAAAACTTATCCAGAGTCGATGGCATATGGACAAGCCGCAAGACCAAGATCAGTGGAAAAAAAAGATTGGAGTTGGTGGGAAACGGATATGATGGTCGTATGGGATGAAATATATCCCCATGACCCGAATTTATTGCTTCATGCGCCTGATAAAATGTAGTGGAAAACGTTTTTAGCCCAGCCGGGCATAAAAAAAGAGCTGGGCCGCCAGCAAAAAATGTCGCTTTTTCAATCCTTAAATCAGCCATAATCTATAAGCTGCTGAAAATGGTCCACCAGGACAGTCTGTTCAAAGGGCCGGTAATCTATCTTGAGTGCCACCCTGCTTTTGGTGTTGTCAAATGCTATGGGGAATCCGATATTTCTGGCCACTTATTTCCGAATACGGCCGTAAAGAATTGCCATCATCACCATCCGGCAGTTATCTGATCAACACCTACATCTTCAAAAGCATGAACACAAAGTCTCCGTCATTGAAATCAATGGTCAGGTTGGCACCCCGGCCTTCGGCGTACCGGATCCAGAAGGGACGGTCTGATACCCCGCATTCATAGTCGGGATAGGATTCGCCGGTTTTATTGTTTTTCCATGACAGGATCATGGGGGCATCGCATTTTTCAAAGGCCATTTCTTTGGCCATCTGTTTGGCGGTAGAAAAATCAAAGCCATCGTCTGTGACGGTCAGGTGGATGGTTTCCGGGGTCTGGTTTTCCGGGTTTATATGGATCTGAGCCATGTGGGGCCTCCTGTCGGGTTGGGGTTTTTGGGGTTGCGGAGTGGTCACCGCCATTGCCCCTTTGAAAAAAATATAATACAACATGACTTAATTACCATCAAATATTTACAGGCAAAGGACACAGGATGATCGATTTTAAAGACCGAGCAGCAGTGGTGACAGGTGCCGGGGCCGGCATTGGCCGGGCCTATGCCCTGGAACTGGCCCGGCGGGGGGCTGCGGTGGTTGTCAATGATATCGGCCAGAGACAAGACGGGCAGTTCTGTGCCGATGCGGTGGTGGATGAGATACGGGCCGCCGGGGGGCAGGCTGCGGCGAGTCATGCATCCGTGGCCACTCTGGCTGGCGGGCAGGAGATTGTGCAGAAAGCGGTGGACCGGTTCGGCCGGCTGGATATCCTGGTGAACAATGCCGGAATTCTGCAGGACCGGACTTTCATGAAAATGACGGAACAAGAGTGGGATGCGGTGATCAATGTCCATCTGAAAGGTGCCTTCTGCGTAACCCAGCCGGCGGTGCGGCAGATGAAGCAGCAGCAGTACGGCCGGGTGGTGTTCACCGCCTCGACATCCGGCATGTACGGCAATTTCGGCCAGGCCAATTACGGGGCTGCCAAGATGGGGATTATCGGGCTGATGCACACCTTGAAGCTGGAAGTGGCACGGTACGGCATCCAGGTGAACACAGTGGCACCCAACGCAGACACCGGCATGACCAGAGGGGTGTTCCCTGATGAGGTGGCCCGCCGGATCAGGCCCCGGTTCAATGTGCCCCTGGTGGTGTATCTGTGTTCACAGCAGAATCCGGTATCCGGCATGGTGTTTGCCATGAGCGCGGGCTGGTTTGCCCGCTCTGCCATGGTATCGGGCAAAGGGGTGTGTATCGGTGATACAGAGAGGTCCATTGGGGCCGAGGAGATCCAGAACCGGTTCGATGAGATCTGCGCCATTGACCGGGTCAGGGAATTTGATACCTGCGGGGAGGTGTACAGTCTGGGCCGGCCCCTGACCGGGCGGTGAATCCGGAAAAAGGTTACAAAAGACCAGATTTTCTGGTATGCTGATACTAATGAAAAAAGTATATTCCTACTATTGCCGGACTTTTTGGTGTGTTTTTGTCTGTTTTTTCATTGGTGTCTGCTTTTCCCCGGGCAGGGCTGCCGGGCAGGCAGATCTTGTGGAAAAAGACAGGGACCTTTCTGCGTTTATTCACCAGGTCAAAACCAGCGTGGTGGCCATCGGCACCTATTACTTCAATGATAAACCGGCTGTAAGGTTTTCTGGCACAGGGTTTGCCACAGGGGACGGGACCAGGATCGTCACCAGCAAACACGTGATCGACGGCATCAGGGAAAAAGACAGGCTTTTTCATCTGCGGATATTTCATGAAACACTGCCTGACAGAGGCATCAAGGCCACAGTGCTTGCAGAAGACGGCTTTCATGACCTGAGCCTTTTGCAGATTAAAGGAAAAAGACTGCCGGCCCTTTCTCTGGCCAAAAACGCCACAGTAAAGGAGGGCCATGCCATTGCCTTCACAGGGTATCCCATCGGATTTATTCTGGGACTGAATCCCACCACCCATACCGGCATCGTCTCGGCCATAGCTCCCATGATTCTGCCAAGTCCCAGTGCAAGGATTATTGACGGGGAGATCATCAGACACCTGAAGACCCCGTTTGACATTTATCAGCTTGATGCGGTCGCCTATCCGGGAAACAGCGGCAGCCCGGTCTACAGAATTGCCACAGGCCAGGTGGTGGGAGTAATCAATATGGTTTTTGTCAAAGGCAAAAAAGAACATGTGTTAAAAGATCCCACCGGCATCACCTATGCCATCCCGGTCGCCCATGTCCATGCACTGGAAAAGACCCTGGATGCAGACGGTTCCGACTGATTTTTCAGGGAAGGACGGTTTCAGATATCTGGTTGCAGTACCCGGATACGTCAAAGGTACGTTCGGAAAATCGCACCTGCCCGTTTTTTTCCATGAGGATCACCGAAGATGAACGGGTGCCGTAGGTTTTGGAACGGATAAAAACAGATGACAACAGGCGCTCCCATGCCACCTCGATGCCGGTATCCGGCAGCTGCGCGTCCGGTGCCGGCTGCCGGTCCGTCAGGAGGGTGAAAATCGCCTCTTCATCCACCAGCTCCTGTTTCATGAGGGATGTGAGCTTTTTTCTGGCTTTTTTCACCTTGGGCCAGTCAGTGTCCAGCAGGTGGTTGCTCAGGCCGTACACCCCGGCATAAAGACGCTGGATGCGGTTCTGGTTCTGGTAATTGGCATAGTAAAAGAGCCCGGACTCGTCCTTCACGATCAGGTTGAAACAATTGTATGCTTCAGCTGATTGCCGGACCTGTTCCAGATATGTTTGTGCAGATGTGTCTGAACACAGAAAATCACCCACCAGCGCCCCCCTGGACGGGGCTTTGTGTTTTATTCTGGATGGATCACGAAAATTGGTGATGGCGGCAAATCGCCCGGTATCTGTGACGCCCATCCATGTACCGCCAGCCTGCAGGTCCCGTCCGGCAAGCACATGGGGATGTGTTTCCCACCAGGCCAGGGGGGCTGTGGGCCGGTCAAAGAATTCATCCCGGTTGGCACCGATAACCAAAGGATATGCAGGATGGATGTTGTATGCAAAAACAATCAGACACATGGGTATATTTTATAATTTCTCCAGGCAGTACCGGTTTCTTCCCTCCTGTTTTGCCTGGTAGAGCAGCTGGTCTGCCTTGTTCAGAAACCAGGTGCCGGGAATGGAGCGGTTCGGCATAGCTGAGATACTGCCGATGCTCACAGTCAAAAACGGGGACACCCCGGAATCCTGGTTGGGAATTTTCAGTTCCTGAATCCGGGTCAGCATGAGTCGGGCCAGTTGTTCGGCACCGGCCCTGTCTGTACCCGGAAGCACAATGGCAAACTCTTCTCCCCCGTAACGGCCCACAAAATCACCGGGCCTGCCCAGCAGGCTTTCAATGGTTTTTGCCACGGTTTTCAGGCTGTCATCTCCCTGAAGATGGCCGTACCGGTCATTAAAAGGTTTGAAAAAATCGATGTCCAGCATCATCAGGGTCAGCACCTGTCCGGTTCTTTCACACCGTTTCCACTCATCTTCCAGAACCGTGTCAAATTTTCTCCGGTTGGGAATGCCCGTAAGGCCGTCAAGATAGGATATGGTTTCCAGTTTTTTGTTGGCGGTTGTCAATTCCTTGTTCAGTGCGGCAAGCCGGGTATTATACCGGGAAACGGATATATGGCGGTACATGGCGAAAAAACCGACCAACCCCAGGATCAGCAGGATTTTCCATAACAGGCTGTAGTCGAATCCCTGCTCATATTTCAGGGTCATCCAGGTTTGAAAAATGTGTTTTTTTTCTGCATCGGTCAAAGATTGGATGGCCTTTTCAAAAATGCCGTGCAGCAGGGGATCGTTATTGGAAATACCGGTCCGGAAACTGATCTGATGGGGCAGTTCTCCTGATATTTTCAGGTCCACCATTTCCTTTTCCTGGATATGAAAACCGATTTTCGGGGCCGTATCCACCAGGGCGAACAGGGTGCCGTTCTGAACGGCGGCAAGCCCTTTTTCCACCGTGTCAACAGGGATGAAATTGATTTCCGGGTACCGGGTTGTCATTTCATGGAAAAATGGGGCGGTTCTGTTGATGCCGATGGATTTTTCCGCAATGGTTTCAATGGCATCTATATACAGGGCCTTGCTGTCTGTTGCAATGACAAGGGGATATGCCGTATAGGGTGTGGTGGGCGTTATCAGGTCTGCATCCATATCTTTTTCAGTCACCATGGAAATAATATCGCAGGCACCTGTTTTGATATGTGCGGCAGCATCATCTGTGGAACCGGTTTCAACAGCCTGGACAGGCACCCCGATTTTTTTGCCCATAAGAGCGTAAAAATCGGCAAGAATCCCCTGATATTCTCCGTTTGCATCCATGCCCTCAAAGGGGTGAAAATCTGCCTGCACACACATGGATATGCGGGTTTTGCCGGCCAGATAGGTTTTTTCCGCACGGGTCAGCGTGACCATGTCGCCGGTCTGTTCCATGCTGCCGATCCACCTGTTCACAATGGCATCATACTGGCTGGAATCAACCTGTTTCATGGCTTTGTCAAGAATGTCTGCCAGCAGAGCCCAGTCCTTTCTGACAGCCATATAAAGCGGCAGGTCCCTGTCCAGTGTGATTTCAGCAGCCACATGCACATTGTTGAGAAACTGTTTTTTGATGAGGTAGTTGATGATGCCCAGAGACCCGATAAATCCGTCTGCTTTTCCCAGGGAAACCAGTTTCAACCCCTCGGCCGGATTTTTCACCAGTATATAATCATACTCCGGATATTGTTCTCTGACACTTTCCGTGAGGGTGTATCCTGCAGGTACGGCAATTTTTTTATTTTTCATGTCAGCCAGGGAATCAATCCCGGGCATGTTCTTTCGGGTGACAAGGACGTTGATCAGCTGGATATACGGACTGGTAAAAGATAAAAATGCTTCTCTGTCCGCACTTTTCCATAATACCGGAAACAGATCGATCTTTTTTTTGCGCCCTTTTTCCAGAAGTTCCGACCAGGTGTACCCATTGATGAACTCCAGTTCAACACCGATGATATTGGCAAGCAGTGTGATATAATCAATGGCAAAACCGGCCGGCTCTCCATTTTGTATAAAATCGAAAGGGGGCCAGTCCAGCTCATTTGCCACCCGGATTTTCGGGTGGGTTTCAAGAAAGGTTCTCTCCTCACGGGTAAGGGTCAGTTCCTGAACAAAAGAGGACCTGCTTTCCCCCAGCCATTTGTGTTCAAGGGCCGTAATATCACCGGGGGTGATTGTCAAAAGTGCTTTTTCAAGCATCTGGTGCAGAACGGGCCAGTCTTTTCTGACCATGATGTGCAAAGACTTCTGGTCATTGTTGTCATACTGGCTGAACCAGCCCGATATTTTCAGTCCGGTCAAAAAATTTTTTTTGATCAGGTACCGTGCAACCGCTGACAGTTCAATGGCTGCATCAGCTTTTCCATTGGTTACCGCAGCAAAGGCCTCTTCAATATTTTTAACCGTCAGCAGATTGATGTCCGGGTGGTTGTCAGTCAGGTATGTTTCATATGCCCATCCTTTGGGAACAGCAATGATTTTGCCGGTCAGGTCGGCAATATCCAGGATGCCGGGGGCATGGGCCGGCACAACAAAGACGGTTTTGTCCTTATAGTATGGCCGGGTGAACAGGCCGAACTGCCAGCGTTCCCGGCTCACATAAGCGGAGTGCAGCACATCCAGCTCTCTGTTTTTGAACATTTTGAGCAGTTCATTCCACCGGTATCCGTTTATGTATTCAAAAGTTATTCCAAGCCGGGATGACAGCATGTCCATCAGGTCAATGCTGAGCCCGAAAGGCTGGTCCCCCACGGCAAAATCAAAGGGGGGCCAGTCCATTTCATTGCTCACCCGGATGATTGGATGGTCTGCAACAAATGCTTTTTCCTGTTCAGTGAGTTTTAAAAAAGGTCTGGCATCTGTATATCCTGCTGCAGGAAGATGCCAGCATAAAAGGAAAAATACAAGCGCAGGAATACAGGTGCGCAGACAATTTTTTTGGGGTTCCGGCATGGAAGCGTGTCAACTCCGATGGTGTTGTGTTAAATAAGAGGCAGCATACCATAAAGAAGCATAAGTGCAAACAGCCTGATACCGATTTATTCCATTACACAGGACAGCCGTAATATCACAGAAATTCCCGGGGTATTATGGCCGTGATTTTTTAATGAAAACTTGATATTGAAGAATATGGACTTATTTTTTCAAAAATTGGTCACCTGTGGCCTGTAACGATTTTAACCCAAAAAAGAGATTTCCATCATGGGACTGTTTCATCTGCAATCCGTGTTTTCCCCAACCGGGGATCAGCCCAAAGCCATCCAGTATCTGTCCCGGGGGGTGATGGACCATGAGCCCCACCAGGTACTTTTGGGGGTAACCGGATCAGGCAAGACATTTACCATGGCCAATATTATCGCCCAAGTGGAAAAACCCAGCCTGATCATTGCCCCCAATAAAACCCTGGCAGCCCAGCTGTACAATGAATTCAAGGCGTTGTTTCCGGATAACTGCGTGGAATATTTTGTCTCCTATTATGATTATTACCAGCCCGAGGCATATGTGCCGTCCAGTGATACCTATATCCAGAAAGATTCCTCCATCAATGATATCATTGACAAGATGCGCCATTCCGCCACCCGGTCGGTGCTGGCCCGGCCGGATGTCATTGTGGTGGCATCCGTGTCCTGCATCTACGGCCTGGGTGCTCCGGAAGATTACCTGGATCTGCGTATCACCCTGGCCAGAGACATGGAGATTTCCCGGGAAAAGGTGATCCAGAAACTGGTGGAAATCCAGTATACCCGAAATGATAGCGATTTTCACAGGGGGGTGTTCCGGGTCAGAGGGGACCGGCTGGAAATATTTCCGGCGTACGAAGAAGACAAGGCAGTGCGTATAGATTTTTTCGGGGACTTCATTGAAGAGATCTGTGAGATCGACCCGCTGCGGGGGGAAGTGCTCCATACTTTTGAACAGACAGCCATTTATCCGGCATCCCATTATGTGACCAAGCGCCAGACCCGGAAAAAAGCGGTGGAAGGGATTCTTGAAGAACTCAAAGAGCGCCTGGAAGTGCTGCGGTCGGAGAACCGGCTGGTGGAGGCCCAGCGCCTGGAGGAGCGGACCCATTATGATATTGAGATGCTCAATGAGATCGGATACTGTAACGGTATAGAAAACTATTCCCGGCATCTCACCGGCAGGGCACCGGGGGAGCCGCCTCCCACGCTTCTGGATTATATGCCGGATGATTTTCTTTTGTTCTTTGATGAAAGCCATATTTCCGTGTCCCAGCTCGGGGCCATGTACAAGGCTGACCGTTCCAGAAAGCAGACCCTGGTGGACTATGGATTCCGGCTGCCCTCTGCCGTGGACAACCGGCCCTTGAAGTTTGATGAATTCACGGCCCGGACCTCCAGGATCATTTATGTGTCTGCCACCCCGGCGGATTATGAGCTGGAAAAGGCAGGTGTCCGGGTGGCGGAGCAGATCGTGCGCCCCACAGGTCTGCTCGATCCCCGGGTCCAGGTGCGGGATGCCAGAAACCAGGTGGATGATCTGTACCAGGAGATAGTCAAACGGGTGGAGGCCAATGAACGGGTTCTGGTAACCACCCTGACCAAGCGCATGGCCGAAGATTTAACTGAATATTATGCTGACCTGGGGCTGAAGGTGAAATACCTGCATTCTGATATCGCCACCATGGAGCGCATTGAAATTATCCAGGACCTGCGCCAGGGCATATTTGACGTGCTCATCGGTATCAACCTGCTCAGGGAAGGCCTGGACATACCCGAAGTTTCTCTGGTGGCCATTCTGGATGCGGACAAAGAGGGGTTTTTACGGTCTTTTCGGTCTTTTGTCCAGATTTTCGGCAGGGCAGCCAGAAATGTATTCGGCCGGGTGATCATGTACGCGGAAAAAGAAACCCGGTCCATGAAAAAGGCCATGGAGGAAACCGGCCGCCGCCGCAAGATACAAAAAGCCTATAACGATGCCCATAATATTGTTCCCGCCACCATCCAGAAGCAGCTCAACGTGTTCACATATCCAAGACAAGGCACAGCTGCGACAGAAGAAGCCGCATCTGTCCATGAAGAGATCCAGGCCTATGATGGAGAAGAACTCAATCTGGAGGACCTTGTCCGGGATTTGGAATACAAGATGAAAAAGGCGGCGGAAAAGCTGGAGTTTGAACAGGCAGCCCGGTACCGGGATAAGATCAGACAATTGACAGAGATGGTGCCGTTTTGACCGGACTGGATACTGCACTTGCGGAAAAATACCTCCAGGCACCCCACAGCCCCGGGGTCTACCTGATGAAGGATGCCAAAGCAAAGATTATTTATGTGGGAAAGGCCAAAGACCTGAAAAAGCGCCTGGGATCCTATTTTGCCAAACAAAATCACCCGGACGGCAAAACCGCGGCCCTGCTGGCCATGGTCAGGGATTTCGACCTGATCATCACCGCATCCGACCATGAAGCGTTTATCCTGGAATCCAACCTGATAAAAGAGCACCGGCCAAGATATAATGTGCTGCTCAAGGACGGGAAAAATTATCCGCTGCTGCGCATTGACATGCATGCACCCTTTCCTGCCATCCAGCGGGTACGCAAAATAAAAAACGACCATGCCCTGTATTTTGGTCCCTATTCTTCGTCCAGCAGTGTGAACCGCACCCTGCGGCAGATTCAAAAAATTTTCAAGCTCAGAAAATGCAAAGACACCCAGTTTAAAAACCGGTCCCGGCCCTGCCTCAATTATCAGATCAAGGAATGCATGGGGCCCTGCTGTATGAAGGTGGATGAAGCAGCGTACATGCAGCAGGTCAGGGATGCGGTTTTGTTTTTAAAGGGCAGGCCCGGTCAGGTGATGCAGAAATTAAAAACACAGATGCAGGCCCATGCCGACATCCGGGAATTTGAAAAAGCGGCCCAGAAAAGGGATGCCATTTTTGCCATAACCAATATCATGGAAAAACAGGTGGTGGTGTGCACTGACCTCAAGGACCGGGATGTGATGGGCCTGTCTGCACGGCAAGGAATGGCTGTTGTCACGGTGATGCTTGTCCGGTCCGGCCGGCTGGTGGATACGGTGCATTATCCCCTGGATCCCGGATTCAGGGAAAATGATGAAATCCTGCGGGCTTTTTTGTGGCAGTATTATGGCAAAACCCGGTTTTTGCCGGATGCTGTGCTGGTGGACCGGGAGATTGAAAACCTGGATGCCCTGGCATCTGTGCTGCGGGAAAAAAAAGAAAAAAAAGTGAATGTGCATGTGCCAATGCGGGGGGAAAAACGCCGGCTGGTTGAGATGGCCTGTGTCAATGCCGGCCGGGAACTGGAAAAGCTTTTGGTCAAAGAAGAGGCTGCCCGGTCTGCACTGGCCATGCTCCAGTCTCTTTTACAGATGGACCGATTACCTGAGCGGATCGAATGTTTTGACAATTCCAGTCTTTCCGGACAGGACCCGGTATCATCCATGGCGGTGTTCGCAGGAGGGCGGCCGGAAAAAAATGCCTACCGCAGATATATCATCCAGGATATTGACCAGCCTGATGACTATGCCTGTATGACCCAGGTTTTGACACGCCGCTTTTTAAAGGAAGAAACAGAAATGCCCTGGCCGGATCTTCTGGTGGTGGACGGTGGAAAAGGGCAGCTGGGCATGGCAATGTCGGTGCTCAAAGAACTGGGTATCCAGGGCAGATTTGCTGTGGCCGGTCTGGCCAAAAAAGATGAAACAAAAGGCGAAGATATGGACAAGATTTATATCCCGGGCCGGGTTAATCCTTTGAACACCGTATCCGCCAAAAAGGCCTTGTTTTTGCTGCAGCAGATAAGGGATGAGGCCCACAGGGTAGCCGTCACCTTTCAGCGCAGCCGGCGGGAAAAACGGGGCAGCCTGTCTGTTTTTGATACTGTCCCCGGCATCGGACCAAAAAAGAAAAAACTGCTCCTCCACCGTTTCAAAGGCCTGGAGAATCTGAAAAATGCCACTGTGGGCGAATTGACCGCCCTGCCGGGAATTACCGAAGATCTGGCCGGCAGGCTTCTTGAGCGGGTCAATGCGGATCTGCCATGAGCTGTCAAGGGGTCGGGCCCCGGGTGTGTGTAAAACTTTTTTGCTTTACACAGGCTGTCGTAAAGTATAGTAGTCAGACATGTGTTACATAACCGCCTTGTTTGGAGAAAGACCATGACAGAAAAATTTGATGAAACCCCGGACAACAATTCTGAAGAATTGAGTTTTGAAGAACTTTTTGCATCCTATGGAGACAACATGGGCCGCGAACTTAAACCAGGCGATATGGTGGAAGGAAAAATCATATCGGTTGGCAGGGCCAGTGTATATATTGATACCGGAACCAAAAGTGACGGTGTTGTTGAAAAAAACGAGCTGCTGGATGAAAACGGTGAATTCCCCTGGCAGGCGGGTGACACCATAACTTTGTATGTGGTGTCCTTGAGTGAAAGCGAAATTATTTTGTCCAGGGCCATTTCCGGTGCAGGAAAAGCTGCCCTGCTGGAAGATGCGGCCCACAACAAAACCCCTGTGGAGGGAAAGGTAAAGGCTGTTATAAAAGGTGGTTTCAATGTGGATATCCTGGGTAAACGGGCTTTTTGCCCGGTGAGCCAGATGGATGTCAAATATGTGGAAATCCCGGAGGATTTTGTGGGACAGACCCATCATTTTCTGGTCACCAGGTATGAGGAAAGCGGCCGGAATATTGTGGTATCCCGAAAAGATCTGCTGACAGCGCAGATGAAAGAGGCCCAGCAGGCGTTTCTGGCAGATGTGGCAGTGGGGGATACAATCCAGGGAACCGTTACCCGGCTCATGTCTTACGGGGCTTTTATCGAACTGGCACCGGGAGTGGAGGGCATGGCCCATATTTCCGAGTTGAGCTGGTCCAGGATCGACAAGCCTGATGACGTGGTGCAGCCCGGAGACACAGTACTGGTGAAACTGCTGAAAATAGACCACCTGGAAGGACATGATCTGCCCAAAATTTCCCTGTCTGTAAAACAAACGGCCGAAGATCCCTGGGACAGCATGGAAACAGCGTTTAAACCCGGTGACCAGGTGACCGGAAAAGTGGTGCGCCTTACCAATTTCGGCGCATTTGTGGAAATTGCGCCGGGAGTGGACGGCCTGGTGCATATCAGTGAAATGAGCCATACGAAAAGGGTTATGCGGCCTGAGGATGTGGTGGAAAAAGAAGAAGAAATTCAGGTGGTGATTAAATCCATTGATATGGATGCCAAACGGGTTTCCCTGAGTATCAAGGATGCCCTGGGAGATCCCTGGACCGGGATCTCTGTCAAATACAAACCAGGAGAGATCCTGGCAGGCCGGCTGGAAAAAAGAGAGACATTCGGGCTGTTCATCGGCCTGGAACCGGGGGTGACAGGTCTGATGCCCGTATCAACCGTCAGGAACGCTGCAGATGCCAAATCCTATGATGCATTGAAACCCGGGGATGCCGTCACTGTGCTCGTTCAGCAGGTGGATGAGGAAAACCGGCGCATTACCCTGGTACCGCCGGACCAGAAGGAGACGGAAAACTGGCAGCAGTTTGCCGGGGACCAGAAGGAAAAACCCGTGGGTACCATGGAAAGTGTTTTTCTGGAAGCCATGAAAAAGAAAAAATAGCAGACCAAAAGAAAAGATATGCAGCCGGTAAAATGGCCGGCAGTGATGAAAGGATGGATCAGGTGATCCAGCAGGTACAGGGCAGAAGAATTTTATTTGTGGATGATGAAGACTATCTGGCCGAAGTTGGCCGGGAAATGCTTGAAGATTACGGCTATACAGTTGATATCATGACCCGTTCTCCGGCAGCATTGGAATTGTTCAAAAAAAAACCGTTTCACTATGATGCATTAATTACAGATTATACCATGCCGGAAATGACCGGTGATGTGCTCATGGAAAAAATTTTGCAGATCCGGCCGGGACTGCCCGTGATCATCTGTACCGGTATTACACCGCCGCCTGAAGTTCTGGACAGGATCCAGACTGCAATCCTGCTCATGAAACCTTTTGATATGGCTCAACTCCTCCAGGCGGTGGACAGCTTCTGGAAAAAAAAAGACATTCTTCCATGAACCGGCATCTGTTTATCACAGATCTTGACGGCACCCTGTTCAATGATGGCAAGGATATTTCAGACACAGATCTGGATACCCTTGCCCGGCTGCAATCCAGGGGTGTAGTGGTTGCCATTGCCACAGGCCGCAGTCTCTACTCCTTTCAAAAAGCCCTGGCCGCAATAAACCTGGAAAAAGATCTGCTGCCGGTGGATTATCTTTTGTTTTCCACCGGGGCCGGTGTCCTTGACATAAAGCAAAATAAGATTCTCCGGAGTTCTGCCATTTCCAGGCGTGATGTGATAAAGATCACCACCTGTTTTGACCGGGCAGGATTTGACTATATGGTCCACAAGGCCATTCCGGACACCCATTTTTTTTTCTACAAATCCCGGGGACATGAAAATCCGGATTTTTACAAGCGGATTGAGTTGTATCAGTCCTTTGCCAGCCCCCTGCATCCTGAATCCGAGGTGTATGCATCAGCGACCCAGGTGCTGGCTGTGGTGCCCGGGGGGCTTGTATCCGGTCAGCTGGCCGAGCTGAAAGCAGAGCTGGCCGGTTACAGCGTGATACATGCTACTTCCCCTTTGGACCACCGGTCTGCATGGATCGAGGTCTTCCATCACCAGACGTCCAAAAGTCAGGCTGCGGCATGGCTTTCTTCTGAACTGAAAATCCCGCGCAACCGGGTTGTTGCTGTGGGAAATGATTACAATGACCATGATATGCTGGAATGGGCAGGTCAGAGTTTTTGTGTGGCCAATGCTGTGTCCGGTCTTGATACCGGTGTTCTGATGCCGGTTTCCAACAATGCGCACGGGGTAAGCCGGGCTGCCGGCATGTCAGGCCTGCTGGAATTGTGCAGCACCTAAACATACCGGACAAATTTTGTGCAGGCAGCCTGGTGTATGTGTTTTATGTGAAAGCCGTCAGCCGTCAGCCATCAATACTCAGCTAACAGCTAACAGCTAAAAGCTGATAGCTTTCATTTTTTGTTGTGCCTGCCAGGGCATGAATGTTACTACAGCGCTTTTACCAATTGTTTCATATCCCTGACAGCCTGGTCCATTCCCACGAGAACCGCTCTTGCAACAATGCTGTGGCCGATGGAAAATTCCCGGATTTCACGGAGACCTTCAAATGCCTTGATGGTGTTGTAGCAGATCCCGTGTCCGGCATTTACCCCCAGTTTTAGCTTGGTTCCGATCTTGGCGGCATCCACGATGCGTGAAAACTCCCGCCGGGCTTCGGTCTCGGTTGCGGCATCACAAAAAGCGCCGGTGTGGATTTCAATCATGTCTGCATCGATTTTATGGGCGATTTTGATCTGGTCCAGATCCGGGTCAATAAAGATGCACACCTTTATTCCCGCGTTTTTCAGGGTGGATATCGCTTCTCTGATAATATCCTGGTGGGTAACCAGATCCAGCCCCCCTTCTGTGGTCAGTTCTTCTCTTTTTTCCGGGACCAGGGTGACGGTATGGGGAAGAATATCCAGGGCGATTCCCAGCATCTCACTGGTGGCGGCCATCTCCAGAATGAGTTTGGACTGCACGATCTGCCGCAGCAGCCGGACATCCCGTTCCTGGATATGACGGCGGTCTTCTCTCAAATGTACCACAATGGCATCTGCACCGGCAATTTCCGCTGCAACTGCCGCTGCCACCGGATCAGGGTAATCAATACCCCGGGCCTGGCGCAGGGTGGCCACATGATCCACATTCACAGCCAATTCTGCCATTTGTTTTTCCTTTTTTGGTTTAAAACGCGTCTAAATCCGAATTGTTTTCAATTTGTCTCAAAATTTCAAGGCTTTTGGTTTCCATTTCTTCTGCATTGGATTCCGGGGCTTCATGGTCAAATCCCAGCAGATGAAGAATCCCGTGGACCAGCAGCTGAGACATCCGTTCTTCCAGGGTGATGCCTGCTGTATCCGCTTCTTTGCGGGCGGTTTGTGCGGATATGACAACATCTCCCAGCAGTTCCGGGGTGATGTCGGAAAATTCTCCTTCCTGCATGGGAAAGGCCAGTACATTGGTGGGTCGGCAAATCCCCCGGAAACTCTGGTTGAGTTCCCGGATTTGCGCATCATCCATGATCACAATCGAGATTTCCTGGTGATCACAACCCAAGGCGTTTAAGATCAGTTCTGTCTTTTTGCGCAGGGTTGGGGTTGGCACCATTGCTTTTTGCCGGTTGTCGATCAGTATCTTTGGGGCTGTCATTTTTTTCTTTTTTCTTTTCCTGGGGTTTGTCTGTATACTCGATACGGCTGTGATAAATGCTGGTCAGGATATTGTTAAAGCTTTTGGCAATCTGGTGAAGGTCCTTGAGGGTGAGTTCGCATTCTTCCAGCTGGCCGTCGGCAAAAATATCATTGATCAGTTCCTTGACCCTTCCTCTGATCCGGGCAGGTGTAGGACGTTCCAGTGCCCGCACCGCTGCTTCCACCACATCCGCCAGCATGACGATACCGGTTTCCCGGGTCTGGGGTTTGGGACCGGGATACCGGAAATTTTCTTCTTTTACATTGTCTTTCCCGCTTTTCAGTGCTTTGTTGTAAAAGTACTTGATCAAAGATGTACCATGGTGCTG